>NZ_JASERH010000034.1:0-58365 GCF_030766975.1 Streptomyces sp. KL116D | reverse complement strand
GTGTCCCTGGCGATCGGCGCGGAGGCGTCGTTCGTGGCGCGGACGGTGGACTCGGACCGCAAGCACCTCACCTCGGTGCTGCGGCAGGCGGCCGACCACCCGGGCACGGCGCTGGTGGAGATCTACCAGAACTGCAACATCTTCAACGACGGCGCCTTCGAGGTCCTCAAGGACAAGCAGCAGGCCGAAGAGGCCGTGATCCGTCTGGAGCACGGGCAGCCGATCACGTTCGGCGCGGGCGGTTCGAAGGGCGTCGTGCGCGACCCGGCCACGGGTGACCTCAAGGTCGTCGCGGTGACCGAGGACAACAAGGCCGACGTCCTGGTCCACGACGCGCACGCCGCGTCCCCGACCACGGCCTTCGCCCTCTCCCGCCTCGCCGACCCCGACACCCTCCACCACACCCCCATCGGCGTCCTGCGCGACGTCGAACGCCCCGTCTACGACACCCAGATGGCCGACCAGCTCGACGCCGCCATCGAGCAGAACGGCAAGGGCGACCTCGCCGCGCTGCTGGCGGGCGGCGACACCTGGACGGTCGTGGGCTGAGCCCGCCACCCGCTTCGCACGAGAGCCCCGGACACGAGCTGCGCCCGGGGCTCTCGTGTCACCGGTCACGCATCGGGGATGTCCCTCTTGGCACGGATCAGCGTCTCTCTGCTGATGATCACGATGCGCTCGTAGTCGGCCCGGCCGGCGTCCGAGGGCAGCGACGGCTCCAGCACCGCCGTGGCCTCGGTACCCATGACGGCGAAGCTGCCGTCGCTCAGCTCGAAGAGGTCGGGACAGGTCTCACCGTTGGTGCACTCCCTCAGCTGAGGAGCTGTTCCGAGTCGGCGGGTGATGCGCGCGGTCGAGAGATCTTCGCTCAACTGAACTGCCCCTTTGCTGCTGCCCGGTCCGGGCCAAATCCCGGTCCAACGAGACGGTCCCCATTTCGACACGGGCAACGAACCCAATAGGGCCGAAACCACTCGTCTGTAGGGCCGCAGCGAAGGCGTGACCTGCACGCACCGCCCAGGGGCGGATAAGGGCGCACACAGGGCGCACATCAGCTCATTCGCGCTCCGCTCCCTCCGGCGGGCCACCCACGACCCACCACTCCTCGGGATCCTCGGCGAGCTCGGCGAGCACGCCGTCCACCGCCCTGCCGACCCGCCCCTCCAGGGACTCGGCGGGCAGGCTGCGCCTGTGGTCGACCGTCCGGGCCCAGTAGGCGGCGAAGACCGCGTTGCGGCAGAGCACCCGTAACGCCCCCACCAGCTCGTCCCAGTCGTACATGCCGACGCGGTAGGCCAGGACGCTCACCGCGTACTCGCGGTTGCTGAACAGCATCTGCCGGCGTTCGCGCTCGGACAGTCCGTCGAGCGTGCTCATCGCGGCTCCCAGGTCCGGATCGTCGATCGCCCGGTCCAACTGGTCCGCGATCAGCCGGTGGTACTGGATGAGGTTGGCCCGACGAATCTCCTGCCGCAGTTCGGTCAGTTCACGTGCCAGTACGTCGACCAGGTCCCGATCCCGCTGAAGGCGGTCGGCACTCCGGTCGGACCGGGAGCGCGCCCACCGGGGCGGCACTATCCGTATGACCATGTCAAAGCAAACCCCCCAGGTCGGCGCAGCGGGGTTGGCGCCCTAGGGAGCGTCTGCCCCCCGAGGGCCCTGCGCATGCCGGGCCGAACGGCACCGAGTGCCCCAGGAGCGGGGCCGGAAGGCCCAGTTACGTCAGGAGGACGACCCGGGGGCCCGGGACTCGTCGTACGCCTCTCGCGCCCTGACCACCGCCGGCAGCCGCCGCTCCGTCCACTCGGCGAGCGAGCGGACCTGCGCCGCGGCCTCCTGGCCCAGCTCGGTGAGCGAGTAGTCGACGCGCGGCGGGATCACCGGCTTGGCGTCGCGGTGCACCATGCCGTCGCGCTCCAGGGTCTGCAGCGTCTGCGTGAGCATCTTCTCGCTGACCCCGCCGATCTCCCGGCGCAGCTCACTGAACCGGAAGGAGCGCTCCTGCAACGCCAACAGCACGAGCACGCCCCAGCGACTCGTGACGTGTTCGAGGACCAGCCGCTGCGGGCAGAGCCCGCCGGCACTGTCGAGCGTCCACTGCCTCACCCTGCTTACCGCCATGGAAGTACCTTACTTCAAAGTGGGTACTTACGGATCCACAGTGCACCCCTTACGGTGAGGAAGGAAACACCGCACCGAAGGAGATTTCAGACATGAGCCTCGTCGTCACCGGAGCCACCGGCCAGCTCGGCCGTCTCGTCGTCGAAGGGCTGCTCGACGCGGGCGTGCCCGCCGGGGAGATCGCCGCCGTCGTGCGCGACAAGGAGAAGGCCGCGGACTTCGCCGAGCGTGGCGTCGAACTGCGCATCGCCGACTACAGCGCGCCCGCCACGCTCACGGACGCCTTCCGGTCCGGCGACCGGGTGCTGCTGATCTCCGGCAGCGAGGTCGGGCAGCGCGTCCCCCAGCACCGGGCCGTGATCGACGCCGCGAAGGCCGCCGGCGTGGCCTCCCTCGCGTACACCGGGGTGCTGGGCGGGCCCGACGCCGACTTCGCGCTGGCCGACGAGCACAAGGTCACCGAGCAGGCGGTCCTGGACTCGGGCCTGCCGTACACGTTCCTGCGCAACGGGTGGTACCACGAGAACTACACGCAGAACCTCGCCGCCGTCCTGGAGCACGGCGCCGTCGTGGCGTCCGCGGGCGAGGGCCGGATCGCCTCCGCCTCGCGCGCCGACTTCGCCGCGGCGGCCGTCGCCGTGCTGACCGGCGAGGGCCACGAGAACAAGGCGTACGAGCTGAGCGGCGACGACGCCTGGTCGCTCGCCGAGTACGCCGCCGAGGTCGCGAAGCGGTCCGGCAAGGACGTCGTCTACCGCGCCGTGACGCCCGCGGAGAACCGGGAGGTGCTGCTCGGCGCCGGGCTGCCCGCCCCGTTCGCCGACATCCTCGTGGGCGTCGACACCGCCATCGAGCAGGGCCTGCTCGCCCGTCGGAACGGGGATCTGGCGCGGCTCATCGGGCGCCCCACCACACCGGTCGCCGAGGCCGTCGCCGACGCCCTGAAGTAGCCCGCCGACGTCGCAGGTCAGGACGTCAGGACCGTATGGCGATACGGGCATGACACGCACTGCCCCGCGGCGCTACCTTCATGGGTGGCCGCCGCGGGGCTGCCGGGTGTCTGGAGGAGGACGGCGTTGGCCGAGAAGGAAAAGCAGGACGGGCGCGTCGGACTCCTCAACGGATTCGCGGCCTACGGCATGTGGGGGCTCGTGCCGCTGTTCTGGCCGCTGCTCAAGCCCGCCGGCTCGGTGGAGATCCTGGCCCACCGGATGGTGTGGTCGCTGGCCGTCGTGGGCGTCGCCCTGCTCTTCGTCCGCAAGTGGGGATGGGCCCGGGAGCTGCTGCGGCAGCCGAAGCGGCTCGGTCTCGTCGTCGTCGCCGCCGCCGTCATCACCGTCAACTGGGGCGTCTACATCTGGTCGGTGAACGCCGGGCACGTGGTGGAGGCCTCGCTCGGCTACTTCATCAACCCGCTCGTCTCCATCGCGCTCGGCGTGCTGCTGCTCGGCGAGCGGCTGCGGCCCGCGCAGTGGACGGCCGTCGGCGTCGGCCTGCTCGCGGTCCTCGTGCTCGCCGTCGGGTACGGGCAGCCGCCGTGGATCTCGCTGGTCCTCGCCTTCTCCTTCGGGACGTACGGGCTCGTCAAGAAGAAGGTGAACCTCGGCGGCCTGGAGTCGCTGGCCGCCGAGACCGCCGTGCAGTTCCTGCCCGCGCTCGGCTATCTGATCTGGCTCGGCACCCAGGGCCGGTCGACCTTCGGCGGCGAGGGCGTCGGCCATGCCGCGCTGCTCGCCTCCACCGGTGTCGTGACGGCCATTCCGCTGGTCTGCTTCGGGGCCGCCGCGATCCGGGTGCCGCTGTCCACGCTGGGGCTGTTGCAGTACCTCGCGCCCGTCTTCCAGTTCGTCCTCGGGATCGTGTACTTCCACGAGGAGATGCCGCCGGAGCGGTGGGCCGGGTTCGGGCTCGTGTGGGTGGCGCTCGTCCTCCTCACCTGGGACGCGTTGCGCTCCGCTCGGGCCGGGAAGGTTCGGCTGGCCCGAGCGGAAGCCATTGCCGTCGCACCTTCTGCGGAGGCCGGGGTCGATGGAGTGGTTCAGCGGGAGTCGGCCGTCTGAGCCACTGCGTCTGCCGGGATCGGGTCGCGTCGGCGGGTGCGGGTTGTGGTGGGTTGCTCGCGCTCCGCGGCGGAGCCGCTGATCGATACCGCCCCGCGCCCCCTGCGCAGGCCTCCTCCCAGCAGCAGCGCGCCTGTCACCACCATGGCCACCGGGACCGCCAGGGCCCACCTGAACGCCGACAGGGTCGCCTCCGGTGTCGTGCCGGTCAGGGTCAGGCCGTACACCGCCGTCACCGCCGAGATGCCGAGGGCCGAGCCGAACTGGGTCGCCGTGTTCAGCAGGCCGCTCGCCAGGCCCTGCTCGTGTTCGGCCACGCCGTCCGTCGCCGCGATGGTCAGGGGGCCGTACGCGAGGGCGAAGGCGGTGCCCGCGAGGATCAGGGTCGGGAACATCGCCGCGTACGTCCAGTCCAGGCCGACCGGCAGGAACAGGCCGTAGGCGAGGACCGCCAGGAGGAAGCCGCCGAAGGCGACGCGGACGTTGCCGAAGCGGTTCACGAGGCGGGGCGTCAGGGTCGGGGCGAGGACCGCGTCGCAGCCCATCACGATCAGCGCGATCGCCGTCTGGAGCGAGGACCAGCCGCGCAGCTCCTGGAGGTACAGGGTCAGCACGAACTGGAAGCCGAAGAAGGCGCCGACGAAGAGCAGGGCGCCGAGGTCGGCGCGGACCGTGGCCCTGTTGCGGAGGATGCCGAGGCGGACCAGGGGCGTCTTCCCGCGCCGTTCGACGGCGACGAACACCGCCAGCAGGAGCAGCCCCGCCGCCACCGCGCCCAGCGTCAGCCACCAGCCGTCCAGGCCGTGCTCCAGGCGTACGACGCCGAAGGCGAGCAGCAGCATCGCGCCGGCCGCCGTGAGCGCGCCCGGGACGTCGAAGCCGGCCCCGGTGCGGGCCGGGGCGCTCTGCCGCGGGATCAGCCGCAGCGCCGCCACGAGGATGGCCGCGGAGAGCAGGACCGGGGCGAAGAAGACCCAGCGCCAGCCCAGTTCGGTGAGCACGCCGCCGATGACCAGGCCGAGCGAGAAGCCGCCCGCCGCCGTCCCCGCGAAGACCAGCAGCGCCTGGTTGCGGCGCGGCCCCTCCTCGTACGAGGTGGTGATCAGGGAGAGCGCGGCCGGGGTCATGAACGCCGCCGCCACCCCGGTCACGAACCGGGCCACGACCAGCATCCACTCGGCCGTGGCGAAGCCGCCGAGCCCGGAGAAGAGCAGGAAGACGGTGAGCCAGGTGAGGAACATCCGGCGGCGGCCGAGCAGGTCGGCGGCGCGGCCGCCCAGGAGCGTGAAGCCCGCGTAGCCGAGCACGTAGGCGCTCATCACCCAGGACGCCGCGCCCGTACTGAGTTCCAGATCGGATCTGATCGAGGGCACCGCCACGGCCAGCATGGCCACGTCGATGCCTTCGAGGAAGATCGTGCTGCACAGGACGAGCAGCAGGGCCCAGGCGCGGGTTCCGTGGAGTGCGGTCATGACGGGTGTCTCCTCAAGTCGCCTGCCGACAGGGGTGGTTACCGGAGTGAGGGTCGGTTCCCTCTTGTAACCACTGGAATCCTGCGGCAGCATCGACAGGCATGGAAGAAGGCACTTCTAAGTCACCTGGTTACTGCGCGAATACCGGCTCCGACAAGGACTACGGCGACGCCGACCCCTTCCAGTGGGACACCCGCGAGGACTGCGAGGTGCGGCAGATCCTGGACCGGATCGCCGACAAGTGGTCGCTGCTGGTGATCGCGCTGCTCGACACGCGGTGCCTGCGCTTCATGGAGCTGCGCCGCGAGATCGACGGGATCAGCCAGCGGATGCTCACCGTCACGCTCCGGCAGCTGGAGCGCGACGGGCTGGTGAAGCGGACCGTGCACCCGGTGGTGCCGCCGCGCGTCGACTACGAACTGACCGCGCTGGGCGGCACGTTGCACCGCACGATCCAGTCCCTGGTGACGTGGACCGAGTCGCATCAGAGCGAGATCGCGGCGGCCCGGGTGGCGTACGACGCGCGGACCGCCGAATCCGAGCACGCGGAGGCCTGAACCGACCTATAAAGGGCCCATGACCTTTGACTGGAAGCTCGTCATGGACGCCCACGACCCGCATGCGCAGGCCGAGTTCTGGGCCGCCGCGCTCGGCTACGAGATCGAGGACAACGCCGCCCTCGTCGAGCGGCTGCTCGGGTTCGGGGCGGTGCGCGAGGACGAGACCGTGGAGTTCCGGGGGCGCAAGGCCTTCCGGGACCTCATCGCCGTGCGGCACCCCGACGACCCGGTGGACGAGCAGACCGGGAGCGGGCTCGGCCGCCGGATCCTCTTCCAGCGCGTGCCGGACGCCAAGACCGGCAAGAACCGGCTGCACCTCGACATCCACGCGGGCCCCGAACGCCGGGCGGCCGAGGCCGACCGGCTGGTCGGCCTCGGCGCGCGGGTGCTGAGCACGGTCAAGGAGCAGGGTGGCGAGTGGGTGACGATGGCCGACCCCGAGGGGAACGAGTTCGACGTGCAGTGACCGGGTCCCGCGGGACCTCTAGGCGTCGAAGTCGGTGCCGCGGGAGACCTTCTCCCAGGCGGTCAGCTCGGCCCTGACCGCGTCGAGGTGACCGGCGAGGAAGTCCACCGCGTCGCCGCCGAGGGGCAGCCGCAGCGGGGTGTCGTCGGCGGCCAGGGCGAGGCGGATCGCCGCGGCGGCCTTCGCCGGGTCGCCGGGCTGCTCGCCGCCGGCGCCCCGCACCATCTGCCGGGTGGCACCGACCTTCTCCGCGTACGCCGGGTGCTCGTCGGAGAAGTAGGCCGCGTCCTTGGCGAACAGGTTCGTGCGGAAGGCGCCCGGCTCCACGATCAGGACCTTGATGCCGAACGGCGCCACCTCGTCGGCGAGCCCCTCGGAGAGCTGCTCCAGGGCGGCCTTCGTCGCGCTGTACGCGGAGAAGCCGGCGAAGGACAGCTGGCCGCCGAAGCTGCTCATGTTCACGATCGAGCCGCTGCCGCGCTCCCGCATCTGCGGCAGCAGCGCCCGGGTCAGCCGTGCCGGGCCGAAGACGTGCACCTCGAACAGGTCGCGGAGCTCCGCGTCGGTGGTCTCCTCGAAGGCGCCGACCTGGGTGCGGCCCGCGTTGTTCACGAGGACGTCGACCCGGCCGTAGCGGGACAGGACGTCGGCGGCCACCGCGTCGATCCGCTCGCCGTCGGTGACGTCCAGGGCGATCGCCTCGATCCGGTCGGGGTGCGCGGCGACCAGGTCGGCGAGGCCCTCGGCCCTGCGGGCCGTGCCGATCACCGTGTCGCCGGCGGCGACGGCGGCCTCGGCGATGGCCCGCCCGAACCCGCTGCTCGCGCCGGTGACCAGCCAGACCTTGGCGTCGCCGTTCGTGTTCACGCTCATGTTCCGGTCTCCCTCGTCACTGTCGTCAACTGCCGTGCGGGGCTTCCCCGTTGGCGGTTCGTCTGTGGTCCCCATCCTTCTTCCGCGGGCCCGTCCGCGTCCAAGTCCCCTTGTGATAGCCATGAGTTATGGATGTTCACGGGCGCGATCTGCGCTACTTCACCGCGGTCGCCGACGAGTTGAACTTCACGCGGGCCGCCGAGCGGCTGTACGTCTCCCAGCCCGCGCTGAGCAAGCAGATCCGGATGCTGGAGAAGCAGCTCGGCGCCGAGCTGTTCGTCCGGGACCGGCGGTCGGTGCGGCTGACGGCGGTGGGCGAGGCGCTGCTGCCGCACGCCCGTGGGGTGCTGGCCGCCTGGCAGGCCGCGGAGACGGCGGTGGAGGAGGCGCGGGCCGCCGAGCGGGACACCCTGGTGGTCGGCATGTCCACGAGCCCCGGCCGCGGTCTGCTGCCCGCGCTGCGGACCCGGCTGATGTCCGGCCACCCGGCCGCCCGGCCCGTCCTGCACCAGGTCAACTGGGCCGATCCGACCGCGGGGCTGGCCGACGGATCGACCGATGTCGCCTTCGTCTGGCTGCCGCTGCCGGACGGCGAGCGCTACCGGACCGTGGTGGTGGCGAGCGAGCCGCGGCTCGTGGCGCTGCCGCCGGGGCACCCGCTGACGGCGCGGGCCGCCGCGGACCCGGAGGGCGCGGTCGACTTCTCCGACCTCGCCGACGAGCCGTTCCTCGCGCTGCCGCCGGAGGCGGGGCCGCTGCGGGACTACTGGCTCGCCCTGGACGCACGGGAGGGGCGCGCGCCACGGATCGGGGGGGTGGTGGCCAGCGCCGAGGAGACGCACGAGGCGGTCGCCAACGGCCAGGGCGTGGTGCTGCTCGCCACCGGGAACGCTCCGCTGATCGTCCGCGACGAGGTGACCGCGGTGCCGGTCAGGGGCATCACGCCGTCCCGGCTCGCGGTGGCGGCACGCCGCGACGACGAGCGGGCCCTGGTCCGCGCGTACCTGACCGCGGCGCGGGCGGTGGGGGTCGCGGAGGCCTGACCGGGCGGGGCTCCGGCGGGCGGGGTTCTTCCGGACACGTCCGCCGCCGGATGGTTCACCGTCGTACGACTTCAGGGGCGCGGGCTCCGGAATCCGAACACCCCTGACCGGAATCGGCTCTTGACCCTTCGTCAGCCACGCCGGACCATCGGGCAGCTCGAATCCCCGTACGCCCAGTGCACCACCGAGGAATCAGGAGCCCCCCACATGCCCCTGCACCCGACCCGTGTGCGCCTCGCGAGCGCCGCGCTGCTCACCGTCGCCGGTCTCGTCGCCGCCGGGACCGCGAGCGCGGCGCCCGCCCCGGTCGCCGCCGCCCCCGTCGCCGCTGCCGCCGCGCCCGACATACCGGTGGCCAACGTGAGCGCGCACCTCGCCCAGTTCCAGTCCATCGCCACGGCCAACGGCGGCAACCGCGCCCACGGCCGGCCCGGCTACAAGGCCTCCCTCGACTACGTGAAGGCCAAGCTGGACGCGGCCGGATTCACCACCTCCGTACGGCAGTTCACCTCCGGCGGCCGCACCGGGTACAACCTGATCGCCGACTGGCCCGGCGGCGACGAGACCCAGGTCGTCATGGCCGGCGCCCACCTCGACAGCGTCACCGCGGGCCCCGGCATCAACGACAACGGCTCCGGCTCCGCCGCGGTCCTGGAGAACGCGCTCGCCGTCTCGCGAACGCAGCTCAAGCCCGCGAAGCACCTGCGGTTCGCCTGGTGGGGCGCCGAGGAGCTGGGCATGGTCGGCTCCCGCAACTACGTCAACTCCCTCGCCACCGGCGACCGGTCGAAGATCGACGCCTATCTGAACTTCGACATGATCGGCTCGCCGAACCCCGGCTACTTCGTGTACGACGACGATCCCGCGCTGGAGAAGATCTTCCAGGAGTACTACACGGGGCTCGGCATCCCCACGGAGATCGAGACCGAGGGCGACGGCCGGTCCGACCACGCCCCGTTCAAGAGCGCGGGGATACCGGTCGGCGGGCTGTTCAGCGGTGCGGACTACACGAAGACGGCGGCGCAGGCGCAGAAGTGGGGCGGGACGGCGGGGAAGCGGTTCGATCCCTGCTACCACTCGTCGTGCGACACCACGTCGAACGTGAACACGACGGCGCTGGATCGCAACGCGGATGCGATCGCTTACGCCTTGTGGGGTCTGGCCACGCAGTAGCGCGGCTGCGGGTGCGCGGGGGTTGCTCGCGCAGTTCCCCGCGCCCCTGAGAGTCTGACTTCGGCTGCGGGCCGGTGGGGCTTTTCGCGCAGTTCCCCGCGCCCCTGAAAACCCGACCTCGACTGCCGGCCGGTGGGGCTTCTCGCGCAGTTCCCCGCGCCCCTGAAGGCCTGCGGCTTCGCCGCACCTTCCCCCACGGGGTGCGCCTCTGAGGTAGCGCACGAAGTGCGCACCTCAGGGGCGCGGGGAACTGCGCGGGCAACCACGACGAGACCCGCGCTCGAAGAACCGGCCGCCACCCGGCAGACGCTCAGGGGCGCGGGGAACTGCGCGAGAAGCCCCACCGGAGCCGCGCCCGCCCCACAACCCCAGATACCCTTCCCCCAAGTACTTGCGCATGCATATACTGCACGCGCAAGTACATACCCGTACCGCACCCCTGGGGGACCCATGCCCACCCACCGCAACTTCCTCTTCGTACTCGGCAGCAGCCGCCCCCACGGCAACACGGAGATCCTCGCCCGCAAGGCGGCCGAACAGCTGCCGGCCGACGTGGGGCAACGGTGGATCGACCTCGCGGAGCACCCCCTCCCCGAGTTCGCGGACCTGCGGCACGACAGCGACCACGTCCGCCCGCAGGGGGACGACGTGGCGCTGCTGCTGGACGCCACACTGGAGGCGACCGACATCGTCATCGCCTCGCCGCTGTACTGGTACTCCGTCTCCGCCCCCGCCAAGCGCTACCTGGACTACTGGTCGGGCTGGCTGCGCACCCCCGGCGTCGACTTCAAGAAGACGCTGGCCGGGCGCACCCTGTGGGGCGTCACCGCGCTCGCGCACGAGGAGTTCGTGGTCGCCGACCCGCTGATCGGCACGCTGCACAACTCCGCCGCCTACATGGGCATGCGCTTCGGCGGCGTACTCCTCGGCAACGGCAGCAAGCCGGGCGACGTGCTCACGGACGAGACGGCGCTGACCCGCGCCAAGACGTTCTTCGCGCAGGACGCGCCGCTCGCCCGGTTCGCGTACGAGACCGAGGACGCCGCGTAGTTACGCCGTGATGTCCTTGGCCGTGAAGCGGGCCCAGGCCGCCGAGCCGAACACCGCCGCGTACAGCGCCTGCAACTGGAGGTTCTTCGTGAGGTCGTCCCAGTAGACCGGTTCGCGCATCAGGTCGGCGAAGGACAGCCAGTGGTGCGAGAAGAAGTACGGCTGGACGGCGTGCAGTTGGGGGATCTGGTCGAGGATCTGGACCGTGATGAGCAGGCCGACCGTGGTGGCCATCGCCGCGATGCCGCTGTTGGTGAGCGTCGAGACGAACAGGCCGAGCGCGGCGATGCCGATCAGGGACGCCGCGACCACCAGCGCGATGAGGAAGGCCCGCCACAGCCCTTCGGCGAAGCCGATCCGCGTGCCGGAGATGGTGACCACGTCACCGAGCGGGAAGAGGACCGCGCCGGTGACCAGCGCCGAGACGGCGACGACCAGGGTCGCGACGACGCAGAACGTCATCGTCGTCGCGTACTTGGTGAGCAGCAGCCGGGTGCGGCCCGCCGGGGCGACCAGCAGATAGCGGAGCGTCCCCGCGTTCGCCTCGCCCGCCACCGCGTCGCCCGCGATGACGCCGACGGCCATCGGCAGGAAGAACGGGAGCGTCGCGGCGAGCGAGGTGAAGACGAGGAACAGGCCGTTGTTCGTGATCTGCGCGATGAAGGCGGGTCCGCCGCCCTCCGGCCCTCCCCCGCCGATCGTCGAGCCGTCGCTCGTCTCGATCTTCACCGCCACGCCGATCAGGATCGGTACGCCGGTCAGGACCGCGAGCAGGGCGAGGGTGCGCCAGCGGCGGAACGTGGTGGACAGTTCGCTGCGCAGCAGCCCGAGGGTCCACACCGCCTTCACCCGGGGCGCGGCGAGCGCTTCAGCCTGCGACATCGAATCCCTCTCCCGTCAGGGCGACGAACGCGTCCTCCAGGGAGGCCCGCTCCACGCCGAAGCCGCGTACCCGTACGCCCACGGTGACCAGCGCCGCGTTCAGCGCCGCCAAGTCCATCTCGGGGGGCGGGGGTTCGGCCGTGATCCGGTCGCCGTCCGTCGTCAGGACCGCGATGCCGCACTCCTTCAGGACGCGGCTCGCGTCCGTGATGTCCGGTGTGGTCACGACGAGCTTTCCCCGTGCGCCCGCGGCGAGTTCGGCGACGGGGCCCTGGGTGATCAGCCGGCCCTGCGCCATCACCGCCGCGTGCGAGCAGACCTGCTCGATCTCGTCGAGGAGGTGCGAGGAGAGGAAGACGGTGGTCCCGTCGCCCGCCAACTCCCTCACCAGGGTCCTGATCTCGCGCATGCCCTGCGGGTCGAGGCCGTTCGTCGGCTCGTCCAGGACGAGCAGCCGGCGCGGCTGGAGCAGGGCCGCGGCGAGACCGAGGCGCTGCTTCATGCCGAGCGAGTACGCCTTCGCCTTCTTGCCCGCGGCGGCCCGCAGACCCACCCGCTCCAGCGCCTGCTCGACCCGCGCCTTGCGGGTGCGCGGGTCGGCGGTGGGGTCCGCCGAGTCGTAGCGCAGCAGATTGTCGCGGCCGGACAGGAACCCGTACAGGGCCGGCCCCTCGATGAGCGCGCCGACCTGCGGCAGCACGGCGCGCGTCGCCCGGGGCATCGGGCGGCCGAGCACCTCGGCGGCGCCCGACGTCGGCTCGATCAGTCCCATCAGCATGCGGATGGTGGTCGTCTTGCCCGACCCGTTCGGCCCGAGGAAGCCGAAGACCGCCCCCTCGGGGACGGTGAGACTGAGCCGGTCCACCGCGAGCTGACCGCCGCGGTACCGCTTGGTGAGCTCTCTGGTCTCGATGACCGTCGCCATGCCCCTCCCCAGTACGGATTAGCTACAGGGTTTCACCAACGGACGAGGGGGCGGTGCGCACCGCCCCCTCACCCTTCGACCGTGCTCGCCCGGACTCAGCCCGCGTCGGCCGCCTTCACCAGGGCGTCCTTGGTGACCGCTCCGGCGTACGCCTTCCCGTCCTGGGTGATCAGTACGTTCACCAGCCGGGTCGAGTACACCGTGCCCGTGCCGAAGTCGCCCTTCACCTGGTCGCCCAGGGAGCTCAGGAACTTCTGCGCGTCGGCCGGCAGCTCGCCGGACGCGGCGCCGGACGCCATGCCGCCCGCTTCCTTCGGCAGCTTCAGCTCGGCGATCGAGGTCCAGCCCTCGCCGATCACGTTCAGCCCGTCGAGCTGGTCGGCGCCCTGCGGCACGGCCTTCTCGCGGTCCTGCGTGGTCAGCTCGTCGGCCTCGGTGACCTTCGTGCCCTTCGACGGCTTGAAGTCGAAGGTGGATGCGGCCGGCTTGCCGAAGTCGACGCTGGTGAAGCCCGCGTCGACGACGGCGGCGCCGCCGCTCGCCGGGGTCAGCGTGAACTTCAGCGGCGTACCGGTCTTCGCGTCCACGGACACCGTGATCGCGCCGACCGTGGACCCGGACTGCTTGGGCTTGATCTGCAGCCGGTACGCGTCCCGGCCCGCCACCTGCGCCGTGCCGTCGACGGTGATCGACGTGGTGTCGGCGGACGCCTTGAGGATCTCGTCCGTGAGCTGCTTGGGCGTGGCGGGCAGCTGCTCGGGCGTCTTCTTCTTCGCCCGGTCACCGGTCGCCTGGGTGTCCTTCGCGTGGTACGCCTCGTTCGACGCGCTGTCGTAGGCCCACACGTCCGCGCCGTTGTGGATCACGCTGTACTCGGCGGCGTCGTCCAGGACCGACAGCTTCTGCCGGTCGGGGCCGTCCGCCGCGACGCGCAGCGTGTGCTCCCCGGTGGCGAGCTCGGTCAGCTTCGTCCTGGGGTCGGCGGACGATCCGTCGCCCTTCTCCCCGCCGCCGCCTCCACCGGTGAAGCCGCCGACGGCGGCGCCGCCCAGCGAGGGCAGACCCAGATCCGTGTGGATCTTCACGGTGCCGGACAGCCGCTCGGTGTCCGACGTGGCGATCTTCTCGATGAGTTCCTGGGCCGTGACCTTCGGGAGGTCCGGGTCGCCGGAGTCGGCGAGTGCCGGGACGAGCCCGATCGTCGCCGCGGCCACCCCCACCACGGCCACCGGGACCGCGTACCGGACCGCCTTCCGGCGGCCGGTGCCCTGGCTCTGGCTGTCTTCGGATTCGTACGGTGCCATGTCTGTTGCCCTACCTCCGTGATCGGCGGCGGCTTACCGTCCTGTGCACTCGTCCCTGCTCATGAAATGCGTCCACCCCGAGCCGCCATTCTCACCCGAATTGGTAAGGAGTGGTGTACCCAATCTGACCAAACCGGCCATGCGGAAGCGTCAGACCCCGGGATCAACTCCGCGTACTCCTACGGGATGACACACGGCGGCGGCGCCTCCCCCGACCCGTAGGGGAGACGCCGCCGGTCGTCCGCTCGGTCAGCGCTGCACGAACACGTAGTCCGCCCGGTAGGGCACGGCCGCGAGGTCGCCCGCGGCGCAGCTGCCGGAAGGGGCCACGCCGCCCACGGTGTTGAGGCGGAGGATCTCCGCGGTGCCGGCCAGCAGGCCGTGCCGCTCGCCCGACTGCGTCGCCTTCAGGTCCAGCTCGGGGATGTTCCCGTCGCCGTTCGGCGTCTTGCCGATGACGGCTCCGGTGACGGCGCTGCGGTCGGGCGCGACCCACTGCGGCGTCCCCGAGTTCGGCGCGGTGAAGGAGTGCGCGATCCGCCCGCCGAGCACGGCCCTGACGTCCCGCTGCGCGAAGGCGAACGCGCCGGTGGCCGGGTCCTTCTTGCACTCGTAGATCTGCCGGCCGCGCACGACGGACGCCTGGAAGCTGTCGAGCGCGTCCCCGAAGCCGAAGGGTGTCGTCACCCGGTGGAGCTGGCCGCGGACGGCTCCACCGGGGAACTCGGCCGTGTGCAGATTGGCGTAGAACGCACCCGGATCCGCCTTCAGCCGGCCCAGCAGGGCACTGTCCTTGACGGTGACGGTGCCGGTGAGGCTGCTGTGGTGCTTGATTCCCTTGAGGTTGGTGTCCTTGGGGTTCGCGTCCTTGGGGTTCGCGTCCTTGGGGTTCGCGTCCTTGAGGAGCGGGCCGAAGTCGATCTTCACGCCGCCGTTCGTGCCCTTGGCGCCCTCGTGGATGTGGAGCATGGTCGGCCGGCCGGTGCCCCGCCACTTCACGGCGACGGACACCTTGGCCCCCTCGACCTTCACGAACTCCAGGGCCGCGCCGTCCTGGTCGCCGACCGCCGGCCCGCCCTGGACCGGGACCTCGTTGGCGCCGTTCAGGCTCGCGGCGAGGACGGTCCCCCGGCCGCCGTCGCCGTCGTCACCACCATGGTGGCGCTGGGCCGCCAGGGCCGGCGGGACGGTCAGCGCGGCGGCGGTGGCGGCCGCCGCGACGACGCCGCAGGCGATGACCCGGCTGCGTGTGCGCATGCGTGTGCCCGTGTTGCCCATGTTCGGTTCTCCCCCTGCACGGGCCGGCGCCCCCTGCGCCGGCTTCCGGGGTGCAGTACGGAACTGATCCGATCCTGGACTCAATCCAATGCTGTGAGCTGCGTCACACCATTGGGCCGTCCGTGGAAAACGACCCCGGAATCCGTACCTGAGGGTGGCAGCAGCAGGCACGGACTAGGGGGTCGCCATGCTCGCCATCAGGTGTCTCAGTGGTTTCACCGCGGCCGGTCTCGCGGTGGTCGCGCTCACGCTCGCCGGCTGCGGCGACAACGGCGGTGACAGCGGCGAGAAGGGCGGGGCCGGGGCGAGCGGCGGCGCCACGCTCGTCGCCGCCCGGGCCGAGAAGGTCTCCGGCACCGTCGTCACCGACCGGGACGGCTACGTCCTGTACCGGTTCGACGCGGACGCGGCCAAGCCCACGAAGGTGACGTGCTACGAGGCCTGCGCCAAGCTCTGGCCGCCGGCGAAGGCGTCCGGCGACATCACCGTCAAGGGCGTCGACCGGAACCTCGTGTCGACCGTGAAGCGCACGGACGGCTCCACCCAGCTCACCCTCGCCGGGTGGCCGCTGTACCGGTACGCCGAGGACGACGAGCCCCGGGAGGCGTACGGGCAGGGGGTCGACGGGACGTGGTTCGCGGCGACGCCCTCCGGGGGCAAAGCCGGATCAAGCCCCTCCGGCGATTGAGGAGCGGGGTCCGGGGCAGGGCCCCGCGGCCGTTCCCCGGCTGACCGCCGGTGGGAGCGGGCCGCGCGGTTCCCCGCGCCCCTGACGGGGCGCGAGCAACCGCTCAGCCGGCCCGGTGGACCACCGCGTCGCACAGCTCCACCAGTGCCGCCTTCGCCTCGCACTCCTGGAGCGGGGACAGGGCGGCACGCGCCTCCTCGGCGTAGCGGACCGTGTCGCGGCGGGCCTGCTCCAGCGCCGGGTGGGCGCGCAGCCGGGAGATCGCCTCGGCGAGCCGCGCGTCGTCCGCGAGGTCGGAGTCGAGGAGCTCCACGAGCGCCTGGTCCTCCGGCAGCCCGAGCCGTGCCGCGCGCTCGCGCAGCCGCAGCACCGGCAGCGTGGGGATGCCCTCGCGCAGGTCGGTGCCCGGGGTCTTGCCGGACTCGTGCGAGTCGGAGGCGATGTCGAGGACGTCGTCGGCCAGCTGGAAGGCGACGCCGAGCCGCTCCCCGTACTGGGTCAGGACGTCGACGACGGTCTCGTCGGCGCCGGACATCATGGCGCCGAACCGGCAGGCCACGGCGATGAGCGAGCCGGTCTTGCCGCTGAGTACGTCGAGGTAGTGGTCGACGGGGTCGCGGCCGTCGGCCGGGCCCGCCGTCTCCAGGATCTGGCCGGTGACGAGGCGCTCGAACGCCTCCGCCTGGATGCGCACGGCGTCCGGGCCGAGGTCGGCGAGGATGTGCGAGGCACGGGCGAAGAGGAAGTCGCCGGTGAGGACCGCGACGGAGTTGCCCCAGCGCTGGTTGGCGCTCGGCACCCCGCGGCGCACGTCCGCCTCGTCCATCACGTCGTCGTGGTACAGCGTCGCGAGGTGGGTGAGCTCGACGACGACGGCGGAGGGCACGATGCCCGGCGCGTACGGATCGCCGAACTGCGCGGCGAGCGTCACGAGAAGCGGCCTGAAGCGCTTGCCACCGGCCCGCACCAAGTGCTGGGCGGCCTCCGTGATGAAGGGAACCTCGCTCTTCGTGGCTTCGAGCAGTCCCTCCTCGACGGCCGCCAAACCGGCCTGGACATCGGCTTCGAGAGCCTGGTCCCGCACGCTAAGACCGAAAGTCCCGACGACGGTCACGAGTGGGTCTCCTGTCTGCTGACGATCACATGGCGAACTCGGTCGATCATTCGGTCGATGACACGGTTTGTCGATGTGTCGCTGCCATCACTCAAGTCAGCGTATCCGGTCGCGTTTCGATCACAGGGGGCGCCTGCCCGGACACCCCAGACCGGGCGGCTCCCGGACACCCCCGGTATGTTCTTGATCAGCCAATACGACCGGGAGTACGCACTTTGTCCCGTACCGCGACCGACACGGATCCGGGGGCCCAGCCGCCGCCGGGAGACGACACGGCCTTCTTCGGGCAGCCCCGTGGCCTGCTGACGCTCTCCGGCCTGGAGGTCTGGGAACGCTTCTCGTTCCTCGGCATGCAGGCCATTCTCGTCCTGTACTTCGCCGACACCGTCGCACACGGCGGCATGGGCATGGACCCCGGCACCGCCGCATCCGTCTCGGCGGCGTACGGAACGCTCGTCTACCTGGTCTCCGTGGCCGGCGGCTGGCTCGCCGACCGGATCCTCGGCTCGTACCGCGCGGTCCTGTGGGGCGGCATCCTGATCGCCTGCGGCCACTACTCGATGGCCGTGCCGACGGCCACGATGACGTGGGTGGGTCTGGGACTCATCAGCGCGGGCACGGGCCTCCTCAAGCCGAACGTGGCCTCCATGGTCGGCAAGCTCTACCGCACCGACGACGAGCGCCGCGACGCCGGCTTCGCGCTCTACTACATGGGCATCAACATCGGCGCGTTCGCCGGCCCGCTGATCACCGCGTGGCTCGGTGACCACAAGGGCTGGCACTGGGGCTTCTCCGCGGCCGCGATCGGCATGACGTTCGGTCTGATCCAGTACGTCACCGGCAGGCGTCACCTGGCCGGACGCAAGCACTCCGCCGAGTACGCGCTGCCGCCGGAGGGGCTGCGCCGGGCGGTGCGGCTGATGATCGTCGGCGCGGTCGTGGTGGCGGCGCTCGCCGTGCTCCTGGCCTCGGTCGGCTGGCTGACGATGGACCGGTTCGTCGACTGCCTCACCGTCATCTCGGTGATCGCGCCGGTCGTCTACTTCGCGGTGATGTTCCGCAGCCCGCGCGTGACGGCCGAGGAACGCGGCCGGCTGCGCCCGTACCTGGTCCTGTTCGTCGCGTCCGTCGCCTTCAACTTCATCCTCTTCCAGGCCTACTCGACGATGATCCTGCTGGCCTCGACGAACGCCGAGACGACCATCTTCGGCTTCCACTTCCCGGCCGGCTGGTACGCCTCCGCGCTCGGCGCCTTCGAGGTCGCGCTCGCCCCCGTCGTCGCCGCGCTGTGGGCACGGATGGGCCCGCGCCAGCCGCACGCCTCCAACAAGATCGCGATCGGCGTGATCCTGGGCGGTCTGTCGTTCCTGCTGATGGTCCTGCCGACGTCCGGGCACAGCGACGACACGTACAAGATGGCCGTCTGGTGGATCGTCGGCTCGTACCTGCTGCTCGGGCTCGGCGACATCCTCGTCGAGACCTCGGGCATGTCGGCGACGACCAAGCTCGCCCCGAAGGCCTTCGCCAGCCAGACCATGTCGCTCTGGTTCCTGTCGCTCGCCCTCGCCAACGGCATCCAGGCCCAGACCGTGAAGCTCTACGGCGAGGTCTCCAACCCCGCGTACTTCGGCGTCAACGGCGCGATCGCCGTCGCCGTCGGTGTCGCCGTGATCGCCCTGGCGCCGTGGCTGCGCCGCACCATGCGCCCCGTTCACTGAGGTACCTCCATGACGACGACTCCCAAGATCCGGACCGAGTTCCCGTACGGGACCACGCGCGAGGACATCCGCGTACCCCTCTCGGACGGGACGACGCTCTTCGCCCGCGTCTGGCGCCCGGTGACCGACGAACCCGTCCCCGTGCTCCTCGAATACCTCCCCTACCGGCTCTCCGACTGGACGGCGCCGCGCGACTGGCAGCGCCACCCCTGGTACGCGGGCCACGGCTACGCCTCCGTCCGCGTCGACGTGCGCGGGCACGGCAACTCCGAGGGCCTGCCCGGCGACGAGTACGACGCGCAGGAGCTCGCGGACGGGGTGGAGGTGGTGAACTGGCTCGCCGCGCAGCCCTGGTCGTCCGGCAAGGTCGGCATGTTCGGCATCTCCTGGGGCGGTTTCAACTCCCTCCAGATCGCGGCCCTCGCACCCGAGCCGCTCAAGGCGATCGTCACGGTCTGCTCGACGGACGACCGCTATGACAACGACGTGCACTACATGGGTGGTTCCGTCCTCGCGGTGGACATGCACGCGTGGGCGGCGACGATGCTGGCGTTCGTCTCCCGCCCGCCGGACCCGCAGTTCGTCGGCGAGCGCTGGAAGGAGATGTGGACGCGGCGCCTGGAGGCGGTCGACCCGTTCATCCACACCTGGCTGAAGCACCAGACCCGCGACGACTACTGGCGGCACGGCAGCGTCTGCGAGGACTACTCGGCGATCACGGCGGGCGTACTCGCGGTGGGCGGCTGGCACGACCCGTACCGGGACACGGTGCTGAGGCTGGCCGAGCATCTCCCGGACGCACAGATGCGGGGCATCATCGGCCCCTGGTCGCACCAGTACCCGGACCGCGGTCTCCCGCCCGGCCCGGCGATCGGCTTCCTCCAGGAGACGCTGCGCTGGTGGGACCACTGGCTCAAGGACGAGGACACGGGCGTCATGGCGGAGCCCAAGCTGCGCTCCTGGATCAGCGACTCGCACCCGCCGGCGACGGTCTACGAGGAGCTGCCCGGCCGCTGGGTCGGCGACCCGTCCTGGCCGTCCCCGAACGTCACGCCCGTCGCCTACGCCCTCCAGGGCGCCCCGGTGGTCGTGCGCTCCCCCCAGCACACGGGCCTGGACGCGGGCCGCTTCTTCCCGTTCGGCAACGACGGCGACCTGCCGCCGGACCAGCGGGACGAGGACGCGAAGTCGGCGTGCTTCGAGTTCGAAGTGCCGGAGGAGGTACGGGTGCTGGGCCGCCCCAAGGTGACGCTCCGGCTCACTTGTGGGGTGCCGCGCGGCCAGGTCGTGGCGCGGCTGTGCGACGTGGCGCCGGACGGCTCGTCCACGCTGGTCACCCGGGGCGTCCTGAACCTCTCCTCGCGGCACGGCCGGGCGGCCAACGTGCCCTGGGTGCCCGGCACTTCGGAGGACGTCACCTTCGAACTGAACGGCATCGGCCACGCCTTCCCGGCCGGCCACCGGATCCGCCTCGCGGTGTCGTCCGCGTACTGGCCGTGGATCTGGCCACAGCCCGGCTCGGAGGCCGGATTCACCCTCGCCCCGGTCGGCAGCGTCCTCGAACTCCCTTTGCGCAGCGGGAACTTGGGCCCGGCCATCACGTTCGGCAGACCGGAGCAGTCAGAGCCCCTGGGGGTCGTGTACCCCGCCTCCCTGGAGGAGGAGCGCCCCGAGCGCCTCGTCGTACGGGACGTCGCCAAGGGCGAGTGGAAACTGGAGGTCGACCCGCGCTACGGCGGGACGCGGGTGTACCCCGACGGCCTGGAGTTCACCGAGGACGCACTGGAGACGTACGTCATCGACGAGTCCGACCCCCTCTCGGCCCGCACCCGCTCCGACTGGTCGATCCGCCTGCACCGCCCGGAGCTGGCCTGGGACGCGACGGTGGAGACCCGCTCCGAAATCTCCTGCACGGAGCGGGAGTTCGTGACCTCTAGTGAGGTGGTGTGCCGGGACGGCGGCGAGGTCGTCTTTCATCGGACGTGGGAGGAGAGGATTCCGCGGACGGCGGGCTAGCGGGCCCCTGCCCCTTGAAGGCCGCGCATCGACGCGGGCCTTTCAGGGCGCGGGGAACTGCGCGAGAAGCCCCACCGGTCCACACTCCCCCACGCACCCGATCAGCACCCGATCAGCCCCCGAACACCCGCTCCAACACCACCGCCACCCCGTCCTCCTCGTTCGACGAGGTCACCTCATCGGCGAGCGCCTTCAGCTCAGGATGTGCGTTCGCCATCGCCACCCCGTGGGCCGCCCACCCGAACATCGGCACGTCGTTCGGCATGTCGCCGAAGGCGATCGTGTCGGCGGGGCCCGCGCCGAGGCGGTCCGCGGCCAGTTCCAGGCCCGTCGCCTTGGTCACGCCGCGTGGCTGAAGCTCGACGGTGCCGGGGCCCGACATCGTGACGGTGGCCAGCGGGCCGACCGCAGCCCGGGCGACCGCCGCCAACTCGTCGTCGTTCAGGGTGGGATGACGCAGCAGCACCTTGCTGATCGGCTGCGCCCACAGTTCCGCGCGGCGGTGCACCCGGACGGCGGGGAGCGTGGGGTGCGGCATCAGGTAGCCGGGCTCGATGAGGGTGAGGCCCTCCACGCCGTCCTGGTCGACGGCCGCGTACAACTGACCGACCTCCGCCTCGATCTTCCCGATCGCCTGCTCGGCCAGTTCACGGTCGAGGGTGAGGGACCACAGGAGCCGGTCGTGCGCCGCGTCGTACAACTGCGCGCCCTGTGCGCACACCGCGAGCCCACCCTCCCCCAGATCGTCGAGGAGCGGCTTCACCCGCGGTGCGGGGCGGCCCGTCACCACGATGTGCCGGGCCCCTGCGGCGGTGGCTGCGGCCAGGGCTGCGCGGGTCCGGTCCGAGACGGTGTCGTCGCTGCGCAGCAGCGTTCCGTCCAGGTCAGTGGCGATGAGTGCATATGCGGGTGCGGCCATGATCCGAAGAATACGGACCAGCAGCCCCAACGACCCGTCGACTACCGGCCGCATGGGGTTGGTGTGGTAATGGACGCGCCCGGGATCCATCCCGGCCCCCGGGCCCTCGGCGCGCGCCCGCGCCGAGGGCCCGGGGCGCCCCGGACAGCGGCGAACTAGCCGTGCGCCGCCGCCAGATGCCGCGCGAGCCGTGGCGAGGCGAACTCCGTGCCGCACACGAACCGCATCACCGGCCCGTACGACGAACCGCCCAGCATGCCCGTGAAGTACAGGCCGGGCACCGACGACACATAGCCGGCGCCCAGCCGCGGGGTGCCCCGGCTGGTGGCGAGGCGGGTGCGCAGGCCCTCGCCGAGGAACGGCATCGCGGCCAGGTCGACGCGGTATCCCGTCGCCGCGATGACGTGGTCCGCGGCGATGTCGTCGAGCCGGCCGCCGTGCGTACGGACCGTGAGGACGGGCGCGCCGTCCGACACGGTCACCCGCTCCACCCCGGCGACGTCCCGCACGCCCACCTTCCCCTCGAACCGCTCGCGCAGCCACCACGCGCCGAGCGGGCCGAGCACCCGGCGGACGAGGAAGTGGCGTGCCTGCGGCGGCAGTTGTCGGTACTGGTGGGGGTAGTAGGTGAGCGCGTACAGCGACCAGGCCCGGCCGAAGGGCGTCTCCGGCCGGAAGCGCGGCTGATCCCAGGGCGGCGCCCCGAAGCGGACCCGGCCCCGGCCCCGCGCGACCACCTTCACGCTCGCCCCCGCCTCCGCCGCGAGCGCCGCCGTCTCCAGCGCGGACTGGCCCGCCCCGACCACGATCAGCTCCTGGCCGGCGAACCGGGTCAGGTCGTGGTGCTGGGCGCTGTGCGAGAGCGGGCCCGTGGGGGTGGGACCGTCCGGCACGGCGGCCGCGAACTCCCGCGGGACGTACTCCAGACCCGACAGACCGGTGGCGACGACCACGGCGCGCGCCGTGAACTGCTCGCCCGAGTCCAGCTTCAGCTCGAAGCCCGCCGTGCCGCGCCGGTCCACCGACACCACCCGGACCCGCTCCAGCTCGGGCACCAGCTTCTGCTGGAACCAGTCCCCGTACGCGACGAAGGTCTCGGACGAGATCAGGTCCTCGTCCGTGACGAGCCGCTCGATGCCGGCCGCGTCGCAGTAGTCGACGAGGTCGTGGCCGCGCTGCGGCGCGTCGATGCTCGAGGCGGACGGGACCGACTTGAGGATCATGCCTTCGGGCATGTGCGAGCGCCAGCTCACCATGGGCTCACCGAAGACCCTGACAGGTATGCCGCGCGCCCGCAGATGGGCGGCGGTCGACAGGCCGTAAGGACCGGCCCCGATCACAGCTACCGGATGGATCACGAAGTCCCTCCCCAGGACGACGCAGCGTCACTTACTTCGTGCCGGTTCAGCCTTCCGCTAGGCGGCCGAACCGGTCGCACTGCCACGGCGGTTGGTCCGCCACAGCTGATAGAGATGCTTCGCCCCGGGCCGAACGAACCGGGCGAGCATCGTGAAGAACGGCCGCGGGTCGTCGGCCGCCCACCACGCCAGCTCCGTGCCGCTCGCGCGGGACGGGGCGTGCGGGGTCGTGTATCCGCTGCGCCGGTAGGCGAGCAGCGCCGGCAGGTCGATGTTCTCCACGACGTACCGGTGACCCGCCCGCTGTTCCCCCTCCGGGACGGCGCGGCCGGTCAGGTCGAGGTGCATGGCACGGACGACGTCGATGCCCGACTCGTTCTCGAACAGGCGGAACTGGGCGCCCATCCGCGGATTGAAGTCGAGCAGCTTGTACTGCCCGTCGCGCCGGTCGAAGCGCAGGTCGAGGTCGATGATGCCGGTGAAGCCGATCTGTTTGACGAAACGTGCGGCGAGGTCCGCGAGTTCCGGATTGTCGACGACGTACGCGTTCGCCGTCATGCCCGCGTGCGGCGGCCACGAGCGGACCTTGACGCCGGTGAACATGGCGAGCGGCGTGGAGTCCTGGTCGATGTACGCGTGCACGATCCAGTCCTCGGCGTCCTCGCGCGGCAGGTACTCCTGGAGGATCACGCCGGGCCGCTCGCCCCAGTCCCGGGCGAGCTCGCGCAGGCCGTCCGGCGAGGCGATCCTCGTGGTCCCGTTCACGGCGGGCCGCGAGCGGCGGGTGAACGCCTCCCGGTTCTTCGCCACCACCGGGAAGCGGGCCTTCGCGGCGAAGTCCTCGATGTCCGCGTACGACCCGGGGAACGCGGCGGCCGGCGACGGGATGCCGTGCTCCACGCACAACTCGTGCAGCCCCTGCTTGCTGGCCACCCGGCGGGCCAACTCCCGCTCCACGCGCGGGAACAGGAACCCGGCGGCTGCCAGCGGCTCCTGGTGCTCCGCGATGAGGACCGCCGCTTCCTCGTCGGTCGGGATCATCACGGTCGGCCGCCCGATCCGGCGCGCGACGCGCAGCAGCCCGTCGACGAGCCGCGCCGGCTCCTCCGCCCCGGTGGTCCGCCAGGGAAAGGCCCGGTGCAGATAGCGCGAGGCCGCCGCGGGCGTGTAACGGTCCTCGGTGATCGCATACATGGGGACGCCGAGACGCCCCAGGCTGCGGATGGCTCCCACTCCTCCGTGGTGCAGCGGATAGTCGCCGAACTTCACGATGAGGCCCGGCACGTCCCGGTCCACGGCGAACGGCATACGTCCAGCACCGCTCCGAGCACTGCCGGCACTCCTGGCCACGGGTCCCCCCACGTGTCCCCCTTCGGACCCGGACCCACCCCGTCCGTGCCCACCGGACATTGACGCTAAGCCGGAACTGACTACTCCATCAACGGGTCATTCGGACATTGCGAACTCTTTAGGCACTGCCCGAACGGGCGACTCCCACGTAACGTGTGCCGCACTCGATGGAAAGTGAGGCAGGTAGGCATGGCCGGCACCTCCGAGCACACCCCGCTCGACCTCCCCGAAGGCGACCCCTTCGGTGCGCACAACCTCCCTTACGGAGTCTTCTCCGAGGGCCCCGACGGTGAGCGCCGGGTCGGCGTCCGCCTCGGCGACCACGTCCTGGACGCGGGCGCCGCGGCCCTGGCCCTCGGCTCCCCGTACGCCGCGCTCCTCGCGCAGCCCACGCTCAACGCCCTGCTGGCGGCGGGCCGTACGGCGTGGTCGGACGTGCGCCGCGCGCTGACCGCCTGGGTGACGGTCCCGGCGCACCGCGACACGGTCCGCCCGTTCCTGCACCCGCTCGCCTCGGTGACGCTGCACCTCCCCTTCGAGGTCGCGGACTACGTCGACTTCTACGCCTCCGAGAACCACGCCTCGAACCTGGGCCGCCTCTTCCGTCCCGACGAGGAGCCGCTGAAGCCCAACTGGAAGCACCTGCCGGTGGGTTACCACGGCAGGGCGGGCACGGTCGTGGTCTCCGGGACCGATGTCGTCCGCCCGTCGGGGCAGCGCAAGGGCCCCGCCGACCCGGCGCCGGTCTTCGGCCCGTCGGTCCGCCTCGACATCGAGACGGAGGTCGGCTACGTCGTGGGCGTGCCGTCCGCGCAGGGCACCTCGGTCCCCCTCGCGTCCTACCGCGACCACGTCTTCGGCATCTGCCTCCTCAACGACTGGTCGGCGCGCGACATCCAGAACTGGGAGACGGTGCCGCTCGGCCCGCACCTCGGCAAGTCCTTCGCCACCTCGGTCTCCGCGTGGATCACGCCGCTCGACGCCCTGGACGCGGCCCGTACGGCCCCGCCGGAGCGGACGGTCCCGCTGCTCCCCTACCTGGACGACACGGACGCCACGGACGACCCGGCGGGCTACGACCTGCGCATCACGGTCTCCCTCAACGGCCACGTCATCTCCGAGCCCCCCTTCTCCGGCATGTACTGGACGGGCGCCCAGATGCTCGCCCACATGACGGTCAACGGCGCGTCGCTGCGTACCGGCGACCTCTACGGCTCGGGCACGATCAGCGGCACCGAGGAGAACGAGCGCGGCTCCCTGATCGAGATGACCTGGAACGGTCAGCGGCCTCTCGAACTCCCCGACGGCAAGCGGGGGTTCCTGGAGGACGGTGACGTGGTGACGATGACCGCGTGGGCCCCCGGTCCCGGCGGCGTCCGGGTCGGCCTGGGCGAGGTCACGGGCCGCGTGGTGGGCCACCGCTAGGACGCGTCACCGTCTGCCGGGTTCCGTTTCGATCGCGGGTGCGGGCCGGTGGGGCTTCTCGCGCAGTTCCCCGCGCCCCTGAAAGGCGCACTCCGTGCGCCTCCAGGAGGCCGCAGGCCTCCAGGGGCGCGGGGAACTGCGCGACCAGCCACGACGAGAGCCGCACCCGCGAACGAAACGGAACCCGGCAGACGCCCCGCCTACCAGTCCACGTCATCCGGCTCGGGCTCGAAGTCCGGCTCGGGCCCCGGCTCCGGCCCCAGCTCATCCGGAACGGAACTCGCACCCGACCCGGCCCCGGCCCCGGCCCCATCGAACCCGCCGAGAACCTCCAGCACACCCGGCCCCCACG
Source organism: Streptomyces sp. KL116D (assembly GCF_030766975.1). NCBI lineage: Bacteria > Bacillati > Actinomycetota > Actinomycetes > Kitasatosporales > Streptomycetaceae > Streptomyces > Streptomyces sp. KL116D. Next base: position 32,218 of record NZ_JASERH010000034.1, on the reverse strand, counting down.
TGGCCAACTTCTTCTCGCCGACTCCCCCGATCGTGCCCAACTGCCCCATGGACGTGGGCCGTTGCAGCGCGATCTCGCGGAGCGTGGCGTCATGGAAGATGACATACGCCGGCACCCCGTTCTCCTTCGCCTGCGCGCCGCGCCAGGCCCGCAGCGCCTCGAAGACGGGGACGAGCTCGGCGGGCAGTTCGACCGCGGCCGCCTTGGGCCGGCGCTCCCGCGAGGCCCGCGCGGCCGTGGCCGGCTTCGCCTCCTTGCGGAGCCGCACCTCGCGCTGCCGCCCGAGCACGCTCCCGCTCTCCTCGGTGAGCACCAGCGTCCCGTACTCACCCTCGACCGCGACGAGCCCCTGCGCCAGCAACTGCCGCACCACACCCCGCCATTCGGCCTCGGCCAGGTCCTCGCCGATGCCGAAGACGGAGAGCTGGTCGTGGTCGAACTGGATGACCTTGGCGGTGCGCCGGCCCATCAGGATGTCGATGATCTGGCCCGCACCGAACTTCTGCCGCCGCTCCCGGTCCAGCCGCACCACCGTGGAGAGGATCTTCTGCGCGGCGACCGTGCCGTCCCAGGTCTCCGGCGGCGTCAGACAGGTGTCGCAGTTGCCGCACGCGCCGGGCGCCTCCTGACCGAAGTACGTCAGGAGCTGGGAGCGCCGGCACCGCGCCGTCTCGCACAGCGCCAGCATCGCGTCCAGGTGGGACGACGCCCGGCGGCGGAACGCCTCGTCGCCCTCCCCCATGTTGATCAGCTTGCGCTGCTGGACGACGTCCTGCAGCCCGTACGCCATCCACGCCGTGGACGCGAGGCCGTCACGCCCCGCGCGGCCCGTCTCCTGGTAGTAGCCCTCGACGGACTTCGGCAGGTCGAGGTGCGCGACGAACCGGACGTCCGGCTTGTCGATGCCCATGCCGAACGCGATGGTCGCGCAGACGACGAGGCCCTCCTCGCGCAGGAAGCGCGACTGGTGCCGCGCGCGGGTGCCCGCGTCGAGACCCGCGTGGTACGGGACCGCCTCGATCCCGTTCTTGCAGAGGAACTCGGCGGTGGCCTCCACCGACTTGCGCGACAGGCAGTACACGATGCCCGCGTCGCCCTCGTGCTCCTGCTTCAGGAAGCTCAGCAGCTGCTTCTTCGGGTCGGCCTTGCCGACGATCCGGTACTGGATGTTCGGCCGGTCGAAGCTCGCCACGAAGTGCTTGGCGTCCGGCATGCCGAGCCGCTGGGTGATCTCCTGGTGCGTGGCGTGCGTCGCCGTCGCGGTCAGGGCGATGCGCGGCACGTCGGGCCAGCGCTGTCCGAGCACGGACAGCGACAGGTAGTCGGGACGGAAGTCGTGCCCCCACTGCGCCACGCAGTGCGCCTCGTCGATCGCGAAGACGGAGATCCTGCCGCGCGAGAGCAGGTCGAGGGTGGAGTCGAGCCGGAGCCGCTCCGGCGCCAGATAGATGACGTCGAGCTCACCGGCGAGGAACTCGGCCTCGACCAGGCGGCGCTCCTCGAAGTCCTGCGTCGAGTTCATGAACCCGGCCCGCACGCCGAGCGCCCGCAGCGCGTCCACCTGGTCCTGCATGAGCGCGATCAGCGGCGAGACGACGACGCCCGTGCCGGGTCTGACCAGGGCCGGGATCTGGTAGCAGAGCGACTTGCCGCCGCCGGTCGGCATCAGCACGACGGCGTCACCACCGCTCACCACGTGCTCGATGATCGCCTCCTGCTCACCGCGGAAGGCGTCGTACCCGAACACGCGGTGGAGCGTGGCGAGGGCCGCACTGTCGGCCCCGCGCTCCGTCACCTCGCTCATGACCTCAGTCCCATTCATCGCTGACCCCCCGTGCGCCGTGGTTCGACGTCTGCAGCAACGATAGGGGGCACCGACGACATCGCGGAAAGTTATCCACAGGCCGGTGGACGGTGAGCCTCCGCGCAGGGCCGGTGAGGCGCCGGGCGCACGGCCCGGCGCCTCACGTCCGTACGGACTCACCCGTCCCGTAAGGACTCACCCGTCCCGCACGGACCGCGTCAGCCCACCCGCCACAGCGCGGGCGTCACCGGCGGCTCCCAGCCCGGCTGGGCGGTGTGCGCCTGGAGGCTGGTGTAGCCCGCGCCCCCGTACGTGACCTTGTCGCCCGCCCTGTAGGCCGTGCCGACCGCCCAGGTGCCGCCGGGCGGCTCACCGGGTCCCGGCCCCTGCGCCACGTCCAGGACGAAGTCGAAGGCGGCCTCCTTGCCCGCACCGGCGTCCCGCACGGTCATCAGCAGACGCGGGTCGAAGATCGAGTCGGTGCTGTTGCGCGGCTCCCCGGGGAAGTACAGCTGCGTCGTCAGGACGGGCCGCCCCGGCGCCTGCACCTTGACGTGGATGTGCCGGGTGCGGCCCGGATACAGGCCCGGCACGATCGTGGAGAGCCGGAAGGCGCCCTGCTGGTCGGTGTACTGGTGGCCGCGGAAGGTGAAGCCGACGTTGTCGTACGCGCCGTTCACGTCGGCCTGCCAGAAGTCGAGGAGGGCGCCCGCGACCGGCTTGCAGGCGAGACCGAAGACGTAGCCGCTCAGCGCCAGGCGGGTGCCGGGGGTGCTCGCGGTGACCAGCGAGGTGCGCTGTGGCGAGTTCGGCTTGAAGTAGGGGCCCTCGATCTGTTCGGGCGTCGGGTCGTCGCCGTCGTCGCAGGTCGGGGTGAGTTCCGGTGCCGGCCCGCCGTCCCTGGCGGTGCGGGCGAGGGCGGGGGTGCTCGCGCCCGCCATCGCCACGGGGAGGGCGGCGCCGACCGCGAGCGCGGCCCTGAGGACCGTCTTGCGGGAGGGCCCTGACCGGCCACCGGTGACCCGGGCGTCGGCCGCTCCACCGGGGTGCGTGCCGCCGTCGGGGCGCGTGCCGTCGCCGGGCGCGCCTCCCGGGAGCCCGCCTAATGTTCCGTCCATGTCAACTCCAGGGGAGGGGGATGGATGCTGATGCTCCGCACGTGCCGTCACGATGGCACGCCCCGTTCCCGCCGGGCACATACCAACCTGCCCCCTGCCCCCGTCGCATGGCCGCTCCCCCGGCACGCGTCAGGGCCCGGCGCCCCCTCGGGGACACCGGGCCCTGACCGTGACCGCGCCGTAGGCGGTTACCTCACGAAGACCCCGGCCTGACCCGCCAGGTCCAGGAAGTACTGCGGGGCGAGTCCGAGCACGATCGTGACGGCGACGCCCACGCCGATCGTCGTCATGGTCAGCGGCGACGGCACGGCGACGGTCGGGCCGTCCGCCTTCGGCTCGCTGAAGAACATGAGGACGATCACCCGGATGTAGAAGAACGCGGCGATCGCCGACGACACCACACCGACCACGACCAGCGCGCCCGCGCCGCCCTCCGCCGCCGCCTTGAACACGGCGAACTTGCCCGCGAACCCGGAGGTCAGCGGGATGCCGGCGAAGGCGAGCAGGAACACCGCGAAGACCGCGGCGACCAGCGGCGAACGCCGGCCGAGCCCCGCCCACTTCGACAGGTGCGTCGCCTCGCCGCCCGCGTCGCGCACCAGCGTCACGACGGCGAACGCGCCGATCGTGACGAAGGAGTACGCCGCCAGGTAGAAGAGGACGGACGAGACGCCGTCGGGCGACGTGGCGATGACACCGGCCAGGATGAAGCCGGCGTGCGCGATCGACGAGTACGCGAGCAGCCGCTTGATGTCGGTCTGGGTGATCGCGACGATCGCACCGGCCAGCATCGTGACGATGGCGACGGCCCACATGACCGGCCGCCAGTCCCAGCGCAGCCCCGGCAGGACCACGTACAGGAGCCGGAGCAGTGCGCCGAAGGCCGCGACCTTGGTGGCCGCCGCCATGAAGCCGGTGACCGGCGTCGGGGCGCCCTGGTAGACGTCCGGCGTCCACATGTGGAAGGGGACGGCACCGACCTTGAACAGCAGGCCCATGACGACCAGCGCCATGCCGATGAGCAGCAGCGCGTCGTTGCCCATGGTGTCGGCGAGGGCCGGGTCGACGGTCGTCACCGAGCCGTCGACGACGCTCGCCACGGTGGCGTACGAGACCGAGCCCGCGTAGCCGTACAGCAGCGCGATGCCGAACAGGGTGAAGGCCGACGCGAAGGCGCCGAGCAGGAAGTACTTGACCGCGGCCTCCTGCGACATGAGCCGCTTGCGGCGGGCCACGGCGCACAGCAGGTACAGCGGGAGCGAGAAGACCTCCAGGGCGATGAACAGCGTCAGCAGGTCGTTCGCCGCGGGGAAGACCAGCATGCCGCCGATCGCGAAGAGCGCGAGCGGGAACACCTCGGTGGTGGTGAACCCGGCCTTGATCGCGGCCTTCTCGCTGTCGCTGCCCGGCACGGAGGCGGCCTGCGCGGCGAACGAGTCGACGCGGTTGCCGTGCACCTCCGGGTCGAGCCGCCGCTCCGCGAAGGTGAAGATCGACACCAACCCGGCCAGCAGGATGGTCCCTTGGAGGAAGAGCGCCGGTCCGTCGACGGCGATCGCGCCCATGGCCGCGATGTGTGCCTTGGTGGTGCCGTACCCGCCGGCCGCGAGCCCGACGACCGCCGCGAAGGCGGCCGCGAGCGCGACGATCGCCAGGAACGCCTGGACGTAGTAGCGCGACTTACGCGGGACGAAGGCCTCGACCAGGATCCCCAGGACGGCGGCACCGATGACGATCAAGGTCGGCGACAATTGCGCGTACTCGATCTTCGGTGCGTCGATCTTGGAGATCGGCTCGGCGGCAGTTGTCCACAGGCTGTGGACGGTTGGCGTACTCACTTGTGGGCCGCCTCCACTTCCGGCTTCGGGTCCTTCTTCTGGACGTCGGACATGGTGTGCTTGACCGCCGGGTTCACCAGCTCGGTGAGCGGCTTCGGGTAGACACCCAGGAAGATCAGCACGCCGATCAGCGGGACCACGACCGCGAGCTCACGCACCCGCAGGTCCGCGATGCCCTCCGTCGACGGCTTCACCGGGCCGGTCATCGTGCGCTGGTACAGCACCAGCGTGTAGAGCGCGGCGAGCACGATGCCGAACGTGGCGATGATGCCGACGACCGGGTAGCGCGTGAACGTGCCGACCAGGACCAGGAACTCACTCACGAACGGCGCGAGACCCGGCAGCGAGAGCGTGGCCAGACCGCCGATCAGGAACGTGCCGGCGAGCACCGGGGCGACCTTCTGCACACCGCCGTAGTCCGCGATGAGCCGCGAGCCGCGCCGCGAGATCAGGAACCCGGCGACCAGCATCAACGCCGCCGTGGAGATGCCGTGGTTGACCATGTAGAGCGTCGCGCCGGACTGGCCCTGGCTGGTCATCGCGAAGATGCCCATGATGATGAAGCCGAAGTGCGAGATCGACGCGTACGCGACCAGCCGCTTGATGTCGCGCTGGCCGACCGCGAGCAGCGCGCCGTAGACGATGCTGATGAGCGCGAGCACCAGGATCACCGGCGTCGCCCACTTGCTGGCCTCCGGGAACAGCTGGAGGCAGAAGCGGAGCATCGCGAAGGTGCCGACCTTGTCGACGACTGCCGTGATCAGCACGGCGACCGGGGCCGTCGCCTCCCCCATCGCGTTCGGCAGCCAGGTGTGCAGCGGCCAGAGCGGGGCCTTCACCGCGAAGGCGAAGAAGAAGCCCAGGAAGAGCAGACGCTCGGTGTTCGTCGCCATGTCGAGCGAGCCGGAGGCACGGGCCTCGGCGATCTCCGAGAGGGAGAAGCTGCCCGCCACCACGTACAGACCGATGACGGCCGCCAGCATGATGAGGCCGCCGACGAGGTTGTAGAGGAGGAACTTGACCGCCGCGTACGAACGCTGGGTCGCGGCCTCCTTCTCGCCGTGCGGGCCCGCCCGGTCGCCGAAGCCGCCGATGAGGAAGTACATCGGGATGAGCATGGCTTCGAAGAAGATGTAGAAGAGGAAGACGTCGGTGGCCTCGAAGGAGATGATCACCATCGCCTCGACCAGCAGGATCAGGGCGAAGAAGCCCTGCGTCGGCCGCCACCTCGTGTTCCCGGTCTCCTGCGGGTCGGCGTCGTGCCAGCCCGCGAGGATCACGAACGGGATGAGCAGCGCGGTCAGCGCGATGAGCGCCACCCCGATGCCGTCCACACCCAGCTCGTAGCGGACGCCGAAGTCCTTGATCCAGGCGTGGGACTCGGTCAGTTGGTAGCGGTCGCCGTCCGGGTCGAAGCGGACTGCCACCACCGCCGCGACCACCAGCGTCGCGACCGAGAACAGCAGCGCGAGCCACTTGGCCGCGGTGCGCTGCTTCGCCGGTACGGCGGCCGTGGCGATGGCTCCCACGGCCGGGAGCACCGCCGTCGCTGTCAGCAGAGGAAAGGACATGGGTATCAGACCGCCCTCATCAGCAGGGTCGCGGCGACGATGACCGCCGCACCGCCGAACATCGAGACGGCGTACGAGCGCACGTAGCCGTTCTGGAGCTTGCGCAGCCGGCCGGAGAGACCGCCGACCGACGCCGCCGTCCCGTTGACCACCCCGTCGACCAGGGTGTGGTCGACGTACACGAGCGAGCGCGTGAGGTGCTCGCCGCCGCGCACCAGGACGACGTGGTTGAAGTCGTCCTGGAGCAGGTCGCGGCGGGCCGCCCGGGTGAGCAGCGAACCGCGCGGGGCGACGACCGGGATCTCGCGGCGCCCGTACTGGAGCCAGGCGATGCCCACGCCGATCACCAGGCAGACCATGGTGGCGCCGGTGACCACGCCCGCGCTGATCGGCGCGTGCCCGTGCTCGTGGCCGGTGACGGGCTCCAGCCAGTTCAGGAAGCGGTCCCCGATGGAGAAGAAGCCACCGGCGAAGACCGAGCCGACCGCGAGCACGATCATCGGGATCGTCATGGACGAGGGCGACTCGTGCGGGTGCGGCTCGTGGCCCTCGGCGTCCGGCTGCCAGCGCTTCTCACCGAAGAAGGTCATGATCATCACGCGCGTCATGTAGAACGCGGTGATCGCGGCGCCGAGCAGGGCGGCGGAGCCGAGGATCCAGCCTTCCGTCCCGCCCTTGGCGAACGCCGCCTCGATGATCTTGTCCTTGGAGAAGAAGCCGGACAGGCCCGGGAAGCCGATGATGGCCAGATACCCGAGGCCGAACGTCACGAAGGTGACCGGCATGTACTTGCGCAGCGCGCCGTACTTCCTCATGTCGACCTCGTCGTTCATGCCGTGCATGACCGAACCGGCGCCGAGGAAGAGCCCCGCCTTGAAGAAGCCGTGCGTCACCAGGTGCATGATCGCGAAGACGTAGCCGATCGGGCCGAGGCCCGCGGCCAGCACCATGTAGCCGATCTGCGACATCGTCGAACCCGCCAGGGCCTTCTTGATGTCGTCCTTCGCGCAACCGACGATCGCACCGAACAGGAGCGTGACCGCTCCGACGATGGTGACCACCAGCTGTGCGTCCGGCGCCGCGTTGAAGATCGCGCCGGAGCGCACGATCAGATACACGCCCGCGGTCACCATGGTCGCGGCGTGGATGAGGGCCGAGACCGGGGTCGGGCCCTCCATCGCGTCGCCGAGCCAGGACTGCAGCGGGACCTGCGCCGACTTTCCGCACGCGGCGAGCAGCAGCATCAGGCCGATCGCGGTGAGCTTGCCCTCCGAGGTGTCCCCGACGCTGTCGAGCACCGGGCCGAAGGCGAACGTGCCGAACGTCGTGAACATCAGCATGATCGCGATCGACAGGCCCATGTCGCCGACGCGGTTGACCAGGAACGCCTTCTTCGCGGCGGTGGCCGCGCTCGGCTTGTGCTGCCAGAAGCCGATCAGCAGGTACGAGGCGAGGCCCACGCCCTCCCAGCCGACGTACAGCAGCAGGTAGTTGTCGGCGAGGACCAGGAGCAGCATCGCCGCGAGGAACAGGTTCAGGTAGCCGAAGAAGCGGCGGCGCCGCTCGTCGTGCTCCATGTACCCGATCGAGTAGATGTGGATCAGCGTGCCCACACCGGAGATCAGCAGCACGAACGTCATCGACAACTGGTCGAGCTGGAACGCGACGTCCGCCTGGAAGCCCTCGACGGGGATCCAGCTGAACAGGTGCTGGCTGAACGTGCGGTCCTCCGGGCCCTTGCCGAGCATGTCGGAGAAGAGCACGACCGCGATGACGAAGGAGCCGGCCGCGAGCAGGGTGCCGAGCAGGTGACCCACCCGGTCCAACGCCCGCCCGCCGCACAGCAGTACGGCCGCTCCGAGCAGTGGCGCCGCTACCAGCAGCGCAATCAGGTTCTCCACTGGATGCGACCCCTTACAGCTTCATCAGGCTGGCGTCGTCGACCGAGGCCGAGTGGCGGGAACGGAACAGCGACACGATGATCGCGAGCCCGACCACGACCTCGGCGGCGGCGACGACCATCGTGAAGAAGGCGAAGATCTGGCCGTCGAGATTGCCGTGCATCCGGGAGAACGCGACGAACGCGAGGTTGCACGCGTTCAGCATCAGCTCGATGCACATGAACACGACGATCGCGTTCCGCCTGATGAGCACGCCGGTCGCGCCGATCGTGAACAACAGGCAGGCGAGATACAGGTAGTTGACCGGATTCACTTCGACGCCTCCTCGGCCCGCTCGTCCGAGCGCTCCAGGCGGTCGGCCGACCGCTGCTCCAGGGCCTTCAGATCGCTGAGCGCCTCACCGGAGACGTCCCGGATCTGACCGCGCTCACGCAGCGTCTGCATGACCGTGAGCTCCGACGGGGTGCCGTCGGGCAGCAGGCCCGCGATGTCCACCGCGTTGTGCCGGGCGTAGACGCCCGGGGCGGGCAGCGGCGGGAGGTGCTTGCCCTCGCGCACCCGCTGCTCGGCCAGCTCGCGCTGGGTCTTGGCCCGCTCGGTGCGCTCGCGGTGCGTGAGCACCATCGCGCCGACCGTGGCCGTGATCAGCAGGGCGCCGGTGATCTCGAAGGCGAAGACGTACTTGGTGAAGATGAGGGCCGCGAGGCCCTCCACGTTCCCCCCGGCGTTCGCCTTCGCCAGGCCGTTGAACTGGTGCAGCGACGCGTTCCCGATGCCGGCGATCAGCAGGACGCCGAAGCCGAGACCGCACAGGGCGGCGAGCCAGCGCTGCCCCTTGATGGTCTCCTTCAGGGAGTCCGCGGCGGTGACGCCGACGAGCATGACCACGAAGAGGAACAGCATCATGATCGCGCCCGTGTAGACGACGATCTGCACGATGCCCAGGAAGTACGCGCCGTTGGCCAGGTAGAACACCGCGAGGACGACCATGGTCCCGGCCAGACAGAGGGCGCTGTGCACCGCCTTCTTCATCAGGATCGTGCACAGCGCGCCGATGACGGCGACGGTGCCGAGGACCCAGAACTGGAAGGCCTCACCCGTGGAAGTGGAGTAAGCGGCGAGCTGCGCGCTCATGCCTCCACCTCCTGCTCTTCGGCCTTCTCGCCCTTGGAAACGGCGACTTGGCGCTCGGTGCCGGGCGCCGCCTCCGTCACCAGACCCCGGTAGTAGTCCTGCTCGTCCATGCCGGGGAAGATCGAGTGCGGCGACTCGACCATGCCCTCCTCCAGGCCGGCGAGCAGCTGCTCCTTGGTGTAGATCAGGTTGGCGCGGCTGCTGTCGGCGAGCTCGAACTCGTTCGTCATCGTCAGCGCGCGCGTGGGGCACGCCTCGATGCACAGGCCGCACAGGATGCAGCGGGCGTAGTTGATCTGGTAGACGCGGCCGTACCGCTCGCCCGGGGAGTAGCGCTCCTCCTCGGTGTTGTCCGCGCCCTCCACGTAGATGGCGTCCGCCGGGCAGGCCCAGGCGCACAGCTCGCAGCCGACGCACTTCTCCAGGCCGTCCGGATGGCGGTTGAGCTGGTGCCTGCCGTGGAAGCGGGGAGCGGTGGTCTTCTGCTCCTCCGGGTACTGCTCGGTCAGCCGCTTCTTGAACATGGCCTTGAAGGTCACGCCGAAGCCGGCGACGGGGTTCTGGAACCCTGGCTTGGTGTCCTTCTCGTTCGTCGCGTTCGTCTCGTCAGCCATCGGACGCCTCCTTTCCGTCACGAGATCCGCCAAGTGATTCGTCACTCGCAGTATCGGGGCCACCACTGACAATCAACTCCCGCTCCTGGCGGGAACGCCTGCGCGGCACGGGCGGCAGGGTCTGTCCGGGCAGCGGCGGCACGGGGAATCCGCCCGCCATCGGGTCGAACGCCGTGGGCGCCTCGACCGCCGCGCCCTCGCCGGCCCGCTTGGCTCCCCGGTCGCGGAAGATGTCGACGACGAACGAGAGCAGCAGGATCACCAGGATGCCGCCGCCCACGTACAGGAAGATGCTGCTGAAGCCGATGTTCTCGTTCCGCAGCGTCCGCACCGTCGCGACGAGCATCAGCCACACGACGGAGACCGGGATGAGCACCTTCCAGCCGAGCTTCATCAGCTGGTCGTAGCGCACGCGCGGGAGCGTGCCGCGCAGCCAGATGAAGAAGAACAGCAGCAGCTGGACCTTGATGACGAACCAGAGCATCGGCCACCAGCCGTGGTTCGCGCCCTCCCAGAACGTGGAGACCGGCCACGGTGCGCGCCAGCCGCCCAGGAAGAGCGTCACGGACACCGCCGAGACCGTCACCATGTTCACGTACTCGGCAAGCATGAACATCGCGAACTTGATGGACGAGTACTCGGTGTTGAAGCCGCCGACGAGGTCGCCCTCGGACTCCGGCATGTCGAACGGGGCGCGGTTCGTCTCGCCGACCATCGTCACGATGTAGATCAGGAACGACACGGGCAGCAGCACGATGTACCAGCGGTCCTGCTGCTGGGCGACGATCTCCGAGGTGGACATCGAGCCCGAGTACAGGAACACCGAGGCGAAGGCCGCGCCCATCGCGATCTCGTACGAGATCATCTGCGCGCAGGACCGCAGGCCGCCCAGGAGCGGGTACGTCGATCCGGACGACCAGCCCGCGAGGACGATGCCGTAGATGCCGACGGAGGCGACCGCGAGGATGTAGAGCATCGCGATCGGCAGGTCGGTGAGCTGCATCGCCGTGCGGTGGCCGAAGATCGAGATCTCGTTGCCCGACGGGCCGAACGGGATCACGGCGATCGCCATGAAGGCGGGGATCGCGGCGACGACCGGCGCGAGGATGTAGACGACCTTGTCCGCGCGCTTGACGACCAGGTCTTCCTTGAGCATCAGCTTGATGCCGTCGGCGAGCGACTGGAGCATGCCCCAGGGGCCGTGCCGGTTGGGGCCGATGCGCAGCTGCATCCAGGCGACGACCTTGCGCTCCCACACGATGGAGAACAGCACGGTCACCATCAGGAAGGCGAAGCAGAAGACCGCCTTGATGACGACGAGCCACCACGGGTCCGTGCCGAACATCGACAGGTCTTCGAGTGCCATCGGGTTGACTGCTGCTGGGCTCATGACTGCACCTCCGGAGCCTCGGCGGCGACGGCCGGGCCGATCTTCACGAGGTCACCGGGGACGGCGCCCGTGTCCGAAGCGACGCCGCCGCCCGTGGAGTTCAGCGGCAGCCAGACGACCCGGTCCGGCATCTCCGTGACCTGGAGCGGCAGGTGCACCGATCCGGCGGTCCCGGTGACGGCCAGCACGTCGCCGTCCTTGACGCCCGCCTCGGCGGCCGTGGCGGCGGACACGCGCGCGTGGGCGGCGTGCCGGGTGCCGGCCAGCGCCTCGTCGCCGTCCTGGAGGCGGCCCTGGTCGAGGAGCAGCCGGTGCCCGGCGAGCACGGCCTCCCCGCTCGCGGGCCGCGGCACCTGCGTGCCGGTCTCCAGCGGTTCGGTGGCGTGCGGCCCGTCCCAGTTGCCCAGGCGGTCCAGCTCGCCGCGCGCGGAGCGCAGGTCGGGCAGGCCCAGGTGGACGTCCATCGCGTCGGCCAGCATCTGCAGCACGCGCCCGTCGGTCGGGGCGACGCGGCGCGTCATCTGGTCGGGCTTCAGCGCGGCCTCGAACATCCGGGCCCGGCCCTCCCAGTTGAGGAACGTGCCCGCCTTCTCGGCGACCGCGGCCACCGGGAGGACGACGTCGGCGTGCTCGGTGACCTCGCTCGGCCGCTGCTCCAGGGAGACCAGGAACCCGACCTCGTGAAGCGCTTCACGCGCGCGGGCCGGCGAGGGCAGGTCGGCGATCTCGACGCCCGCCACCACCAGGGCACGCAGCTCCCCGGTGACCGCGGCCTCGACGATCTGGCCGGTGTCCCGGCCGAAGCGGTGCGGCAGTTCGGCCACGCCCCAGGCGGCGGCGACCTCCTCCCGCGCGCGCGGGTCGGTCGCCGGACGGCCGCCCGGCAGCAGCGACGGCAGCGCGCCCGCCTCGACGGCGCCGCGCTCACCGGCCCGGCGCGGGATCCACACCAGCTGGGCGCCGGTCGCGGACGCGGCCCGTACGGCGGCGGTGAGTCCGCCCGCGACGGCCGCGAGGCGTTCGCCGACGACGATCACCGCGCCCTCGGAGCGCAGCGCCTCCGCGGCGGCCGCTCCCCCGTCCTCCAGGCCGAAGCCGGAGGCGAGCGCGTCCAGCCACTCGGTCTCGGTGCCGGGCGCGGCGGCCAGCAGGGTGCCGCCGGCCTTCTCCAGACCGCGGGTCGCGTGCGTGGCGAGCGAGAAGACCTTCTGGCCGTGCGTCCGCCACGCCTTGCGGAGCTTGAGGAAGACGCCGGGCGCCTCCTCCTCCGACTCGAAGCCGACCAGGAGGACGGCCGGGGCCTTCTCCAGCGAGCGGTAGGTGACGCCGCTGCCGTCGAGGTCACGACCGCGACCCGCGACCCGCGCGGCCAGGAAGTCGGCTTCCTCGCTGCTGTGCACGCGCGCGCGGAAGTCGATGTCGTTCGTGTCGAGGGCGACGCGGGTGAACTTGCTGTACGCGTAGGCGTCCTCGACGGTGAGGCGGCCACCGGTGAGGACACCGGCCCGGCCGCGTGCCTCGGCGAGCCCGCGCGCGGCGGCCTCCAGGGCCTCCGGCCAGGACGCGTCCCGCAGTTCACCGGTCTCCGCGTCCCGCACCTGGGGCGTGGTGAGCCGGTCGGGCTTCTGCGCGTAGCGGAAGCCGAAGCGGCCCTTGTCGCAGATCCACTCCTCGTTGACCTCGGGGTCGTTGGCCGCGAGGCGGCGCATGACCTTGCCGCGCCGGTGGTCGGTGCGCGTCGCGCAGCCGCCCGCACAGTGCTCGCACACCGACGGGGACGAGACCAGGTCGAAGGGCCGGGAGCGGAACCGGTACGCCGCCGAGGTGAGCGCGCCCACCGGGCAGATCTGGATCGTGTTCCCGGAGAAGTACGACTCGAAGGGGTCGCCCTCACCCGTGCCGACCTGCTGGAGCGCACCGCGCTCGATCAGCTCGATCATGGGGTCGCCCGCGATCTGGTTCGAGAACCGGGTGCACCGGGCGCACAGCACGCACCGCTCGCGGTCGAGCAGCACCTGCGTGGAGATCGGCACCGGCTTCTCGTAGGTGCGCTTCCGGCCCTCGAACCGCGAGTCGGCCTGGCCGTGCGACATCGCCTGGTTCTGCAGCGGGCACTCGCCGCCCTTGTCGCAGACCGGGCAGTCCAGCGGGTGGTTGATGAGCAGCAGCTCCATCACGCCGCGCTGCGCCTTCTCGGCGACGGGCGAGGAGAGCTGGCTCTTGACCACCATGCCGTCGGTGCAGGTGATGGTGCAGGACGCCATCGGCTTGCGCTGGCCCTCCACCTCCACGATGCACTGGCGGCAGGCGCCGGCCGGGTCCAGGAGCGGATGGTCGCAGAACCGGGGGATCTCGATGCCGAGCAGTTCGGCGGCCCGGATCACCAGCGTCCCCTTGGGGACACTGATCTCGATGCCGTCGATGGTCAGGGAGACCAGGTCCTCCGGCGGGACCGCCGCCTCGCCGCCCCCGGAGGGAGCGTTGGTGGTCACAGTCACGCGTTCACCTCCGTGCGGTGCTGGTCGGTCCGGTCGGCCCAGAGAGTCGAGCGGGCCGGATCGAAGGGGCAGCCCTTGCCCGTGATGTGCTGCTCGTACTCCTCGCGGAAGTACTTCAGCGAGGAGAAGATCGGCGAGGCGGCGCCGTCGCCGAGGGCGCAGAACGACTTGCCGTTGATGTTGTCGGCGATGTCGTTCAGCTTGTCGAGGTCGTCCATCGAGCCCTTGCCGGCCTCGATGTCGCGCAGCAACTGCACGAGCCAGTACGTCCCTTCGCGGCACGGCGTGCACTTGCCGCAGGACTCGTGGGCGTAGAACTCGGTCCACCGCGTGACCGCGCGCACCACGCACGTCGTCTCGTCGAAGCACTGCAGCGCCTTGGTGCCGAGCATCGATCCGGCGGCGCCGACGCCCTCGTAGTCGAGGGGCACGTCGAGGTGCTCCTCGGTGAACATGGGGGTCGAACTGCCGCCCGGCGTCCAGAACTTGAGCTGGTGCCCGGGGCGGATGCCGCCGCTCATGTCGAGGAGCTGGCGCAGGGTGATGCCGAGCGGGGCCTCGTACTGGCCGGGGTTGGCGACGTGGCCGCTGAGCGAGTAGAGGGTGAAGCCGGGGGACTTCTCGCTCCCCATCGACTTGAACCAGTCCTTGCCCCGATTGATGATCGCGGGAACCGACGCGATGGACTCGACGTTGTTCACGACAGTGGGGCACGCGTAGAGGCCCGCGACCGCGGGGAAGGGGGGACGGAGTCGCGGCTGGCCACGGCGGCCTTCGAGCGAGTCCAGGAGTGCGGTCTCCTCACCACAGATGTACGCGCCTGCGCCGGCGTGCACGGTGAGTTCCAGGTTGAGGCCGGACCCGAGGACGTTCTGCCCGAGGTACCCCGCGGCGTAGGCCTCGCGCACGGCCTCGTGCAACCGCCGCAGCACGGGGACCACTTCACCGCGCAAGTAGATGAACGCGTGCTCCGAACGGATCGCGTAACAGGCGATCACGATGCCCTCGATGAGGCTGTGCGGATTGGCGAACAGGAGCGGGATGTCCTTGCAGGTCCCCGGCTCCGACTCGTCGGCGTTGACAACAAGATAGTGCGGCTTGCCGTCTCCCTGCGGGATGAACTGCCACTTCATCCCTGTCGGGAAGCCGGCTCCGCCGCGGCCGCGCAGACCCGAGTCCTTCACGTAGGCGATCAGGTCGTCCGGCGACATCGCGAGGGCCTTGCGCAGTCCCTCGTAGCCCTCGTGCCGGCGGTACACGTCCAGGGACCAGGACTTGTCCTCGTCCCAGAAGGCCGACAGGACCGGTGCGAGCAGCTTCTCCGGGCTGGTGTCGTTGTTGTCGATCTCGGCTGCCAAGGTCATCACTCCCCCTCCTCGGCGGTCGGGCCCGCTGGGTGGGCCGGGTCGGAGGCCGATGTGTCCTGCGGCGCGTCGTGCGAGCTGAGGTGCTCGGTGGGCGACGGGTCGTGCGGCGCCTCGCCCTCGGTGGCCGCCGCGCGCGGGTGGACCACGCGCGCGGGGCTGGTCTCCCCCTTGGCCAGGCGCAGCCCGATCAGGGAGGCCGGGCCCGCGCTGCCGCTCGCCTCGACGGCGCCCTCGCGCTCGTCGGGGAAGCCGGCCAGGATGCGCGCGGTCTCCTTGAAGGTGCACAGGGGAGCGCCGCGGGTGGGCGACACCTCCGCGCCCGCGCGCAGGTCGTCGACCAGCTGCTTGGCGGAGGCGGGCGTCTGGTTGTCGAAGAACTCCCAGTTGACCATCACCACGGGAGCGAAATCACAAGCGGCGTTGCACTCGATGTGCTCCAGCGTGATCTTGCCGTCCTCGGTGGTGCCGTTGTTGCCGACGCCGAGGTGCTCCTGGAGCGACTCGAAGATGGCGTCGCCACCCATGACCGCGCACAACGTGTTGGTGCAGACGCCCACTTGGTAGTCGCCGCTCGGCTTGCGCCGGTACATCGAGTAGAAGGTCGCGACGGCGGTGACCTCGGCGGTGGTCAGGTCGAGCATGTCCGCGCAGAACTGCATTCCGGTGCGCGTGACGTGCCCTTCCTCCGCCTGCACGAGGTGCAGCAGCGGCAGGAGGGCCGACCGGGAGCCGGGATAGCGGGCGATGACCTCCTTCGCGTCCGCCTCCAGGCGGGCTCGGACGTCGTCCGGGTAGGCAGGGGCGGGCAGCACGGGCATGCCGAGGCTGACACCCTGCCCCGTGGACCCTGAAGAACTGGTGGTCACCGGTCGACGCCTCCCATCACGGGGTCGATGGACGCGACGGCGACGATGACGTCAGCGACCTGGCCGCCCTCGCACATCGCCGCCATGGCCTGCAGGTTGGTGAAGGACGGGTCGCGGAAGTGGACCCGGAAGGGGCGGGTGCCGCCGTCGGAGACGACGTGCACACCGAGTTCGCCCTTGGGCGACTCCACGGCGGCGTACGCCTGTCCCGGCGGGACGCGGAAGCCCTCGGTCACCAGCTTGAAGTGGTGGATGAGGGCCTCCATGGAGGTGCCCATGATGTTCTTGATGTGGTCGAGCGAGTTGCCGAGACCGTCCGGGCCGAGGGCCAGCTGGGCGGGCCAGGCGATCTTCTTGTCGCCGACCATGACCGGGCCGGGCGCGAGCCGGTCCAGGCACTGCTCGATGATGCGCAGCGACTGGCGCATCTCCTCCAGGCGGATCAGGAAGCGTCCGTAGGAGTCGCAGGTGTCGGCGGTCGGGACGTCGAAGTCGTACGTCTCGTACCCGCAGTACGGCTGCGCCTTGCGCAGGTCGTGCGGCAGGCCGGCGGAGCGCAGGATCGGTCCTGTGGCGCCGAGCGCCATGGTGCCCGCGAGGTCGAGGTACCCGACGTCCTGCATGCGGGCCTTGAAGATGGGGTTCCCGGTGGCGAGCTTGTCGTACTCGGGGAGGTTCTTCTTCATCTTCTTCACGAACTCGCGGAGCTGGTCCACCGCGCCGGGCGGCAGGTCCTGGGCGAGCCCGCCGGGCCGGACGTACGCGTGGTTCATCCGCAGGCCGGTGATCAACTCGTAGATGTCGAGAATGAGTTCACGATCACGAAAGCCGTAGATCATGATCGTCGTCGCGCCGAGTTCCATACCGCCGGTGGCGATGCAGACCAGGTGCGAGGACATCCGGTTCAGCTCCATGAGCAGGACCCGGATGATGCTCGCGCGGTCGGGGACCTCGTTCTCGATGCCGAGGAGCTTCTCGACGGCGAGGCAGTACGCCGTCTCGTTGAAGAACGGCGTCAGGTAGTCCATGCGCGTCACGAACGTGGTGCCCTGCGTCCACGTGCGGTACTCGAGGTTCTTCTCGATGCCCGTGTGCAGGTAGCCGATGCCGCAGCGGGCCTCGGTGACCGTCTCGCCGTCGATCTCCAGGATCAGGCGCAGCACTCCGTGCGTGGACGGGTGCTGGGGTCCCATGTTGACGATGATGCGCTCGTCGTCGGACTTGGCCGCGGACTCGACGATCTCGTCCCAGTCACCTCCGGTGACCGTGTAGACGGTGCCCTCGGTGGTGGCGCGGGCCGAAGAGAAGGATTGCTGCGCGTGGGGTGTGGTCACGAGTACGACCTCCGCTGGTCCGGAGCCGGGATCTGGGCGCCCTTGTACTCGACGGGGATGCCGCCGAGGGGATAGTCCTTGCGCTGCGGGAAGCCCTGCCAGTCGTCCGGCATCATGATCCGCGTCAGCGCGGGGTGGCCGTCGAAGACGATGCCGAAGAAGTCGTACGTCTCGCGCTCGTGCCAGTCGTTCGTGGGATACACGGGGACCAGGGACGGGACGTGCGGGTCCGTGTCGGGCATGGACACCTCGAGGCGGATCAGCCGGTTGTGGGTGATCGACCGCAGGTGGTAGACGGCGTGCAGCTCCCGGCCCTTGTCGCCGGGGTAGTGGACGCCGCTCACCCCCGTGCACAGCTCGAAGCGCAGGGCCGGGTCGTCGCGCAGCGTGTGGGCGACGCGGACGAGGTGCTCGCGCTCGATGTGGAAGGTGAGCTCGCCGCGGTCGACGACCGTCTTGTCGATGGCGTTCTCGGGGACGAGGCCCTGTTCCTCCAGGGCGCCCTCCAGCTCGTCGGCCACCTCGTCGAACCAGCCGCCGTAGGGGCGGGTGGCCTCACCGGGGAGCCGGACGGAGCGGACGAGTCCGCCGTAACCCGACGTGTCCCCGCCGTTGTCGGCGCCGAACATGCCGCGCTGGACGCGGATCTCCTCGCCGGCGTCGCCGCGCTGCCCCGGCAGGTTGGAGGCGCTGAGATCCTTCTCGGGGTTGGCCCCGTCGGGCCCCTTGGCGCCGTTCGCGTCACTCATCGCAGCAGCCCCTTCATCTCGATCGTCGGGAGTGCCTTGAGCGCCGCTTCCTCCGCCTCACGGGCCGCCTCCTCGGCGTTCACGCCGAGCTTGGAGCCCTGGATCTTCTGGTGGAGCTTGAGGATCGCGTCCATCAGCATCTCGGGGCGGGGCGGGCAGCCGGGCAGATAGATGTCGACCGGGACGATGTGGTCGACGCCCTGCACGATCGCGTAGTTGTTGAACATCCCGCCGGACGAGGCGCAGACCCCCATGGAGATGACCCACTTGGGGTTGGGCATCTGGTCGTAGACCTGGCGCAGGACGGGCGCCATCTTCTGGCTCACCCGCCCGGCCACGATCATCAGGTCCGCCTGGCGGGGCGATCCGCGGAACACCTCCATGCCGAACCGCGCCAGGTCGTAGCGTCCCGCGCCCGTCGTCATCATCTCGATGGCGCAGCACGCGAGCCCGAACGTGGCGGGAAAGACGGACGACTTGCGCACCCAGCCCGCGGCCTGCTCGACGGTGGTCAGCAGGAATCCGCTCGGCAGCTTTTCTTCGAGTCCCATTGCTCTGTGGCTCCTGGTCTCCCCTGTACGGGGCTCAGTCCCATTCCAGGCCGCCGCGCCGCCACACATACGCGTACGCGACAAAGACGGTGAGCACGAAGAGCAGCATCTCCACGAGCCCGAAAAGCCCCAGGGCGTCGAAGGTGACGGCCCAGGGGTAGAGGAAGACGATCTCGATGTCGAAGACGATGAAGAGCATCGCCGTCAGGTAGTACTTGATGGGGAAGCGGCCGCCACCGGCCGGCGTGGGGGTCGGCTCGATCCCGCACTCATAGGCTTCAAGCTTGGCCCGGTTGTACCGCTTTGGACCGATAAGCGTGGCCATGACCACGGAGAAGATCGCAAAGCCTGCCCCGAGGGCTCCCAGTACGAGGATGGGCGCATAGGCGTTCACCGCTCCTCGCTCCTCTCAGTCGGCGCTGACTGCTGGCGGTTGCACGGGCTCGCACCCCCGCCCCTCCTGCAAACGGTCGAAGATCGCTTACATGTGAAGCAGGTCACAAGCCCAACTGCCCCGCATCCTATGCCCGGCACTCTGTGATCTGCGACACGGGGTGCGCCAACTACTTTGTGATCTCCACCACCTGACGAAGGATCATGAAGTCGGATGAGCGGTGATCTTCACACTCGAAGCACCTGAGTGATCACCAGAGGTGACAACTTGCCCGGTTACCGCAGGTCGCAGCCGTGTCGCACTATCAAGCGGTGCGCTCTGCAAGCAAATTGGCGCTGGACGGGACTGGCTGATAGTGGCCGTCGTTCACACATCAGAGGGAGAGGTGTGGACGGAAGTGGACGCGGGGGCCGACCCCTAGGGGTTCCGTGTGACCTGCGCCACACACAAATCGGGCACCCGAAACCGGGCTTGGCCAACCGTGTCAACGAGTGGTAGGCGTCGGGCAATTCGGACGTATTGCGGAAACCCCTAGATCACAGCGTCGATCAAGGGTGTCCGTATTGCCCTTTACGGCGTCAATAAGGGCCGCCACGCCCGGGATTCAGGTCTCATCTTCACAACTGTGGCGCACCACACGTTTCTTGATGGGAACCGTGAAGCCCTGATAGCGGTTGTACTCATGTCCCACACCGCTCACATACCCAGCCACCGGAAGCCCCGTCGCAGCGCCTCGAAGATGGCCCTGCGCGCCGGAGTTACCGGTGGCGTCCTCAGCACCCTGGCAGTGGCTGGTGCGTCCGGTGCGGCGAACGCTGCCGAGCCGGTGACGCAGACCATGGAGCTGCCCACGCTCACCGCCGACCTGTCCACACAGGTCGCCCAGTCCGCGGACGCCACGCAGCAGGCCGCGGCCAACTACCAGCTCAAGGCCGAGCGCGACGAGGCGTTCGCCAAGGCTGCCGACCAGGCGAAGAAGGACCAGCTCGCCGCCGAGAAGAAGGCGGAGGCCAAGAAGAAGGCCGAGGCCGCCGCGAAGGCGAAGGCCGAGCGCGAGGCCGCCGAGCAGGCCGCCTCCCGCTCCAGCGAGCGCACCACGCTCGCCTCGGCCTCCTCCGAGACCGTCGCGGCGCCCGCCAGCGGCTCCGTCGGTGCCGTCATCAGCTTCCTGAAGGCTCAGGTCGGCGACGCGTACGTGATGGGCGGCACGGGCCCCAACTCGTGGGACTGCTCCGGTCTGACCCAGGCCGCGTTCAAGCAGGCCGGCGTCGACCTGCCGCGCACCTCGCAGCAGCAGTCGACCTTCGGCACCCCGGTCTCCCTCTCCAACATCCAGGTGGGCGACCTCCTGTACTGGGGCGGCGCGGGCTCGGCGTACCACGTCGGCGTCTACATCGGCAACGGCCAGTACCTCGACGCCGCCAACCCGTCCAAGGGCGTCGTCATCCAGGACCTGTCCGGCTACCCGGCGAGCGGCGCGGTCCGCGTCCTCTGAGGTTCCCGTGAACGGCCGAAGGGCCGCCGCTCCCGTCACCGGGTGCGGCGGCCCTTCCGCGTTGCGGGCGGGGGCGGGAGCCGTGCGGCGGGCTCAACGCCGCCGCTGCCGCGCCTGCTTGAACATCTGGCGCGTATAGGGACGATCCAGGTACATCGTGAGCAAAGTGGTCACGAGGACGACCCAGAACACGGCCGCCGGGATCCCGGTCGACGTCCACGGCACCAGGAGCAGCAGCACCGCGATCGCGGTCACCGCCACCGCCTGGCCGAGCGCGAGGCGGGCCCAGCCGTCACGGCCCAGCAGGGACCGCACGGTCAGCCGGACCCCCCTGCGCCGCTTGCGGTAGCGCAGCAGCGCACCGAGCACCCACACCACGGCGAGCAGCAGGACGTCCCACAGGCGCTGTCCGAGCGGCAGGGGCAGCTCGCGCTCCCCCGTGACCAGATCGAGCCCCAGGGCCGCACCCAGGAGGCAGAGCAGGGCGAGCCAGCGGGTGCCGCGCAGCAAGCGGTAGGACGCGCTGTCCAGTTCGTCCCGCATCGTGTGGCTCTGCGGGGCCGTGGCGAGCGCGTCCGCGACCCGGTCGGCGGTGTCCGCGGCCCGCGCACCCGGGACGGCGGCGGCCTTGCGGGTCTGCTCCCCCAGGGCGAAGGCGTGGGTGGGGTCGAGCCGGAGGATCGCCTTCTCCAGCCCGTCCTTGGCGGCCTCGTCGCCGACCGTCGCCGCGACCTTCCAGGCGCTCATGTACATCGCCGGGTCCTCGGGCGACAGCCGGACGGCCTCCCGCGCGCAGTCGGCCGCCTCCCGCCGCAGCTCCTGCGCCCCCTCCTCACCGCGCAGCGCCCGGAACGACTGCACCTCGCCGAGCATCGCGTGCGCGTACCCGGAGTGCGGGGCGAGCCGGATCGCCGAGCGCAGCGCGTCCGCGGCGTCGGGCATCCGGTTCAGGCCGCGCAGCGCGGTCGCGCGGTACAGCAGGGCGAGCGCGTACTCGGGCTGGTGGCGCAGCGCCTCGTCGGTGGCCGCGAGGGCGTCGGCGGAGCGGCCCGCGGTGTTGTGGCAGCGGGCCAGGGCCGCCCAGGCGCGGGCGTCGTCGGGCGCCTCGGCAAGGCGTGCGGACAGCAGGGCCGCCGCCTCGTCGGGCCGGCCGAGGTCCAGCAGGGCGTCGGCGCGCTCGGTGGTCTGCTCCGGTGTCACAGCTTCCGCTTCCTCTTCAGGTGGGCGACGAGGTCGTCGTACTGACCGCCCTCGTTCGCGTACATCGCCACGTTCCTGGCGGACGCGAACCAGGGCTCGGTGGACGGGATGATCTGCCGGGCGGCGCCGAGCAGGTCCTTCATGCCGATCAGGCGGACGGTGCCGGTGCGCGCAGAGTCGAGCAGCGCGGTCTCCGCCGCGGACTCGCACAGATGGGCCAGGTCGGCGCCGGAGAATCCGTCGGTCAGCTTCACCAGTCTGCCCAACTCGACGTTCTCGATGGGGCGTTCCCGCAGGTGGTAGCGGAGGATCGCGTCGCGGGCCGGGGCGTCGGGCGGCAGCACGAGCAGGGTGCGGTCGAAGCGTCCCGGGCGGCGCAGGGCGAGGTCGACGTCCCAGGGGACGTTGGTCGCGGCGAGCACGAAGACGCCCTCGTTGGCCGCGGCGTCGACGCCGTCGAGCTCGGTGAGCAGCTGGTTGACGGTGTTGCGCATGCCGCTGGACTGCGTGCGGGAGCGTTTGCCGCCCAGGGCGTCGAGCTCGTCGAGGAAGACGACGCAGGGCGCCTTGCGCCGGGCCGTCTCGAAGACCTCGTGCATGTTGCGCTCGGAGTTGCCCATCCACATGTCGAGGACGTCGCCGACGGACACCGACAGGAAGCTCGCGCCGAGTTCACCGGCGACGGCCCGCGCCACGAACGTCTTGCCGCAGCCGGGCGGCCCGTACAGGAGGAGCCCGCCGCGCAGGCTCTTGCCGTACAGCCTGCGCAGTTCGGGGTTGCGCAGCGGAGCGAGGAACGCGGCCTCCAGGCGGTCCTTGACCTCCCGCATGCCACCGACGTCGGCGAGGCGCACGGCACCGGGCGCGGCGGTGTCCTCGACGTCCCAGGCGGCGGGGTCGGCGGGGTCGCCGCCACCGTCCTCGGTCAGCGGTTCCTCGGCGAAGCGCGGCGGGATGACGTCACCGACCTGCTCCTCGACGGTCTTCCAGTCGAATCCGGCGGCCGGGGCGGGGTCCGGTGCCGGGGCCGGTGCCGGGGCGCCCATCGCCCGGGCCATCAGCTCCCGGGCCTGCGCGTCGCCCGGCGCGTGCTGCAGGGCGACCGCCACCTCGGCGACGGCCGCGTCGGCGGCGCCCGCGGTCAGCAGCAGTTCGGCGAGGTGCAGCCGCAGCGGCACGTCCTGGGGCGCGGCGGCGACGGCCGTCCGCAGGCTCTGGATGAGAGGGGAATCAGCCGACATGGCGCCCACTGTACGAAGCGGGCGCCCCTGTCGGCCGGGCGGGCTCAGCCCTGCGGCGCCAGCTCGCCCATCGGGCCCCAACCCTCGTTCGGGATGTCGGCGTTGATGATCTCGGGGGTCGAGGCGACCAGCGGGGCCATCGCGTCGAGACCCGCCTTGAAGTGCGCGGAGCCGACGTGCGCGGCGCCGGCGTCGCCGTCCCGGAAGCCCTCCAGGAGGACGTACTGGTTCGGGTCGTCGACGCTGCGGGACCAGTCGAAGAAGAGGTTGCCCTCCTCGGCGCGGGTGGCCGCGGTGAACGCGGCGGTCTTCTCCAGCCAGGAGTCGGCGTGCTCGGGGCGGACGGTGAACTTCACGGCGATGAAAATCATGGGTTCAGGGTGCGGCGGCCGCCCGCGGACGGCCAGTGGGCCGCCCGCGCTTTCCGGCAGGACCGGAAAACCTACGCCCGCGCCGCCTGCCGCAGCACCGCCGTCAACTGCCGCCGCCGCGCCCGGAAGGAGTCCGTCGGCAGCGACACCGACAGGGCGTGCCCCGGACGGTCCGGCAGGGGCACGGCCAGACAGGTGTACGCCGGGTCGGTCTCGCCCACCGACACCGCGACGCCCGCGGCCCGCACCCGGCGCAGCTCCGCCGCGAAGCGGTCGTGGTCGGTGATGGTGTGCTCGGTCAGCCGGGGCAGCCCGTGCGCGTCCAGGTAGCGGCGCCTGGCCGGGGCGGGCAGCCCGGCGAGCAGCACCTTGCCGTGGGCGGTGGCGTGCGCGCCCCGGTCGACGCCGACCTCGAACGGGTCGCCCCGGTGCACGGCCGCCGTGGAGTCGACGACCGCGATGCGCCCGCCCTGGTGGGCGCTGAGGTACGCGTCGGCGCCCGCGAGACGCCGTACCGCGTGCAGCATCCCGTACGTCTCCTCGTCCAGGCCCGTGTGCCGGCGGAAGGCGCGGTACAGCGCCGGGACCCGGGGGCCGAGCACATAGCCCCGCGGGGTGCGGTCGACGTGGCCGCGCGCGACGAGCGGCCCCATCAGGTGGTACACGGTCGACAGGGCACAACCCGCCTCCCGTGCGAGGGACTTGGCGGGTACGGGACGCGGTGACCGGGCGACGGCCTCCAGGAGGTCGAGCGCCCGGTCCACCGAACGGGGCACGGTCACGCCTTGGGGGCGACCTTGCTCAGCCCGTTGATGATCCGGTCCATCGCGTCGCCGCCGGTCGGGTCCGTCAGGTTCGCGAGCATCTTCAGCGTGAACTTCATCAGCATCGGGTGGGTCAGACCGCGCTGCGTCGCGACCTTCATGACCTTCGGGTTGCCGATGAGCTTCACGAAGGCGCGGCCCATCGTGTAGTAGCCGCCGTAGGTGTCCTTGAGGACCTTCGGGTAGCGCTGCAGGGCGAGTTCGCGCTGGGCGTCGGTGGCGCGGGCGTGGGCCTGCACGATGACGTCGGCGGCGATCTGCCCCGACTCCATGGCGTAGGCGATGCCCTCGCCGTTGAACGGGTTGACCATGCCGCCCGCGTCGCCGACCAGGAGCAGGCCCTTGGTGTAGTGCGGCTGGCGGTTGAAGGCCATCGGGAGGGCGGCGCCGCGGATCGGGATCGTCATGTTCTCCGGCGTGTAGCCCCAGTCCTCCGGCATCGACGCGCACCAGGCCTTGAGCACCTCGCGCCAGTCCAGCTCGCGGAACGCCTTGGAGGAGTTGAGGATGCCGAGGCCCACGTTCGACGTGCCGTCGCCCATGCCGAAGATCCAGCCGTAGCCGGGCAGCAGCCGGTCCTCGCCGGGACCGCGCCGGTCCCACAGCTCCAGCCACGACTCCAGGTAGTCGTCGTCGTGCCGGGGCGAGGTGAAGTAGGTGCGGACGGCGACGCCCATCGGGCGGTCCTCGCGGCGGTGCAGGCCCATCGCCAGGGAGAGCCGGGTCGAGTTGCCGTCGGCGGCGACCACGAGCGGGGCGTGGAAGGTGACCTCGCGCTTCTCGTCGCCGAGCTTGGCGTGCACGCCCGTGATCCGGCCGGTGCGCTCGTCGAGGATCGGGGCGCCGACGTTGCACCGCTCGTACAGCCGCGCGCCCGCCTTCTGCGCCTGCCGCGCGAGCTGCTCGTCGAAGTCGTCGCGCTTGCGGACCAGGCCGTAGTCCGGGTACGAGGCGAGGTCCGGCCAGTCCAGCTGGAGGCGGACGCCGCCGCCGATGATGCGCAGCCCCTTGTTGCGCAGCCAGCCGGCTTCCTCGGAGATGTCGATGCCCATGGAGACGAGCTGCTTGGTGGCGCGCGGGGTGAGGCCGTCGCCGCAGACCTTCTCGCGCGGGAACGCCGTCTTCTCCAGGAGCAGGACGTCGAGCCCCGCCTTCGCGAGGTAGTACGCGGTCGTCGAACCGGCCGGACCGGCCCCGACGACGATCACATCTGCGCTGTGCTCGGAGAGAGGCTTGGGCTGCTCGGTCACGGCGGGTTCTCCCCAGGCTCGAAAACGGTGGTCTCGAAGAACGGTGGTCTCGAAAACGGTGTGCCGTCCGGCACGGACATGGGCAGTCTATTCAGCGCCAGTGATCCCCCAGCCGAAGGGCCAGCCCATGAGTCGAGTTCTGCCCGCCGTGGAACTGCGCGTCCCCACCCACGAGGACGCCTTCGCCTGGCACCGGGTGTTCGACGACCCCGACGTCATGGAGTTCCACGGAGGCGCCTCGGCCGAGCTGTCCGTGTACGAGGAGCTGACCGCGCGCCAGCGCCGGCACGACGCGGAGCGCGGGTTCTGCCTGTGGACGATGACCGACGGCGCCGGGCAGGTCATCGGGTTCACGGGCGCGCAGCCGTGGGAGCGGACCTGGGGTCCGGTCGGCGAGATCGAGATCGGCTGGCGGCTCGGCCGCGCGCACTGGGGCCAGGGGTACGCGACGGCCGCCGCGCTCGCGACCGTGGAGCGGGTACGGGCCGCAGGCATCGGCAGCGTCGTCGCGATGGTCGACGCGCGCAACGAGCGGTCGATCGCGGTGACCCGCCGCCTCGGCATGGACCTGGCGGAGACGTTCGTGACGCCGACGGGCCGGCAGGGCCACTGCTTCCGTCTCGTCCTGTAGGGCCGCTTCCGGCAGCCTCACCCCCGGGTCTACCCTTCCGTTACCTCCTGGGGGTGACATCCGTGCCGAAGACACCCAAGACACCCGAAGTGCCCGTCCCGAAGTTCGTCGGCCAGATGGCCGTCGACGCGCAGGCCGCGGCCGTCGCGTACGGCGTCCGGCTGGCGGCCGGGGACCGGCCCGATCTCGCCGGGGCCGCCGTGGAGTACGTGGTGCGCCAGTACCCGCTGCCCGGGGTCGAGGTGCCCAGGGACGCGGTCGTGACGGTCTGGTTCGACTTCGGCGAGGGCGAGGGCGGCGGCGGCGCGGGCGTGCGCGTGCCCCGCGAGCCGGGCCCGCGGGGCGGTGGCCTGCGCCGTGAACTGCCGGAGCCCGCCGAGTCGTTCAGTCCGTGTCCGTGAGCCGCCACGAGTCGAGCGCGATCTCGTACATGTCCCGCGCGTCGGACCAGGCGTCGTCGCGGGCGGTGAGCAGGATCGCGTACTCGGTGCCGTCGCCGGCGACGTAGGACTGGTCGATGCAGTGGAGGGTCCGCCCGGCCTCGTCCTCGTACGTGTACTCCCACAGGGCGCCGTCCTCGCCCTGGAAGGTGTTCCGCTCCAGCCGGATCCGCCGGTAGTCCTTCTTGGTCTCGTCGGCCTTGAGGTGCTTCTCCATGGACAGGGTGTTGTCGTACGACGTGTAGCCGGCGGCCGGGATGACGCCGACGAGGTAGTTCTCCAGGCCGGTGCTGCCCGCGTAGGTGATCTGGCTGCCGTTCTTGACGCCCTGCCGCTCCCAGACGTCCGGGACGACGAAGGAGAAGCCCAGGTCGTCGAAGACCTGGTGGTAGCCGGCCGGGACGTCGGGCAGGTCGGTGGGCGCGCCGGTGTCGGAGGCCGGGGGCGACGAGTCGGCCGCGGAGGGCCGTACGGACTCCTGTGACCCCTGGGACCCCTGCGATCCCTGGGACTCCTGACCCTCCTGTGACTGCTGGGTCTGCGCCCCGACCGGTTGGTCGTTCTTGGTGTCGTTCTTGCCTCCGTCGCCGTCGCCCTGGAGCAGCAGCACCCCGGCCGCCGCGCCACCGCCGATGACGAAGGCGCCGACGAGGGTGCCGACCCAGACGCCGACGCGCCGCTTCGGCCGCTCCGGACCGCCGGGGGCGCCTGGAGCGCCGGGGGCGCCGGGCGGCGGGGCGAGGTGCACGGTGTGCGGGTCGTGGAGCGGGGCGACGGGCGGGGCAGTGGGGGCGGCCGGTGGCTGGAACGGTGCCTGGGCCGGTGGCTGGAGGTACGCGGCGGGGGCCTGTCCCGGCACGGCGGGCAGCGGCGCCGGGACGATGCCCGTGTCCAGTCCCGCCATCTGCATCAGGTACGGCGCGAGGAACGCGGCGGCGCCGATCCACAGCAGCCCGAACAGCAGCGCGTCCGGCACGCTCAGGCCCAGGTCGACGCGGCCCGACCCGCTGCCGAAGAACTTGAAGTCCCCGGTGAACTCCGCGCCCACCCCGCCGACCCCGGCGAGCAGCAGGAACAGGCCGAAGAACAGCCCGGCGGACAGGAGTTGCTCGCGCCGGTCGACCGAACGGCGCGCCGCGAGCACCCCGACGACGAGCGCGCAGACCAGCCCGACGCCCAGCGCGTACACGACGGCGCCCGAACCGAGTTCGTCACCGAGCCGCGAGAGGCCGAACGACTCCTTCTCGTAGCCGCCGCCGGCCCCGAACGACGACGAGCCGCGGGCCTCCACCTCCAGCGGCGCGCCCCAGCACAGGCCGAGCACGCCGAGCGCGAAGTTCGGCAGCAGCGCGAGGAACCCGCCGAGGGCGGCGGCCGCGCTGCCGTCGAAGTCGGCGTCGTCCGCGACGTCCGACGGCGAGCCGCTCTCGCCGAAGAGCGCCAGACCGATCCAGCCGAGGACGAGGGCGACGACGAGGACGACTCCCATGGCGCGCACGGCCGTTCCGAAGGCGCGCACCGCCGTCCGCACCCCGGGGCGGGCGGCCGCGACGCGGTGCCTGAGGTCGTCCTGGTGGAGCACTCCCCCGGCGACGGCCAGGGCGAGCAGCAGCGTCCACAGCGCGGTCAGGAACGGTGCCGAGGACACCGAGACGCCCTGGACGTCCGGCTGCGCGAACAGCGCGAGGACCAGTACGCCGGCGGTCACCGCGAGCGCGACGCGCACGGCCGCCTCCAGTCCCGCGGTGGCCCCCTCCGGGGCGCCGGGCACGGTCCGCGTGTACAGACGCGTGCGCAGCAGCCGTACGCCGATGACGAGCGCCACGATCCACACCACGGTCACCAGGAGCGGGACCACGGAGAGGGAGGCGGTGCCGGTCGAGCCGGAGTCGTAGCCGCTGCCGTCGCCGTACATCGACGGGCCGGAGCCACCGCCGCTCATCCCGAAGCTGCCGCCGACCCCCTGGAGCAGCGCGGCGAGCGCGATCCGCAGCCGGTCGGAGAAGCCGACGACGACGTCGTCGGAGTCCTGCCCGTACGAGGGAAGGGCGAACGCGAACGCGCAGAGCAGCAGCAGTCCGACCGGCCACAGTGCGGCCTGCGCCGCACCGGCCCAGTCGCCGCGCAGCGCCCGGCCGAAGAAGGCGCCGACGGCCGAGGGCTGAGCGGGGCCCGGGGCGTAGGCGGGGGGCGGCGGCGGTGGCGGCGCGGCGGGAGCGGGCGGGGCGGCCGGGGAGCGCTCCCGCCCGCATCTCATGCAGAAGCGGGCCTCTTCAGGAGCCTCGGCTCCACAGTGCGGGCAGAACGACGCCATCGGGGTGCTCCGTGATGATCCGGGGACGGTCGGGTGACCCGCCGTCACCGGCCGTCACCACGTAATCAACGGACACATCTTTCCCGCCGCCCGGTTCCCGTCAACTGCAATGCGCAGCAAGGGACTTACTTGGTCCCGCGGTGCAGTGCGACGATCCCGCCGGTGAGGTTGCGCCAGGCCACCTTCTGCCAGCCGGCGCCCTGGAGGCGGTCGGCCAGCTCGGGCTGGGTGGGCCAGGCGCGGATCGACTCGGCGAGGTAGACGTACGCCTCGGGGTTCGAGGAGACGGCGCGTGCCACCGGCGGCAGGGCGCGCATCAGGTACTCGGTGTAGACCGTGCGGAACGGGGCGAACGTGGGGTGGCTGAACTCGCAGATCACGACCCGGCCGCCCGGCTTCGTCACGCGGTACAGCTCGCGCAGCGCCTGGTCGGTGTCCTGGATGTTGCGCAGCCCGAAGGAGATCGTCACGGCATCGAACGTGTCGTCCTTGAACGGCAGCTTCGTGCCGTCGCCCGCGGTGAACGGCATCCACGGGTGGCGCTTCTTGCCGACCCGGAGCATGCCGAGGGAGAAGTCGCAGGGCACGACGTAGGCGCCGGCCTGGACGAAGGGCTGCGAGGACGTGGCCGTGCCGGCGGCGAGGTCGAGGATCTTCTGCGCGGGCCGCGCGTCGACCGCCTTGGCGACCTCCTTGCGCCAGAGCCGGGCCTGTCCCAGGGACAGCACGTCGTTGGTGAGGTCGTACTTCTCCGCCACGTCGTCGAACATGGAGGCGACTTCGTGGGGCTGCTTGTCCAGGGATGCACGGGTCACCCGGCCATTGTGTCAGGGGGTGCGTCGTCGTGTGCGCGTAGGTGGGGGCTGGTCGCGCAGTTCCCCGCGCCCCTGAGATGCGCACCCTTCGGGTGGCATCTCCCCGACGGGGGAAGGCTGCGCGCCGCGCATGGCTTCCAGGGGCGCGGGGAACTGCGCGACCAGCCACGACGAGATCCGCAGCGGCGAACCGGGAGACGCCCCTGCGCGCCTAGCGGCCCCGGTACACCAGGCGGCCGCCGATGACCGTCGCCACGCACGTCGACGCGCCGCGCCGGACCAGGTCCGGGCGGTCGGCGACGTCGAAGACGGCGAAGCGCGCGGGGCCGCCCACGGCGAGGCCCGGCAGGAGCACCAGGGGCTTGGGGGACAGGGAGACCGGGCCGGGCAGGCCGTCGGGGCGGGCGGCGAAGACGAGGCCCGAGCGCTGCGCCACCTCCAGCACGGGCTTGGCCCGCAACTCCCCGGCCAGGGCCACCGTCCCGTGCGCGAACAGCCGCTGCACGCCCCGCCGCGCGCTCGCGCCCAGCCGGGACGGATCGGCGCGGAAGATCTCCCGGGCCCGCTCGCCCCCGATCGGCGCCGTCCCGTACCGGTCGGCCTCCCGCGGATCCGGGTGGTAGGTGCCCTCCAGGATCTCGGGACCGTACGGGTTGAGCAGCCCGGGCGTGAGGATCCCGGGCCAGTTCCGCACCCGTGCCTGCGGGTGGGCGGCGGCCAGCTCCTCGTACGGGCCGAGCGCCTTGACGCGCTCGCCCTCGACGAGGACGGCCGACCCGTCGGCCGCCGTGGCGTGAAGTGTCAGCACGTCCGGCTCAGTTGGTGGAGACGAGCTTCAGCTCGGGATGCGCGGTGCCGCCCTCGATCGCGATGGACGAGATGTGCGAGGAGACCCGGTCGTCGACGGGGTCGTTCGCCCGGTCGTCGTGCACGACGAGGTGCTCGTAGGTGGTGGCGCGCTGCGCGGGCACCCGGCCGGCCTTGCGGATCAGCTCGATGATCTCCATGCGGTTGGAGCGGTGCTTGGCACCGGCCGAGGAGACGACGTTCTCCTCCAGCATGATCGAGCCGAGGTCGTCGGCGCCGTAGTGCAGGGAGAGCTGGCCGACCTCCTTGCCGGTGGTCAGCCAGGAGCCCTGGATGTGCTGGACGTTGTCCAGGAAGATCCGGGCGATCGCGATCATCCGCAGGTACTCGAAGAGCGTGGCCTGCGTGCGGCCCTTGAGGTGGTTGTTCTCCGGCTGGTACGTGTACGGGATGAAGGCCCGGAAGCCCCCGGTCCGGTCCTGCACGTCGCGGATCATGCGCAGGTGCTCGATGCGCTCGGCGTTGGTCTCGCCGGTGCCCATCAGCATCGTGGAGGTCGACTCGACGCCCAGGTTGTGGGCGGCCTCCATGATCTCCAGCCAGCGCTCGCCGGACTCCTTCAGCGGGGCGATGGCCTTGCGCGGCCGCTCCGGGAGCAGCTCGGCGCCGGCGCCCGCGAAGGAGTCGAGGCCCGCGGCGTGGATCCGCTGGATGGCCTCCTCCACGCTCACCTTGGAGATCCGCGCCATGTGCTCGACCTCGCTGGCGCCCAGGCTGTGGATGACGAGCTGCGGGAAGTCCTTCTTGATCGCCGCGAAGTGGTGCTCGTAGTACTCGACGCCGTAGTCCGGGTGGTGGCCGCCCTGGAACATGATCTGGGTGCCGCCGAGCTCGACGGTCTCCGCGCAGCGGCGCAGGATGTCGTCGAGGTCGCGGGTCCAGCCCTTCTTGGTGTCCTTGGGGGCCGCGTAGAAGGCGCAGAACTTGCACGCCGTCACGCAGACGTTCGTGTAGTTGATGTTCCGCTCGATGATGTACGTCGCGATGTGCTCGATGCCCGCGTACTTGCGGCGGCGGATCGCGTCGGCGGCGGCGCCCAGCGCGTGCAGCGGGGCGTCGCGGTACAGGGCGACGGCTTCTTCGGGGGTGATGCGCCCACCGTCGGCGGCACGGTCGAGGACTGACTGAAGCGCGGCCTTCTCGGTCACCGGGCGTGCCCCTTTCGGAGGTGTAGAGCTGAAATCTCAGCGTACGTCAGCGGGCCATGGCCCCCAGCAGAACCCCCGCGTAGGCCCCGAGGATCATGAACGGGCCGAACGGGATCTCGGTCTTGCGCCCGGCGCGCCGGGTCACGACGAGGGCGAGCGCGTACAGGCCGTTGAACAGCACGCCGGCGAACGCCCCGATGAACAGCACGCCCCACCCGTACCAGCCGAGCGCCGCCCCGAGGCCGAGCGCCAGCTTCACGTCGCCGAAGCCCATGCCCCGGGGGTAGGCGAGGAGCAGCAGCAGGTATCCGGCGCCGAGGCCGAGCGCCCCGAGCACCGCCCCGCGCCACGATCCGCCCGGCTCCGGCAGCAGGGCGGCGGCGCCGAGCGCGGCCAGGGCGAGCCCGGCCAGCGGCAGCGTCAGGACGTCCGGGAGCCGGTGCACGGCGAAGTCGACGGTGGCCAGCAGCACGGCGACCGGCGCGAGCAGCAG
>NZ_JASERH010000033.1:0-36999 GCF_030766975.1 Streptomyces sp. KL116D | reverse complement strand
GGTATACTTCGTTCAGTTTCGTTTGGGTGTTTAACCGTTTCGCATTTATCGTGAAACGCTTTCGCGTTTTTCGTGCGCCGCTTCAGCCGCACGGTGCGTCGGCCGCGGCGAGCACCACCGAACGCTCCTCGTCCGTCGCGCCACCAGCGACACACGTCCAGTACACCCCGCGGCCCTGCCACCGGGCGCCGGACCAGATGTCGGGCGGGAGGGCGACGGTCTGGCCCGCCTGGCGGTACCACGACCGGCCGGGCCGGAGCGGCGCGCGTGGTCGAAAGAACGCGGGGCCCGTCACCGCCGTCGAGATCCGCTCACCAGCGCACGTTGTCCTGGGAGGGTTCCCTGCGCATAGTCGTTCCACGACGACCAGGAAAGCGGGCGTCGTCGTCCAGCAGGACGACAGTGTCCCGCGCTCACCGGACCCGAACGGGCGCCGGGGACACGGCGAAAAGAGCCGGTCGGCGCCGACCAGGCGCGCCACCAGGCCGAGCCGTTCCAGGTCTTCGGCGCACCCGGCACACGGCGAGATCGCGAGGCTGCCCTCCGCGACCCTTGACGCCAGAGTGTGGGACGGCGCGATCCACGCGTCCACGTGCACTCTTGCCACCCCCGCGGCACGGGCGGCGGCGAGATCGGGTGGCAGCCAGTTGACGTAGCCGAGGCACCTTCGGTTTGTGATCCCGACAGCCGTCCGCGCCCGGATCGTGAGGTCATCGGCCCGGTCCAACAGGGACCGCACGTGCGGCAGCAGCGCGATGCCTGCCCGCGGTCAGCGCCGCAACGCCGGTCGCGCTCGAACAGCGCCACTCCCAGATCCCGTTCCAGCGCCTTGATCTGCTGGGACAGCGACGGTCTGCGATCAGCAGCCGGGCTGCCGCCCGGCCGAAGTTCAACTCCTCGGCGACCGCGACGAAGTAGCGCAGCTGGCGAAGCTCCACGCGCTGATGCTACGGCCGGTGGGAGGCTCCGCCTATCACCAGGAGGACACCGGTCGTGGCGACGGCAGGTGCCGGGCGCACGATGAGGACATGGCTCAGCGCGCCACCACAGAAGCCCTGGGGCGTTGCCGCCGGCGCCGTCGAGGAAGGCAGAGGACCATGAACGAGTACTTGGTCGGATCACCACCACCATTCCCGGGGCACCACGCCCGAAGAGAGTCGACCGCCGCCGCGCTGCCGAGGCGGTGCGCGCCCGCGAACTGGCCGCCGAAGGCCACCTGGCGCGCCTGTGGCGACCGGTCGGAGAGCTGCGCAGCGTCGGTAGCCCTGGCGCGCTGCCGACAAGGACGAACTCCACGACCGGGTGCTCGGAACCCTGCCGCCGCGCTCGTGGATGACCGTCACGGTCACCGCGCTCGAACCCCACCAATGACGCTCCGAGCACCTGACCACTGTCGTCGCTCGGCCGTGTGAGCCTGATGAACCCGGATTCGCCACCGGCTGGACGCCAGGGACCTCCCCCGTGGTGAACCCGGGTACGTCCAAGCCCTGTTCCTGCAACCGTTGTTCACGCCCAGACGCATGACACATGACCGGCCTCCGAGGAGCAATCAGATGAGTTTCCCGTTTCTCGTGCCGAGCAAGGACGACCCGCGTTGGACCACCCGCGGCGGCGTGTTCGTGCGGCACTCGAGGGCGCCCGGCGGTGGCTCGCGGGCGACACGTACACGATCAAGATCACGGCGGAGGAGACGAACGGCTCCCTCGGGTTTGCCAGGCCGTCGGCACCACCCGGGAACGGGCCTGCCCACAGCCACGGCAACGAGGACGGGCGTTCTACGTCTTGTCTGGGCAGCTCGAATTCCTCAACGGCGATGCCAGTTCAGATGTAGGTCCCGGGGACTTCGTCTTCATCCCCAGAGGGACCCGCCACCGGTTCAAGAACGTCGGGGACGCCGACGCGCGGATGCTCTTCCTGTTCACACCAGGAGGGCACGAGAAGTTCTTCGTGGAGAACGGAGATGTCCCCGAGGCCGGAGGTACCTCGCCCGCCTGGGGTCCCGAGCGCGGTATGCGGCAGTGGTGGACGGCCTCCTTGCGCATCACGTCACGATCCTGCCCGAGGACGGATGAATCTCCGCAGCTGCCCAGCTGAGGGTACCTGCGCGGTCGGGCGCCGTGACCTCTGACGGCGCGGCCGCATCATCCTTGGGCGAGGGACGGACGGCGTGCCGCCATCACCCTTCGCGATGCTGAGCCACCGTACGGTGGTCGGCGGCGGCGATGGCCGAAGGAACGAGAACGATCGAGACCATGCCGAGCCAGCCGCCCGCACGCGACGCCATGGCGGCCAGCGGTACCGCGCACGCGGCTCCCAGAGCGCGGTCGGTGATCCGGCCGCTGCCCAGAGACGATAGGCGGCATGGCCCAGGAGGAAGACCGCGGTGCCGCTGCCGAGCCACCAGCGGTGAGCCGGCTGGTCGAAAGGGGATGGATGACGTCCGTGATGCCGGCCGCGACCAGGATCACGCCGATGATCATGACGAGGTGCGCGCCGGTGAACGCGTAGTAGGCCAGCATCTGGCGGCGTTGCTCGGTGGCCCGCTCGGAACTCATCGTCGGCGCGGCTCTCGTCGCCATCGAAAGTACACCCACCACAGGCCCGATGCCACGGCGATGCCCAGGGCCACGCCCAGTGCCAACGGCGCGTCCCACCGCACGGCTGTCCGCGCTCTCGGCGCCGATCCTGATGTCACGACCGATTCACCCAGCACCACCAGCAGGAGCAGGGCGTGCCGCTCCACGTGACCGAGCGACCGGAGCGGCTCAGCCTCCCGTACCTTGATGGCCTTGTTAGACATCCTGGACTGCACCATCATCGACCTGATCGAACCGCTACCGGCCCGCCGCGCATAGGAAAAGGCCCTGGGCGGCGGTGGTGTGGCGCCGACGGTGATCAACCAGCGGCCAACTGAGGATGCTCACCGCTGCCGTGATGGAGAGCCCTGCTCCGGCCCCTCCTGTGCGGTCGCGACGAGCCGGAGGCGGGTGGTGAGACCGGGCAGGTCCTGGCCGCTGAAGTGATCGGTGAGGTGGTGCCGGACACTGCACGGAGAAAGGAGGGCCAGGCCTCCTGGAGGCGAGCCATGCCTGCATCGCTGAGGGTGGCGTTCCAGCCGCGCTTGTCCTGGGTGCTCTTGCTGCGGTTGACCCAGCCCTGTCGCTCCAGGCGGGTCACGGCACGGGTCATCCCGCTCACGGAAATGCTGCAGGCGACAGCGAGTTCGTTCATCCGCATCGTCCTGTCCGGGGCCTCGGAGAGTGCATGAGGGGTGTACTCGGACAGAGGGAGTGCGGTTGCGCGGACGAGGTCGGCGTCGACTGCGCGCGGAAGAGCGAGCATGACGCGGCTGAGTTCGCGAACGAAGGCTTCCTCGTCCTGGGTGAGGGGCTGCAGGGCTGCTGATCGGAGGACATGCCTCCACCATAGCTCCTTGACGCGTCAAAGGAGTTCGATGTCTACTTGTCGCGTCAAGTAAATGCTTGACGCGTCAAGGAGATGACCAACTGGGGCGTAGCCCCCACGAGCCCGAGGAGTTTCCCATGTCCGAAACGCAGCCCACCCCGTTCGGTGCCACCTCGACCCGCCGCAAGATGATCGGCACTCTCACCGGTCTCGGTGCGGTCGCAGCCCTCGCCGCTGCGACCGGTGCCGCCTCGGCGGACGGCCAGGACGCACCCGTCACCGAGATGCCCTCGGGCCGCTCGCCCCGTCAGATCGCCGCGGCCTTCTACGCCAGCTACAACGGCGATCTGGCCGCCGGATTCGAGCGGTACATCTCCAAGGACCTCGTGCTCCACGGTTTCGACGGCCCCAATGAGCGCTCCGCCTGGGTGGCCGGGGACCTCGAGCTGAAAGCGTCCTTCACCGGCTACCGGCTGGACGTCCTCGACCAGATAGCCGAAGGCACTCAAGGTCGTCACCCGCTGGATCCTCGGTGGTGTCCACACCGGCACGGTCCTGGGCATCCCGCCGTCCGGCCGCGAGGTCCACCTCAGCGGCATCTCCATCGACCGCATCGTGGGTGGGCAGTCCGTCGAGCATTGGTCGGAGGGGAATTTCGGCCGCTTCCTGGACACCCTCCGCGGCGCCCAGTCCTGACGCCGGATCAACGTCACCCCGACGACACGACGGGAGACACGACATGAACACCGAGTCGGACGTGACCAGAACAAGCGCATCGTGCGGGAGTTCTACGAGAGCTACCGCCTTCGGGATCTGCCAGTGTCCTGGGAACGTTACCTTCACCCCGATGTGGTGATGCATGTGCCGGGCTTCGACCGGAGGTCCTGGCTGGAGATGGACAGCAAGCTGATCGCGGCATTCGGCGACCTGGCCATCACCGTCTTCGACCAGCTCGCCGAGGCGGACAAGGTGGCCACCCTGCTGGCGGTTGGCCGGACACCATACGGGCAGCTTCCTCGACCTGCCGCCGACCGGACGCTACGCCGCGTTCACAGCGACCACCGTGGACCGCGTCGCGGACGGGATGATCGTCGACCACTGGTCCGATGCGGACTTCACGGCCTTCCTCCAGGACTTGGCGAAGGCGTAGCGCGAGGTGGCCGGCCGCTCTGCCCCAGCCCGTTCGTAGTCGTCTTCCCGTGCGGAACTCCTTTGGCGCCGTGGCAGAGTACGGGCCTCAAACCGGTTTCCGATCAGGAACGCCTTCGGGTAGACGACCCGGAGCTGTTGGACGCGCCCGTCCCGGCGGAGCATGAGCCAGGAGAGGGTCGGCGGGCAGTGGTGCCGGCTGCCGTGTGTGGTGGTGACGGTCATCTCCCAGATGTCGACGTCCCGTCCGGCGGTGACGTGGTGCAGGCGCTGGCGTACGCCGTCCTCCAGGAAGTGGCGCATGACCGGGATGGGAGTGGCGGTGTTCGCCGGGGCGGGTGAGCCGGCCGGTCATCTGGCTGTGAGCGGGCCACAGTTCGCTGATCTCGCGGGGGAGTGTGCCTGATTCCCAACCGGTCAGGGTGGCGAGACCTTCCTCATGGCTGGCTTTGGTGCGCCGGGCCGCGTCGTCGTGGGCCTGGTCCGCGGTTGCGAGGAGCAGGCGGGCCAGTTGGGGAGCGGGCCTGGTTGAGGCGGCTGCGCACCGTGCCGACCGGGATGTCGCAGGCAGCTGCGATGTCTTCGTACGAAGTGGTGGCGGTGAAGTAGTGCAACATCACCACCAGGCGCAGCTTGGGGGTCAGTTCACCGATCGCGTCCCAGATCCAGTCGCGAAGGGCGTGCTGCTCGATGACCTGTTCGTGGTCGTCGGGCAGGTGTGGGCGGAGGTGGTCGAGTCCGTCGAGGCCAGGGACCTCTCGTGCGGAGCGCAACCGCATTCGGGCGTTGTTGCGGACGATGGCGCGCAGCCAGGCGCCCACGGCGTCCGGGTCGCGAACGTCCCCGATGCGGCGCAGGGCGGTCAGGGCGGCGTCCTGGACGACGTCCTCGGCGTCCGGGCCGTGCCCCAGCAGGTTCAGGGCCACCGCGTGCATGCGGGCCTGGTGCCGGGCGAGGAGCAGACCGAGGGCGCCCGTCTCTCCCGCCTGGGCGCGGCGGGTGAGGTGCGCATCGGTGAGTGGCTCGACGGGTTCCATGACCACCTCTTTCGAGGGGCCAAGTGACGGGTTCCGGCCGGAAGGTGGACCGCGACGTCCCCGCTTCCGGCCGGTCAGGGTGTGCAGCGTAGGCCCGGTAGGGCAATTCCTCAGCCCGCGGCGCGTTTGATCAGTGCGGCGACCTCGGCGGGACGAGAGACGTGAGACGGAGTGGCTGCCACCGGTCTCGGTGATGTCCGCGCCGGCTCGATCGGCCATGGCGCGCTGCGCGGGGGCGGGGATCATGCGGTCCTCGCTGGCGATCAGGTAGTAGCTCGGTTTGCCGTACCAGGCGGGGGCTGGTGATCGCGCCCTCAAGTGCCTCGATGCCCCCAGGGGACTTGAGAGTCGGCCAGGAATTGCGCTTCTCCGGGTGGCAGGTCCGCGGCGAAGGAGGCCGCGAACGGCACGGTCGAGGTGGAGGAAGCCGCCTTGGGGCGGCAGGATCGGTGGGACGGGGGCGCCGGGCGGCGGGTCGGCGATGAGGGTGTTTACGGACTCGCCCTTGTCGGGCACGAACGCAGTCACGTACACGAGGGCGGACACGTTGTCGTGGTTGCCGGCCTCGGTGATGACGGCCCCGCCGTAGGAGTGCCCGACCAGGACGGTCGGCCCGTCCTGCGCGTCGAGGGCCAGGTGGGTCGCGGCGACGTCTCCCTCCAGGGAGAGCGTGGATTCTGCACGATCCGTACCTGGTAGCCGTCGGCGTGCAGCAGGTCGTAGACCCCTTTCCAGCCGGATCCGTCGACGAATCCGCCGTGCACCAGGACGACGTTGCGGGCTTTCACTGGATTGTTCACAGTGCACCAACTCCCTCTCGTGTAGCGGCAGTCGACTCTGCGCTGCCGCTGGAGAACCGGACAGAAGCAAGATGCAGACGGTGGTGCGGAGTTCAATCCTCCGTGTGTGATGTGGGTCACACTGAAGGGTGTGCGGTTGAGTCGAGTGAGGCCAAAGTTCCGAGGAGGGAAACTGCAAGCGACGTGAACCGGGCAGAGAAGCTCGATCGTGCCGTGCGTCAGTATCCGAAGGGCGCGGATCCACGCCCCTGGATGACGACTTCGGCGGTGTGCGCGTCGAATGATGCGCTCCTGAAGTCCTCGGGGAGACGGTCCCCGATCCTCAGCTGAGTGTCTTCATCGTCGAAGATCTCCCAGGCGGCCTCGTTCGTCCTCGGCGGTCAGCGTGCCGTGCCACGTCTTGCCGTTTCCCCTGCTCGCGATGGCAAGGGGAGGCGGTGACCGGGTACTCGATGCCACTGGCGATGGCAGTAGCGGGTCCGTCGTAAGTCGTCATGGCGCCATAGTGGCCGACGGCATCGCGGCCGAGCCGGGGAATTGCGCCTCTTTGTGCGTCGTCCGGATCCGCGTCCATGTCCGCCCGGACGGTGCGGCTTGCCCTGTCGGATCGCATGTGACCGCCCCCTACCGGCCACCGACGGCGTTCTTCGCCGCCTTGCCGGCCGGCGGAATCTGCAGTGCGGCTGTCACAGAACCGGCTGCTGTCCGGTCACAGGGATGACCGGGCGGCGTATCTCATGGCGCCGTCGGTGTCCTCGGCTGACGCTCTTCAGGAGGAGAACACCATGACGTTCACACACCCCGACGCACCGGCGCACGACGAACTGGTTCCGTCCTCGCTACGCGCTGAAGGTGGGCGACATCGATGTGACGGTGATCAGCGACGGCACGATGCAGATCGACGCCGGAACATTAGCCACCAACGCGGCCAAGGCCGACCTGTCCGCCTGGCTCAGTGACAACTTCCTGCCGGAGTTGCTCGTCTATCCGCTGAATGTCGCCGTGGTGCGCAGCGGCGGCCGGACCATCCTCATCGACTCCGGGCTGGGGACGGAGTTCCCGGGCTTTCCGCGGCTCGGGCAATTGGCCATGCGCCTGGACGCGGCCGGGATCGACCCCGCATCCGTGACCGACGTGGTGCTCACCCACCTGCACATGGACCACATCGGTGGGCTGCTCGTCGAGGGCTCAGGGGTCGGCTGCGCAGGGACCTGCGGGTCCACCTGGCCTCCGCCGAGGCCGAGTTCTGGGAAGCGCCCGACTTCTCCCGCACTGCCATGCCGGAGCCGGTGCCCGAGGTCCTTCGGCAGACCGCCTCGAAGTTCCTGGAGGTGTATCGCGGCCAGTTGAAGCCGTTCGAGACCGAGCGCGAGGTGGCGCCGGGTGTGACGATCGTTCGCACGGGCGGTCACACTCGGGACACAGCATCGTCCGCCTGGAGTCCGGCGGCGACCGGCTGACGTTCGCCGGAGATGCGGTGTTCCAGTGCTGGGTTCGACAACCCCCGGCTGGTTCAACGGCTTCGAACACGACCCCGAGGAGGCAGCCCGCGTCCGGGTCCGGCTCCTGACAGAGATGGCGGCGAGTGGCGAGCAGCTGCTGGCGACGCACCTGCCGTTCCCGTCCGTGTCACGTGGCGGCGGCCGGCGAAGCTTTCCGCTTTCGTGCCGGCCGTGTGGGACTACTGACCGCTTGGAGCAGGAGCCGGCGGTGTCACAAGCAGAGCCCGTCCCCGGTCTCTACTGATAGAGGCATCAGGGAAGCCGAAAGGAAGTCCGTCATGAAGGTCGTAGTCATTGGTGGAACCGGGCTCATCGGCTCGAAGGTGGTCAGCCGGGCTCGGCGAGCACGGGCAGAAAGCAGTGGCGGCGGCGCCCAGCTGCGGGCGTCAACACGTTGACGGGCGAGGGGCTGGCCGAGGTGCTGCAGGGCGCCCGGGTCGTGGTGGACGTGTACCGAACTCGCCCTCGTTCGAGGACGAGGCAGTCCTGGAGTTCTTCCGCACGTCCACCACCCATCTGCTCGAGGCGGAGGCCGAGGCCGGCGTGGCGCACCATGTGGCGCTGTCCGTGGTCGGTACCGACCGGCTCCAGGGGAGCGGGTATTTCCGCGCCAAGCAGGTCCAGGAAGACCCTGATCAGGACTTCCGGCATCCCGTACTCCATCATCCACGCCACCCAGTTCTTCGAGTTCGCGAAAGGACTCGCCGACGGGGTCACCGAGGGTGACACCGTGCACCTGCCCGATGCCAAGATCCGGCCCATGGTCTCCGGCGACGTGGCTGCGGCCGTCGGGCGCAGGGCGGTCGGTGAACCGGCGAACGGTGTGGTGGAGATCGGCGGCCCGAGGTGTTCGAGCTGGAAGAGTTCATCCGTATGGGACTGGCCGCTCCTGAACGACCCACGCAAGATCGTCACGGACCCGCAGGCGACGCGCACTGGGGCGCCCCTGCTGCAGGAGGGAACGCTCGCTTCCCGGTCCGGACGCCGATCTGGGCGAGACGAAGTTCGCCGACTGGCTCGCACAGCAGAAGTAGTCCTCGAGGTGGTCCTCACCGAAAGGTGAGGGCCACCTCTGCCCTGTGGCGACGGGGCGGGTTCATTGATCTCCAGCGGGAGGGTGGCTCGCGCTCCTCGAATTGGGTCGTGAATCGAGGAAGGCGGCGATCTTGCTCGGGTGAAGATCCACAGCACCTGGTGAATGCCGCGCTTGGAGGCGGCTCCGGTCACGAAAGCGAGGGCCGGCCATCGCGGTGGATCAGTACGCCTGTAGTGCCGTTGGCGTCGACCAGCTCGGGCACGGCGTCCCGCCAGAGCTGCCGATAGGCCGAGAGCCTGGCCACCCGGGCACGGCCGAGTACAGGCACGCGGGCACAGCCCCGCATGCGCGTTGCCGTCGGAGAGAGGCTGACGACGTCGGGTGCGAACAGGGCTTCCAGCGAGACCACGTCTCCCCGTCCTGGCCGCTGAGACGAATGCGCCGAGAGGCGACGGTGCTCGGCCGCGTCCACGGCCTCCCGCCGGTCGTCCAGCAGGTGACGGCGTGCACGGCTGACGATCTTCCGTACGTTGACGAGGCTGACGTCGAGAATGTCCGCGATCTCGGCGTAGGCGTAGTCGAACGCCTCGCGCAGTACGTAGGCGGCGCGCTCGACGGGAGTCAGTTTCTCCAGTACCAGGAGCAGCGCCATCCCCACTGTCTCCCGCGTGCTCCGCCCCCAGGGCGGGATCCACGCTGGTGTCGACAGGTTCCGGGAGCCACGGTCCTATGTATGTCTCACGGCGTACGCGCGCCGACTGCGCGACGTTGATGGCCAGGCGGGTCGTGGCGCTGGACAGGAAGGCGGCGGGACACATCACCAGCGATCGGTCGGTCTTCTGCCAGCGCAGCCGGGCCTCTGGACGACGTTTTCGGCCTCAACGGTGCTGCCGAGTACGCGGTAGGCGATCCCGAAGAGCCGTTGGCGGTAGCTGTATGAAGACGGCGACAACATCCTCGAGGTCGTCGGGCGTGGGGGAGAACGGTTCGGCACTCATGATCCATTGGCCTCCGTTGCTTGGCTGAGCTGCCGCATCGAGGAAGGGCGAACCGATGGTTTCCGCGTGCGCACCTTGGGTGACACCGGGACGTGCCTCGACCGGTGATCAGAGTCTGTCGCATGACTGCCTCCTGCTTGTTGTCCATTGCTACGTAGACCGAACAGACGGGGCCGGTGTGACATGTGACGGTGAATCAAGTCGTGGCTGTGGGCGTCTGCTTGATGTGGGGCGCGAGGGGGCGTCATCGTGGCGAAGGCGACTTCGCCACGATGGCGCTCTGTGGGGCTGCGTCGACAGTACATCCGTTTCATGCGAGACCATCGAACGAGCCAATTGCGTTAAGGTGACTGCATGACAGCCGAAGTGCCGCCGATAAGGTTCCCCGCCGTGTGACCGACCGCCCCGGGATGCGTCCCCCTTTGCTCTGGGCCTGCTGCTCCCGGCGAGCTCACTGGCGGGCGGCCGCGGTGATGGAAGAGGCCCTGCGGCCGCTCGGCATCGAGCTGCGGCACTTCGCCGTCCTCATCGTGCTCGTGGATCGCGGGCCCACGGTGCAGCGGGACCTGGTGGCGGCGACGGGTTCCGGACAAGGCCGGCATCATGCGGGTCGTGGACGACCTGGAGCGCAAGGGGGCTTGCCCAGCGCAAGGCCGTCCCGGGGGGACCGGCGTGCCCGCGCGGTGGAGATCACCCCCGAGGGCCTCGAGGCTGTACGACGCTGCCCATGTGGCGGCGGAACCGTTGGTCGAGCACCTGGTCGCCGGACTGGCGCCGGGTGAGGCCGAGCAGCTGACGGGCCTGCTGACCCGGTTCACCTATCCAGCCGACACTGCCGGGTAGGCGCTGGCGCGTGCGCCCCCACTCGCTTCGCGAGCTCCTTGCCTTCGAAGCCGCTTCGCGAAAGCGCGTTCGCGGGAGGTCTCGTAGAGGGGGATCAGTTCGCTCATGGCCGGATTCCGTCGGGCCATGGTGAGCTCAGGAACGATGAAGTCCAGATCCAGACCGAGAGTGTCCCGGAGGACTGCCCCCCAGGTAGTTCTGTACGAAATCAAAGCTCCTCACGAGGCGTCCCCGGCCTGTACGAGCCGCCGCGGGTGGCGATGGCGACGGCCGGGACGTCCCGGGCGGAGGGCCTCTCGCCTGCGGTCCGGCCGAGCAGGGAGCACGCTGTCGAGCCATGCCTTGAGCGTCGACGGGATCGAGAAGTTGTGCATCGGGGCGCCGATCAGGACCGCGTCCGCCTGCTCGAGTTCCTCGATGAGTTCCAGACGTGCGGCGAATGCCGCGGACTGCTCCGGTGTGCGGTCCGACGGCGCGGTGTACCCAGCGGTCCAGGCGGCGGCCGTCATGTGCGGGACGGGGTCGGTCGCCAGATCGCGGTGGATCACCGTGCCCTGCGGGTGCTGCTCCTCCCATGCCTTGACGAAGGCCGCCCCGACTGAACGGGACGAGGATGCCGCGCCCGGCAGCACGGATGAATCGATGTGCAACAGCGTGACCATGACTTTTCTCCCATGAGGTGGTGTCCGACGGCGGGGACTCGCGCCCACCGAGCGCTCGACTCGAGCGTGATAGTATCGAACGATACCATCTCGTTCGATACGAACGTTGGCGATCGAGCGACGAGGAAGAGGGAGTCGACCGTGGAAGTCCATGAGGCAGTGCGGAGCCGGCATGCGGTACGTCGATTCAGCTGACCAGCCGGTGTCGAGGGCCGCGTTGGGCGCGTGGTGTCCAGTGCG
Organism: Streptomyces sp. KL116D; assembly: GCF_030766975.1. Classification (NCBI taxonomy): domain Bacteria; kingdom Bacillati; phylum Actinomycetota; class Actinomycetes; order Kitasatosporales; family Streptomycetaceae; genus Streptomyces; species Streptomyces sp. KL116D. The sequence goes on along the minus strand of NZ_JASERH010000033.1, from coordinate 25,327 downwards.
GCCTGGGCGCCATCCGCATCGAACATCCAGCCGTGGCGGGTCTACGTCGTCACCGACGGCCCCCTGGCCGAGCTCAAGCGGCGAGCCGGCGAGCGACTGGCGTCGGGCGAGCCCTGGGACGAGCCGGAGTACCAGCAGTACCCCGCTGCTCTGAAGTCGCTCTACCGCGAGCGCCGATCGGCCTTCGGCGAGCAGCGCTACGGAGTGACTGGGCATTGCGCGCGAGGACGTCGAGGCTCGACAGAGGGCGGCCTCGGCGAACTGGCAGTGCTCGCGCGCGCTCCGCCGCGCTGTTCTGCTACATCGATCGCGACATGGGCCCGGCCCAATGGTCGGACGTCGCGGGATGTACCTGCAGACGGTCATGCTGCTGCTGCGCGCCGAGGGACTGCACAGCTGTCCGCAGATGGCCTGGGCGAAGTACCACAAAACTGTCTCGGAGATCCTTGAGCCCCCGGGCGAACTCTCGTTCTCTTCTGCGGCATGTCGATCGGATTCGAGGACATCACGGAGGCGGCCACTCGCACGGACCGGGCCCTCTCAACAGAGACGGTCACTCTTCGTCGACGCCCCTCTGACGCAGACGGGCGGTGCCGTCCCACACCGGTCCACAGCGTGTGTCACACCTGTGCGGTTCGCCTGTCATTGGAGTGGGACCACAGATGCACTCTGTCGACGCGAGGAGCTCAGTGATGGCCGAGCCCGTTGTTGAGAGCAAGACGCTCAACCCACCGCTTCACAGCGCGCAACAGGACTCGACCGGAGCTCGGGCTCGGGGGACCTCTCATGAAACGTGGCGCACAGGATCCGGAGCCGGTGGGCCTGAGCGCCCTTTCCCGTCCTGTGGCCGTCGTGGTCGGCGCCGGTGGCGTGCCCGGCGCGGCCCAAGTAGGCATCGGTTACGCGCTGGAGCGCCGCGGATTCGTCCCGGACATGATCATCGGAACCTCGGTCGGAGCACTGAACGGGGCCATCGCGGCCGCTCATCCAGAGGAGGCGGCACCATGGCTGGACCATGTGTGACCCGGCTGCGTCGCCGTGAGTGTATCCGCTCGGCTATCCGTCTTCGAGGACCAGTGCCTTCACCGACCGCGGCTTACGGCGGTTGATCGCTCAGGGCCGGACTGCCCTCGCGGATAGCAGTTGGCGGTCCCCTTCACTGCGGTGGCGATGGATCTCGCCACCGGCGTTCCCGTGCTGCTCGACCGTGGAGACCTGGAATCCGCGCTCCTCGCCAGCGCGGCGATCCCTGGAATGCTGCCCCCCGGTGGAGGCGGGACGGCCCGGACGCTTGTCGACGGTGGAGTGGTCGCCACGTTCCGGTGCTGCCGCGCTGCAGGCCAGGGCCGCCAGTGTCGTGGTGGTGGCGGTGCCGGAGAGCTCCGCCCTGCGTCCGTCCGATCCGCTCCGCCGCGCCGCGAGTGCCATCGCCGCCCGTGCCGGGCTGCTGCTCCTGCACCACCAGATCGAGCGTGACCTGCGCGAGGTGTCCCTCACGCTTACCGACCGTCGTGCTGCCCACCGGGATCGACACCCTGGCCCGCACCGTGGGACTTCGGCCGCACTCAGCGGCTGATCGGCACCGCGGAGCCGCACGGCAGACGCTTCCTCGACGAACTACGCATCGACGGGCCGGGACTCTACCGCGTCGAGGGCCCCTCCGCGGCTTCTCCGCCGGCTCGTGCGGCTCATCGACTTCTTCGGCATCGGAGGCAGAACAGTAGGCACCATCGCGTTCCTGAACATCGGCATGCACGGACACATCAATCCGACGCTGCCGGTCGTGGCCGAACTCGTTCAGCGCGGTCACCGTCGTGTACCACACGTCGCCCGCCTTCCGTGAGGAGATCGGGGCCAACGGCGCGACGGTGCTCCCCGACCCCGTTGACCAGCCTTTCCCCCGCCGAGCCGACGCCGCTCACCTGGATGGAGGCGCTGGCGACACTCGCGATCTGCGCCGACTGCCCGACCTGCTCCCGAACTCCGCCGCGAACGTCCCGACCTGATCGTGCACGACAGCGCCTGTCCCTTGGGGGCGATCGCCGCTCGTGAACTCGGCATTCCGGCGGCCTCTTCGTTCACCACGTTCGCCTTCAACAGTCATGTCCCGAGCCCCACTCGGGGCTCCTGGCAACTGCTGGCCGACGCAAGGGCCCGGCCCCGCAGCGCCCGGGGCTATCTGCGGTCCCGTCCCGGGAGTTGCACCGACGCTACGACACCTCAGGGCTTCCCTGCTCGACCTGGCGGGACATCCGCCCAAGCGCTGAACATCGTGCACACGTCCCCGGGTTCCAGCCCGCGGTCGAGGAGTTCGACCAGTCGTGCAGATTCCACTCGGCAGTGTCGGCGCCCGTCCACCGATCCGTCGTTCCCTCTCGACCGGCTCCAGGACTGGTGTTGTCGCGTCGTTGGGAGCGGTGTTCAACGGTGGCCCGCGGCTCTGCGCCGGTTTCGCCACCGCGCTCACTACCTCCCGCGCGGTGGTCGTGTCGACGGGCCCCACCGATCCGAGCGCGCTCGGGCCACTGCAGGAACGTGCTCGCCCGCCGCTTCGTGCGCAGCCGGAAGATGCTGGACCGCGCGGCGCTGTTCGTCACCCACGGCGGAATGAACAGCGTCGCTTGAGCCATGTACGCCGGAGTCCGCTGCTGCTGATCCCGCAGGGCGCGGACCAGCGATGGTGGCTCGTCGCGTCGTCGAACTCGGTGCCGGCCTGTCGATGCGTACCCAGGACATCGCAGGAACACCGTTCGTGTTCTTGCCGACGCCTGCTCCACGAACCGGGCTTCGCAGCCGCAGCGACGAGCCTGAAGACCGCCCAGCACAAGGCGGGCGGACACCGGCAGGGCCGTCGACGAACTGGAGCGGTACACGCGCGTCGCCGACAAGGTTCATCAGTCGGCTCGGTCGATCCCGCCACAGGGAGGCTGAGTGATGTCGTCTGTCGTCGTGATTCTGCTGCTGTGCGCCGGGCTGTCCGAGGCGGTCGGACGCATCCGCCGCTGCTGGCGCGCAGGCCCGGCCTGCCGCGAAACTCGTCGCCCAGGGCTGCTCGCCGGCCGCAGCGATCTCGTCGAGGCAGCCGTGCTCGCGTTCTGGCCGCTGGCCGCGTGGAGCGATCGACCGAGTTGGTCATGTCCTCGCCACCGGGCGAGGGCCTGGGTGGACGGCAGGCCTGGTTGCCCGCTGCCGCTCACCGCGGTCCCTCGCGTTTCCCAGTGCTCGGCGCTCCCTCCACTTCCACTGCATCTTCGTGGGCGTCGGTGCCGCTCTCGCTGTTCACTGGCATGGAAGCGAACTCGCGTTGATTGGGCGCTACCGGTTACGTGTGGCCGTCACCGATGGGCTGAATATCTTAAATGGGGCCGTGGCGTCTGTTCAGTGAGGATCAGCGCTCCCCGGCCGTCTCTCGCGACCGGTTCTGTCTCAGGCACTCAAACCTGGATGCTGCGCCAGGCTGCGTCTGTGCGGTGCTGGTCTGCCTGGGACCGGCCTGCGCGCCCCCTCACACAACTTCGGATCCCTATGCGCGCGGCGCGGATCTGACCGTCCGCCGGACGCCTACTATCCTGGACGGCATCAGGAAGCGTCTGTGTCACGACACCAGGGACGGCGGCCAGTTGGTCCGGCAGTGCTCGAGAAGGAGCACCGGAACTGTGCCTGGGCCAGGTGCAGCCCTCTCACTGCCTCGCGACCCTGGCGAGCCGGCCGGTGGCGGGCATTAACTGCGGCTTTGGCGGATCGTTGCTACTCTCTACTGGCTTTATCTTCCGGTCTTCGTCGCCGCGGACCACCGATACCGTCCGCTGTACAACCGGGCCCGTCGGCACTCAGATCGCCACGCAGCTCGAGCTCGCCGGATGCCGGTCCCGGCAGCAGTGTTCCCGTGGTATTTGCTCTCTTACAGTGGCGGCGCACAGGTCGCCACAGGCGCGGTCGATGATGTGTGCACACAGTTGCGCCCCTGTCGTGGTGATCACGCTGGGCGGGTTCCACAACGGGTCCAATGATGTCACCCACGCTGAGCACGTGCACCAACTCTTCGTGCCGGCGACCGCGGATCGAACGCGTCGGAACGTGGATATTCCGCGCTGCGCCTGCTCCATGAGTGCGTGGAACCGCGCCCGCCGAACCGGGAAAGATCACCGTGCATCGCCTTGACCCAGCCACCACCTCGGGCCGAACAGCTACATCAGCCCGGAAGGCCTTCTGCCCAACCAGTCGCAGCTACCTCGACCACGACCAACACCGTGATCGCGCTCATCCGCACCTACTACAACGAGCTCCGGTAACTGACGAACCGCGGCCATGACGCCGAACGCAGAAGAATTGAGGGCACGGCACTGTCACAGAAGCCACAGGAGGTGAAGCTTTAACGGCAGAGACAGCTGTCAGTGACCAGAGGGCTGGGGACCGGTGTCGGCGCGCCCCACGAACTGGTAAAGGAGGCAGCAGAAGTATTAGAGCTGCCGGACTGAAGGGGCTACGAGATGAGGCGGTACTCAGAAGACGGCCAGGGAATCGAGCTGAAGGCGACGGAAGGAGAAGGGCGACGACGCCTCGAGGAAAGCGAGTGGTGAGAGACCACCACCTCCTGGAAAGCCTGCTGACATCACCAAGGCTCCCAGATGTCATCGATGCGTCGCCTTCGGCCGACGGTACGCAGGTGACCGCGGATACGCAGGGCGCCGCGGCCTGGAGCAACTGACTGACTTCGTCGTCGACCAGCATGATCCGCAGACTGCCTCCACGGCTCGTCTGGCCTCGTGGGGTAATGGGCCCGGCAAGAGCCAGGCTCAAGAGCGGGCAAGCCTGACTACGCCGCCGAGCAGACCTTCGCCCTCTGCTTCATCAGTGGAACTGCCACGCCGTCGATCGGAAACGCCCGGACTCACGACGCCTTCGTCTCATGGCTGCAGCCTCTTTACTGCCGGAGGCGCTTGAGAAGATCGGGTCAGCGAACGTGCACCGCAATCCTAGGGCGTGTTTGAAATGAGGTCACAGAGACTGCCGTATCAAGGCGAGTTGGACGGTCGCTTCGTAGCGGACGGCGAGCTTGTCGTAGCGCGTCGCGACGCCGCGGGCCTGCTTCAACAAGCCGATCCGGCACTCGACCTTGTGCCTGGCCTTGTACTTCTCTCGGTCGAAGCCGGGTGGTCGGCCACCGGCCGATCCCCGGCTCCGCCGGTGTCCGGCCTGATCGCGCTTCTCCGGGATGGTGTGCGCGATGTTGCGTCTGCGCAGGTAAGCGCGGATCTCACGGGAGGAGTACGCGCGGTCGGCGAGCACGTGATCAGGCCGGACACGAGGCCGCCCGCCGCCCGGCCGGGGGACCCGGATGCGGTCCATGACCTCGATGAACTGCGGCGCGTCGCCGCGTTGGCCGCCGGTCACCACGATGGCGAGGACGTGCCCGGCGGCGTCGGCGGCCAGATGGGAGCTTGGTACTCAGGCCACCACGCGAACGGCCGAGCCCGTGGTCCGCCGGTTCGTCCGCCAGGCCGCCGTCGTCCGGCCGGCCCTCACGGTCAGCCCCCTTTTGCGGGCTCCAGCGGCGTGCTGATGGGCCCGGCAGACCGTCGAGTCCACCGACACCTCCCACTCGACGTGTCCAGCAGCATCGGCCTTGACCTGCAACTTCTCCAGGACGCGGGCCCAGGTCCCGTCGATCTGCCAGCGCCGGAACGCCGAGTACGACGTCTCCCATGGTCCGTACCGCTCGGGTATGTCCCGCCACGGTGAGCCTGTCGGGCCCGCCACCAGATCCCGTCGAAGACCTGCCGCCGGTCCCGCGGCTTGCGCCCCATCGTCGGCAGCGGTGGCAACACCGCTTCCAGGCGCAGCCATTGGTCGTCCGTCAGATCTCCACGAGCCATCCCAAGATCGTTTCACGACCTTGATCAACATCTCAAACACACGCTCTGGCGGCGCACGTCGCGCACCCGCGTCACGCACACCTCGGCACTGGAGGTAGAGCATGGTCTCCCGCTGCCGGGCGGGATGGACCAGCCGCCACCGCGGTGTCCCCCTCAGGGCGCGGCGGTCGACGCTTAATTCCTGCGAGACCCGGCCCCACAGCACGCCGCGCAGATCGCGGTCCCCAAGACCTTCGTTGATCCAGGCGAGCCGCCGGCGGCTGCGTCGGGGCCGGGGGCGCACGCACAGGTGTCGCTCGAGGTCGGGTGTCTCGCCGTGCCGGACGGTGATGTACGGGACGGTGAGACCCGCGCTGGGCGTCAGGAGGTTCCCTTTCACGGAAAACCGGTGGGAGGTGGCGTGTGGGGAGACGGCGGGGGAGGACACCTCCACACGCCCGTCCGGACAGGACCCTGGTGGCAGGGCCGCATCCGGGTCTTGCACCGCCCGCCTCAGCAGACGGGGGCGGAGCGAGGCTGGCCGGCCGCGACCTCCCCACAGAAGCGCGACCGGGGGCAGACGAGACGTGGCGCCGACCTGCCTCGGGGCTCCCGGCTCAGGAGGCATGCGGCCTCAGTGTCATCACCAGGAGGGTGATGGCGCCGACCAGGGTCGGCAGCAGGATGAGCTGGACGGGGCCGAAGCCGAGCATGGCCAGGTAGCGCAGCGGATGACGTATCACCCATCGCAGCCGCGGCACCCGCAGAAAGCTGACGCCCTCGCGCCCGACGCCGGGGACGCCCCCGCACTCACCGCCTTGCCTGCACCCGGACGAAAGTGGTTTAACCGGGCGGCGACGTCCGCAGTGCTCCACCGGCTCGACACCCACGCCCCGGTCCGCCGCTGGCACGCGACGATCGCGGTCCGCTCGACGGGGAGGGAAGAACGGCATCACGTAGCTGAGCATCACGATACCGCCGGCCCCACCGTCGGTCACCAGGTCCAGCGCGCGTCGCCCGCGCGGGGCGGCCCGCGGCCGGCGACGTGAACAGTCCAATGTCGATCAACGTCTCGACCGGACCCACCTCCACCGAGCGACGGTCTTGTGCACGCCGCGTAGCGCCGAGTCCCAGGACTCCGCACTGGGCAGACACCCGCAGACAATGACCCTCGTCCCCGCCGGTAGCGCCGGCGGCGCCTCAATCACATCGTTGCTCACGGCTGGCTCCGCTCGCGTCCGGTCTGCTGGCCGCCGATGGGTAAGCGGCACCATACGGTGGTGCCGCGATGGCTGAAGCCCCAGTCGCCACCCAGCTCCTGGACGAGCATCTGGACGAGGAACAGGCCGCGGCCGGATTCGTCCGACGCCGCAGCCTGGGTGGGCTGGGGCTCCGGGGTCTCCGGTGCCGTCATCGATCTCGATGTGGACCAGGCCTGGTTGCGGAGACCAGCTGCGGTAGGCCACTGAAGATCCCGCACCGTGCAGGACGGCGTTGGTGAGGAGCTCGAGAGCACGATCAGCGCCACCTCGACGCGATCCTCCGGCATACGACAGGCCTGCCGCAGCCACGCAGCCCCGATGCGACGTACGGAGGGAACCTGCTTGCTTTCGCGCGCCCGCCGAGACTGCGATCGGCGAGGGAAGGACTGGAGGCAGGTCTGCAAGGTGGGGCTGGGTGCGCAGTGCGGCCGAGCTCCGCTGGTCCCGCTCGAGGCCTGTCAGCGCTGTTGCAGAGGGAGATGCTGGGTCTGCCGGCGAGAAGCTCATGTGAGGCTCCTGCTCGTGGATGGTCGGCGTGCAGAGCGAACGAAGACGTGCGTAGGGGGCGACGCGTGCCAGCAACTCGGCGGCGAGGACAAGGGCCAAGAACCAACCGTGGGCGCCGACTGCGGGATGCGCTCCGGCGATCGCCGCAATCCGGGAGCGGTTTCGGGCCTCACGCGCCATGAAGCACAGCCTCCTCTGGGCCGAAAGCGACTCAGGGATTTCCTCGTCGCACGATGGCCCACGCGCGGGGGACTTTCCAGCTGGACAGAAGGCGCGACCGCCCGTCAAAGGCGGGCTCATGCGCGCGCGTGACTGCGGAGGTTCGGGTGGAGGTTCGCCGTCGCTGCGCGGCCGCTCCCTTCCTCGTCGGCCTGATGCGATCACCATGCCGAGCGGATGGGTTTCTGGCTTGCGCGGCGATAGGTGCTGCGATGGGTAGGCTTCGGATCAATCTACCGCTGAGGCTGAGAATCTGGCAGTGCAGCAATGCACCGAATGAAAGGTGAGTACCGGCCAGTGACGGCCTTGCCGGATGAGACCTCGCAGCTCGGAGATGCTCGCGGCTCTCAAGGCGCACGACTTTGGCACGGTGTTCCGGCTGGCCAAAAGCGCACGCGGGGGATCAGCTTCACTCAAGCTGGCAAGCGAGTGACGATCGCTCAAGCTCTGCACGTGTGGGTCCCTGGCGAGGCAGTGGCTGCGCCGTCACTACTTTCGAGAAGATTGCGCGATCGCAGACGCACTCGAATCGGGTGGTGGTCTGCTGGCTCGCCGACCGCTCATGGGGAGGTGAAGCAGGGCGAAGCGAGGAGAGGCAACGAAGGTGCGACGCAGGGATTTCGTAAAGGCGTCAGGGTCACTGGCAACCGGCGGGCTGGTCGCCCTGACCGCCTCCGACCGCCCGGGGATCCGACTCGAGCACGCGCGGCGTCGAGTTGCTGGCAAGCCGACGGCACCGCCCGGCTGAGACGACTGGACGATGCTTCGGAGGCGGGGACACGTTCAGGCTCTACCTCGGTGAGTACCACAGGACACGCGGCCTCCTGTGCGACTGCACCTACAGCGAATCCCACCGGCAACGTTCCTGCGTTCCTTGCTCGCCGAGCAGGCACAACAGGGGCAGGCTGGGCAGCCTTCGACGCTGGGCGCCAGGCTACAGGCTCAAGGGACTGTACGAGGCCAGCCAGCGCGCGGCTCACGGCCGGCGACGTTGCCTTGGAGGGCAACGCCCTGGCCTTTCCTCGCCTACCGCACTCGGGGACCGATCAGAGCAAGGCGGTTGCGACGGCCATCGAGTCGTGCCGTACCGCAGGGCCCCGGGCCCCATCCGGCGTGCGAGCTCTCCTGCACGAACGCTTGGCCTGGGCCCACGCCGTCGCCGGGCACGCCCGAGAAACAGAGGCTGCCCTGCACGCTGCAGAGGAGGCGCTCAAGCGAGGACAGCAGCGGCCCGGTGCCGGACTGGGCCGCCTGGGTCGACTCCGACGAAGTAGAGACGATCGAAGGGCCGGTGCTGGACGGAACTGCGTCGTCCACTGCGCTCGGTCCCCCGTACTGAATCCGTCCTGGCTCGATTCAGCGACACACACACGCCAGGGACAAGGCGCTGTACACGTCTTGGCTGGCGAGTCCCTATCTGGCAGCGGGGAAGTAGAGACCGCGGCCGCGTCGGCTTGCCGCGTACTGGAGCTATCTGTCGGGGTCGCATCGGTGCGTCCCCGACAGCGACTCGCGCCCACACTGTCAGCCCTGACCCGGCATCGTGGTCTACCAGAGGTGGAGGAACTCCTGGAACGTGCGCAGGCTTAGCCGAGATTCCTGTCGACCCAGTCCCTGAAGTCGGCCGACGACTCGCTGAAGATCACGGCATTGAGCTCGGGACGCTCCCAAGGATGATGCGCGAGAATGAACTCCTCCAGTTTGGTGTAGCAATCCGCGCGTTTTGAAGAGGACCCGGTACTCCTCCCCAGTACCGAACGCTCCGTCGTGCCAGAAGGCCGAGACAACCGGGCCAATCACCTGTGCAACCCGCAGCCAGCCGATCTGCCGACGACGGGCCTTGACGAGGACGACTGCCTCGTCCCTGGTGGCCCGCTGCGGTGGCGACCTGTAGATAGTGCGTCATGCGCCGCAGCCTATGTATGGGATGGGCTGCTCGGTAGACCCCTCTCCCTCGGACAGACCGGGCCTACGAGGGGCTCGAGCTGGCAGCCGAACTCGACTCACCCTCACCATCTACCCGCCGAGCCCGGATCTCCCTCAGAGAAGCTACGCCTCCTCCCGCCACGACGATGCCGCAGATCCCTCCACGCCGGGCTGACCATTGGTCGCCAAGCCACACGTGGCGCAATCGGCCTCCCGACGCAGCCCACTGCACCACAAATGCGAGGGACACCTGCGACAGCCTGAGTTGAATCAAGAACAGTCCCGCAGCCATCAAGCGCGAGACCGCAACCTAGCCACTGCCTCCAGAGCCGACCCTTTCCTGCACACACTGCCCTGCCACTCCCGCCCGCTGAGCGGCAAGATGGGCGGATGGTAATGAGCGAGGCGGAACTGCTAGCCCTCCTGCACGAACTCGACGACCCCGAACGGCTGGAACAACCGCTGCACTACGACCGCGCCGCGACCGGCCTCGCGTTCAGCAGGTTGGTGCGCCGACTCGAAGCGGACTTCTGAGCTCCCGTGCGAGTCCGAGCGGGACACTCAGGACTCCAGTGAGTACGGGCGCATCCACGTGCCTGCAGACGCAACGATCTGCGGAACACGGATCGTGGTCTGCGTGAGCAAGTTCGGCTCCTCGCCGAGGTATGTGCCGACAACCCGGGGTCCTTTCCTCGGCACGGACGAAGCCCGTGACGAGGCGCGCTGGATCCCGTCGACCTCGCCAGAGTGGAACAGGCCCTGACCGAACTCAGCTACGTGAGCCCTCCCCCGAAGAGCTACTGGAGAGCGACCATGAGGGCCCCAGCGCGCTTGAGATACTGCAGCGCGGCCCACGGTGGACGCGATTCTTCGGCAGCATGTGATCCGCCCGAGCGATAAGCCGGACATCTTGCTGGTTTACGTTCATCTGTTCCATCTGACGGGCAAGCTCGTTGAGACGACGCCGTCAGCGTGGCGTTGACGGAGGCGCTCCTTGTCCTCTGCGGAGAGGGTCCCGGGCCACTGCCGGCTCACCCTCACGCGCGTGTGGTGGCGGTGACCGGTCCAGGGGCTGACGGGCGTCAAACGACCTAAGATCCGCGCATGACAGACGACTCTGCTCCTACGGATGGCACTCCTGTGACCTTCACCGTCCCGATCAGCGGAGCCCTTTGCGAGCTGCTGCACAGGTACTGAAGGAATTGCGAGAGCTGGCCGCCAACGCATTTCCAGACGAGGTTGGTGGCCCGGACGCGCTGTTCAGGCGGGACGCGGCGGCCTTCGATGCGCAGCCCGAGCCGACACGCGAAGCCCGGCGGTCGATGCACGGCATGATCTTCGACTTGGCCCAGTTGTCGTGGTCCAACGCTCGATCACGTAAGGGCTCTCGAACACGACGTGGTCATGCAACCGCCACCAGTTTGGTCGCCGCTGACTTTGAGCAGGGCTGTGATGGGAGAACTGCCTGTTCCTGCACTACTTGATCGATCCGACATCTCTGCCGCCAAGCGGCTGGCACGCTGTGCCGGCCTCTGGCGGACCGACGTCGAGCACATGGAGAAGACGGCGAAGGCGTTCGGGCCGGCCCAGGAGGCGGAGGTCGCCCAGGCTAAGGAGCATGTGCTGACGGCCCTCCGCGTACGTTAGCAGTGGAGCGAACCAACTCGCAGGGGAGATTGATCGGTTACGAGGTCGATGGCGAGAAGTCCCGGTCTGGACATCAACATCACTGAAGAGGCCAAGGCCATGCCGTCTCACATGCCAGCGCCCTACCGCATCCTCTTCGGGTGCCGCCCACGGTCGCCCATGGATGACGAATCGCGCACGAATGCTGGCCGAGGACTCTGAAGATGACCTGGTAGGCGAGGCGGCTACCGTCATGACGGCCGTTGCAGTCGTCGCCGGGGCGCTGGAGACAGCGCTAAAGGCATGGCGGGACTACTTCGGCCTGAATCTCGGTGACACCCCTGGAGCACCTGAACGGGCTGTACAGGATGTTCTTCATCGAGGCCGTCAACCCGCGTCGAGAGCATGCGTTAGCTCAATCTGTCGTTGCCAGCACGCGTTGGGCCCTGGTCCTCCTGGCCAACTCCGGCCTTCGCCACGTCCAGGTGACGGAAGCCCGAGCGCATCGGCCTGGACCGCCTCGGTCAGCGCCCCATCCCTGTCGCAAGTGCCGCGACCGGCAGGCCGATGAACAGGACACGACCGTCACATTTTCGACGGCATTCGCAGACCGCCGATCCCACGGCATGACGCACTTCACATGACGCCCGGCCGCCTGCTGTCGCTCGCCAAGGCCATGAGGTCGTCCAGTGCCTTGCGGAGTGTCCTCGCGAGTGCGGGATCGTCATCGGCGGACACCACGGCGTCAGTAGAGGTCGTCCAACGCCTCCGGGTGATGCCGCATGATCCTGCTGACGATGTTCGTGACATCGAGGCGGGGTGCGGGGTTGCGAGGCAGTGCGGCGACGATGCGCGGGTCCAGCATGCCGATCACCAACCGCCGGTCGGAGGGGTCGTGAATCAGCGGATAGGCCAGCAGAGCCTCTACAGCCCGTCCAAGGGGAAGATACTGGCCGCGCCGAGGACAGGGCCGGCGCCGGCCTCGGTGCGGCTGGGGCTCCGCAGCATGATCGCGGATGTTGCCGAGTGCGGCCAGCCTCCCGAAGGTCTGCAAACCGTGCCTTGACCGCGTCGTACAGGGCCTGCGGATCAGGTAGTCCGGGCAGGACGGCATGGCGGTCAGCCAGCAGATCCAGCACGACGTCGGAGAAGAGACCGGTAGACCGCACGGGGTCGTTGCTGGCGGCCTGGCCGGCTCTGGCGGCCCGGATGATGCTCTGCCGGTAGTTTCTGGGCGGCCGCGCGGCTGGCAGGGCGTCGGAAGGCAGTGGCGGTTGGAAGGCGAGGTCGTCCTCGTTTGCCGCGGAGGCGTCCACGATCCACAACTGCTGTGGCATGGCCGGGGACGGTCTCCCCGGCGTATCGGTTTAGCGCCGCGTCCAGATCGAGGTTCGTCTTGTTCGCGAGGGTCGCGTCCGCGCAGAACAGTCGTTGTCTGTCAGCACGGTCGGTGATACCGTGCCCGCCCCACCACTACCTCAGAGCACGTCGCCCTCGGTCGACGGCAGTTCGCTGGACGAGGACGCGGCGGAGGGTCGCATGGTCGGCGGGTTCGTACGGTAGGTCAGGGACAAATGGCGGCAGGGGGAGCGAGGTGAAGGCGCAGGTTGGCCTCCGCACGCCAGCGGCTCGCAGCAGCTGGTGGAAAGCGGACCGCATCCCGGGCGGGCCCGGGCAGGTCCCAGGTAGGTCCGACGTCGTAGCGCTCAATGCCGACGATCAACGCGCGCAGACACGGGCCGGATCCGCCTGTGGCGGCAGTGCCTGGTCGGTGCCGGGCCCGCGCCGTTCGGTTCTCGGCCGGTCGCTGGCCGACCTGCCCGCAGGCATCCGGGCCGGCTGTCGGCGTTGCCCGGTGAGATCGTCCCGACACCGCTCGAGCCGTTCACGGTACGAGGAGCCGCTCGAACTCCGCGGAGATCACCGCCCCCTTCGAGGATCCGCACCACATCGAGCAGGGCCTGCTCGCCGCCGTCCGTGTCCAACGCGATCCGTGACAGGACGACGAGATCCTCACGGAGCCTGACGCCCCGCAAGTCGATGGGCCGGCCCAGTACGTCTCCCAGCAGAGCAGCGAACTGCAGACGCCCCGGCGCGTCCGCCAGACAGTCCAGCGTGGACAGGGCGTCGATCACGCGGAGCAGAGGTTCACGCGAATGGGGCCCTGTTCTCCCTGTTCCGCGTCCACACTCTGCGAGAGTGAGCGCTCCCTTGGGGCAGGCCAGCTCCCCGAACGGTCGGCGATAACCGCCGGAAAGTCGGGGTGCGGCCCAGGCGTGGTGCGATGAAGTCACTGACGGCGTCAGCTGTGCGCTGTGTCGAGCTGGCTTTGATCACTGTCCGAAGCAGCGCGCGCACGTCCGGAGCAAAGGCGAAGACGTCCTGCCCTCCAGCGGGCTGTCCAGATGCATGAGACCGCTCAGCAGGACTTCCGCCAGACAGACCGGGCTGCTGTGGGGGCAAGGCTGCAGCCTGGATGAGCCGCATCACGGGGAAGCGTCAGCGGATCGACGGCCGCCAGGTGGCCCTGCGAGGTCGTAGGCGTGCGGCGAGGCTGCTGCCTGGAAGGCCTGCACGCGTTCGGCGGCGGTGGGATGCTCATCGGCGACCGCCTCGTCGAAGAGCACAGCGTCTGGAGGGCTTCCGCGTCGATGACGCGTAGAGCGGCCCTGCCGCCGTGCGACGCGATCAGGCCCGCCCAGGGGCGCAGGCTCAGCTCGTCCAGCTCGAGGACGGGCACCGGCAGGCCGGGGCGGGGACCGAACACGGCGGGGGAGCCAGGGATCGTGGGCGGAAAGCGCGCTGTTGGGCGGCGCAGGCCCGGTCGTGCGGACGATCGCGGGTTCGGCTGCCAACGCGGTCTCGCCCCACAGCCGAGCGGGAACACATGGAGCACCGCGGGTCGGCACGCTGCGAGCCAGCGAGGCCAGACGTGCGGGCGGTCCCGGTGTACCAGTGGTCAGCGACGCCGTCGGTCACGACGAGCACGACGGTTCGACCGCCGATGAGAGAGACGGGCGCTCCAGAGGGCCCACGCGTACGGAAGCGGAAGATGCCTCGAGCCCGTGAGCGCGTCGGCCAGCTTCGCTGACGGTGTCGTGCCACACCCGCATGGACGGGCCCGCGTCGACGGCAAGCACGAGATGAAGCCAGCGATCCGTGGCCGGGCGCGCAGCACGACGTCGAGGACGCCACTGTCGGCGATGGCCCTGATGGTGGCGTCCCCGTCCAGCTCGTACCGGTGTGCGGACGCGAACCCTCCGCTTGAGCGCGCGCAGTCCCCGCACGACGCGCCCAGCGGACGCCGCAGGCCCCGTACGCCAGGGAATACGGACCGGCGCCCCTGAGCCCCGCCGCCGCGAGGCACCGGTGAAGGCGTAAACGCCGCGTCGGCTCACCGCCGCCGGGACTCGCCAACGTCACGGCCCGGGTGCTCCGGCTGGGGGAGAACAGCAGAGGGGGAGCACGGCACACGGCTCCGCCACATCGGCCGCATCCCGGTTCGGCGGTGTGTGAAGCGCGAGCCAGGGCGTCGCTCAGCTGCGCGGTGAGAGATCCACCCCGCGCCGCGCAGAGCGGAATGCAGGGCGGCGACCCAGAGCTCGTCCGCGTCACCGGACCCCGCCGTTGTTGAGCTCACGCAGCACCGCCTCCCTGAGGGTGCTCCACCTCGGGGACGGATGCCCTGCTGCAGCAGATGGACGGCATGCAGCAACTGGTCGGTGGCCAGCCCGCCGAGGCTGCGCCGTTCGGCGAAGGTGCGGATGAGATCCTGCACGCGCGCGCCACTGTGCCTGCAACTGATGCAGGTCCTGGGCGGAGTGCGCCCGAACGATGCCTCGAGCTGATCCGGGCCAGGCTCCGGCAGTTCCAGCCGGATGCAGCGGCGCAGGAAGGCGAGGCGGAAACTCCGTTCACCGTTGCTGGTGATCACGACGAAGGGGAAGTCCTGACAGCGGACCGTGCCGTGCCGCACTGTGTACCTTCTCCTGCGAGCCCTGCATGCACAGCGACCGCCGCCTGCTCCTCGGGCAGACAGGCCAGCTCGGGGATGGTGAACTCGCCCTCCTCCAGCACGAACAGCAGGTCGTTGGGCAGGTCCAGGTCGCTCTTGTCGAGTTCGTCGATCAGCAGCAGCCGAGGCTGCTCCTCATGCCGGGTGGCCAGCGCGGTGCCCAGGGGCCCCAGGCGTACGAAGCTGCCGATGTCGGCGGTGCCGTCCTGTTGCTCGCGCAGCCAGGGCCGATGGCGTCGTAGCGATACAGCGCATCGGTGAGCGTGGCGCGGGTGTTGATCGGCCACACCAGGACCGGCCCGAGGCCGAGTTCCGCCGCCACGGCGTGGGCGAGCGACGACTTGCCCGTGCCGGGTGCCCCGGTCACCAGGAGGGGACGACGCAGGCGCAGAGCCGCGTTGACGACATCCACCTGTTTCTCGCCGATCAGATACGGCCGCCGCACAGCCTCGCCGTCTGGCCGCGGCCGCCGCCACGGCGGCGGCTGGGGCAGCGGGACGGAAGCGTCGTACGTGCCTCCGCCCGCCGCGGAAAAAGCCGTTCCTGCGGGGTCCCGCTGTTCACGCGGTGCCTCCTTCCTGCTTCTTCGGGTTGGTCAGCCGTTGCCGCGACGGTGTCCAGCCCGGGTCCTCCCACATCAGCGCCAGATGAGCACCCATGTAGCGCTGTCGAACATCGCATGGACGCGCTGGCGTCTGACCGCTTCCCGAAGGGTGCGCGGCCAGTCCCCCGACACGACGGCCCGCAACGCCTCGGCCGTATCCGGGCCGTGAGCATCGCGCTGCCACAAGATCACCGGAACCCCCAGCCAGCGGCACAGGGCCAGGTGCTGTCGTGTTGGCCGGGCGGGGGGCAGGCGATGACGCAGGCGATCTCACTGGTCGTTCGTCAGGTTGCCGTTCCCCGTGTGCAGGTCGTGCAGCACGCTAGGTGCCGCCGCCAAACCCTGTCCCTGCTTCCAGCGCGAATTCCACTCGCCGCCCCGCATCTTCGTTTTCGCCCGCGCAGGACCACGACCCGGTCCAGCCCGATGGGCCGCGTCCCCAAGGGCCCTGCACTGACGGGCAGCCGGTCCACGGCCAGCCCGAAGAAGCCTTCCTCCAGCAGGAACTCCACACCGGCCGACTCTTCATACTGATCGAGGTCGCCAACGGCTTCGGAGAGGTCGGCGCGAGGCTCGCGCGGCTGCGCAGAGTGTCCCCTGTTCGTCCAGGTCCCGACCTGGCGCCCATGGGCATCGTAGAGGCGGATCATGTAGTGGAAGGCTTCCGCAGCCGGGTCCGCTGTCCACAGCCACCCGCAGGACCGGCTGCACCGTTTGGGCAGAAGCACGCCATGGCCGACCAGCGGCACTGGCGCATCGCCTCCGGGCTGATCCAGCCGAGTGGTCACGCGGTGCGACCACTCCTGCAGACCGTCGCCGCCGACCTGCCGGGCTGCGGCGACTTCCTCGATCACCTGGATCACGGGCGGTACGACACCGGGTTCACTGGCACGGTCCTCCAGGTCCTCGATCAGCGCTCCCACATCGGACGGACCGGTTTCCGGCAGCGAGAAGTGCGGTACGGCGCGGCGGGCGGCGGCGCGTACCTCCGAGCACGTACCGGGGCCCAGGAACGCGCAGAGCTCCTCGTACTCCTCCTGAGTGAACAGGCGCACCGATCCCAGCAATGCCGCGACGTTTGCGACCCGTTGTGCCACCGACGCGGAGCCGTGAGTGTGCTGAGGCAAGTCGGAGCGCCCCGCTGATGACGCATTGCCGCGTCGACAAGGTCTCGTGCAGGAGCCCGGAGCCCGGGCCAGGCGCAGGGCACGGGCGAAACGCTGGGCGCACTGCTGCACCTTCCGCCCGGAGAGCTCCCTCCAGCGCGTCGATCAGCTCACGGCGGCGAGCCTGCAGTCCGAGGATCCGACACCTCTGTGATCGCGGCCGGGAACGCAGGGGTATCGGCGAGCAGCTTCAACAGCTCAGAGGCCCTGACGGCGTACGAACGGGGGGTTGTCGGGCTCGGTGGACACCATCAGGCCCGTCACGCAGCCATGCTGACGGTCCTACAAGGGAGCTCCGCTGTGGCCGGGAAGAATCTCCAGCGGGGGCCTGCGCCGGATCCAGGATGTACCAGGGACTGCGAGGTCTGGACATAGACATCCACGAGGGAGCGCGCCCCGTGTGCGTACCAGGTCGACAAGCCGGCTTGACGTCTCACGCACCGGCACGGAGGGCGCTGCCTCCTCCTTCCCGTCGACCTTCAGCAGGGCGAGATCACCGTTCCACCACTGCTCGTTCTCCGCCGGCTCGGGGCCAGCCAGTTGACCAGCTCCACGGCGCGGTGCTTGCCGTCGAGGCCCGGAAACGAGACCGTGACCTGGAGCATGGCCTGCGCAGACGGCCGGGCGGCGGCCAGTTTGGGACGCTGGAGAGCCGCGTTGACCACGTGGGCACAGGTCAGCACGAACCCGTCCGCGACGATAAGTCCGGCGCCGAGCCCGGCCCCTGCACCAGGAGAGTGCACAGTGGCCCACGCCCGACGGACGGCGGCGTCCGGGTCGTCGTCGTACGGCGAGCGCACGGCTACTCCCGTTGTCGCGGGTGCTTCGAGGTTCCAGGTCGCGGACACCGTCAGGCTCGCCTCGCCCTTGTTGGCGACGATACCGAGAGTCATGATCGTTGCCGATCTTGACACCCAGGTCGACGGTGAGCTGTTAGCCGCTCGGTCCATGGCGGACACCGTGTCGTGTACCGGACTGCAGGACCGGAACCAGCGGTTTGAGGACTTGTCGCAGAGCGCCCTGGGCAGCACGTGCCACCCGGCCGTTCCTCGCCCGCAACGGGCACGAGCGGTGCGGAACCGGGAGTTGAGCTGCCTGCCGCAGAGTCGGCCAGCGGACTGGGAAAGACCTCCAGCAGTACCGCCTGGCCGCCGTCGAAGGTGAACTCCACATATTCTCCCCATGGCCTCAACTATGCCAGCCCTGACAGCACTTGACCCCTCGATCGATCGATTGCCGGTCGACTGAGGGTGCCCGCCCATGCCAGGCGGCTCAGTCCCAGGGGCGTATATCACTCGGCGTCGAGCAACGGGACTGACATGCCGTCGGCGTCTTTTTCAGGTGATCGCTTCTTCGTGCTCATCTGGGCCCTTTCTGGGTAGGTGCGCACCTGGTTCATGACACTCCTGCTGTCGCCCCCTGGCATGGCCGTCACCACGTTGCACCTCATGGAGTCGGGCGACAATGTGACGCATGGTGGCGAGGTGGTCGGGTACGCCCGCCCGTGCCAGAGCGACGGATGGGAAGACGGTGAGGTCGACGGGCACGCCCACCTGCGCCAGGAGGTCGGACGACAGGACCGTGCGGGGGATCACCCGTCTGGCGTTCGTGAGGGCACGCATTCGACGGGCGCACTCAAGGGAGCCGACAACGCGAGGATTGGGCGCAGCGAGGAGAAGGCCCCCGTTCTGTGCGGCCGCGCACCGAAGGACGCTCAGCAGAACATCGGCCCCTGGTGTTGAGAGGTCGGAGACGCTGCTCATGTCCAGGATCAACATCACGTGGCCCCTGCGAATGGAGGTCCAACAGCGTCTCGTGGAGAAGCCGGGTGCCGAGGACGTTGATCTCGCCGGGTCACCGCGACCACGGTGATCCCCGTCCGTGGCGTGCCTCGTAAGTGATGCTTGGCAGTTCCCTGTCCGCGTTCATCGTCCGCCGGATGCCTGTGAGGTGGGGCGACGCCCTCGATCGCCTGGGAGACGGATGGAAAGGACAGTGAAGCTCCTGATGAGTCCTGTGGTCCGGAGGGTGCCCAGCACGCGCTGCGAGGGCGCAGCGAGCAGGCATGCGCCTCCTCGGGCAAGGGACTGTCGCAGGGCGTGGACCACTCCGGCGAAGAGTTCAGAGCCGGGAAAAGGTGACCCTCGGCCAGGTCGATGACCAGCACGATGTGGCCTTGTGTGAGCAGGTCATGGACCAGCTGGCGGAAGGGCCAGCATGCGTAGCAGTCGAATTCGCCGGTCACCTTGACCACGGTCGTTCTCGTCGGAGACGTGCTCAGTAGGTGATGCTCAGTTCCATCAGTCCTCCCGCCCGTAGCCCGTCTGGATCAGGGCTACGTTGGTCAACGTCTTTGTCCAGCGGATCAGTTGGCGTACGAGCTCGGTCGCGCGCCGGGTGCCGTCCGGCAGGAAGGGGCAGTACTGCGAGTGCGGGAAGGCAGGCGAGGGTCACCAGGAGAAGTGGCAGGGCGAGCAGGGCCGACCGCAGCGCGGGCAGTGCAGTGGCGAGGGCGGCGATGATGGGTGCTTTGAGGGCGGTGAAGGCGGCGATGGCGGTCAACTGTTCCTCCGCGAATGGGGATGTGTACTCGTCCGGTGCGTTGCACCGGCCGTGGTCGTGAGACTCAGCGTGCCCCCCGTCCAGGAGCGTCGACCGGTGGCGATGGGCTGCGATGGAGGGCGGGGGTGTGCGATGAGTGGCGACGAGAGCCGGGGTGGCCGAGGTGCCGGCGCCGGGAGCCGCACCGGAAACGGGAACGGGCTGGGTGGGCGCAGGCCGCGTCCGCTGGCTCCGCCTCGCCTTCCGCCCGGTGCGCTGCGTGAGTTCAAGCGCCACCTCTACCGCCTCTACCTCACCGCGGGCGCCCCGGCCCTGGAAACGGTCGTGGACTCGATCGCCGGTGACGACACACTGCCTGGTGCACCGGGCAAGGACACCGTCCACCGGATCATCGGCGGCACACGGTTGCCCGGTCTGCACGATGTGCGCTCCGTCGCGGCAGTCCTCGCTCGCGCTCGCGCGCCGCGCAACCGGCCGAAGTCGTCGCGCGCACAGGGGAGTTGTGGATAGCGGCCCAAGGGAGGATCCGGGACCGCCGTCTGCGTACAGCCGAGGACCTGGGGCCCTACCCCTGGTGTGTGCACCGGGCGCTCGCCGTCGATGGCAGGCATCGACGACCTCACTTCGTGCATCGCCCGCACGCACGACGAGGTGCTTCGCGAGAGGTTGCGGCACGCGGCAGAGGGCGGGCAGTCCGTGCTCGCCTCTCGTCGGCCAGTCGTCGACCGGCAAGACTCGGGTTGCCTAGAGGCCGTCCGGAAGCGAACCTCCGTCCTGGCCTGTCATCGTCCCGCAGGCCCCTCGTGACTCGCGGAATGGGCCGCTACCGATTCTGGTCGACGCGCGGACCGTGATCTGGCTGGGTGGAGTGCAGCGGCAACTGACGGCCCCCTCGTGGGGGAGAGGCCGCCTCTGCGCCCCCGCTGCGGAGCTTCTCAGACGCACTGTACTGCTGGCCGTGCTCGGCACGCTGTGGCTCGAGTACGCGCGCGCCCTCACGTCCCGGGCTGCGGGAGCGACGGACCGGCATTTCCACGTTCGAGCCCTGATGGAGCCCACCGCTTCGAGATCCACGTCCCCGACCACCTCGGTGAAGGGCCCGGTGAGGGCCCGCAGGGCCGCCGCCGGGGGATGCCCGCGTTCGGATCAGCCCTGCAGGCGGCGGAGTTGAGATCGAGCGGTGAACGACCCCGTGTCATCCAGCAGTTGACCGGCGGCCCGACGCTGGTGCGCCGGTACGAGGCCGGGCCGGGCAATTCTTCCTCGAGATCGATACGCGGTGGTCACCGCGGCCGTCGATGCCCGGCGCCCGGGCATGCCAGTGCGCTGCCTGGTGAGCTTCTTGCCGAGGCTGTCACCGGATACCTGCCGGCGACCGCGCGCGTCACCCACGACAGCTCATGGCCTCGACAGGGCCGTCGAGAGTCTGAGTGCACAGGGAGACCGGTTCCCTGTCCGCCCTCGTCCCCGTCAGAGTTGCACCCGGGCTCGGCGCACCGGACGGCTACCACCCGCCGACTACCTGGACCAGAGCGTACGGCGCGGGCGTACACCTGGCGCCGCCCGAGCCGCTCTGGGACGCGGCCGTGGCCCACGCCCGTACGGTTGACGACCTGTGCGCGCCCTGGGCCAGGCGGCTCAGGATCGGCGGTGTGTCGATCACGCTGTACAGCTCTACCGGCGGGCGATCGAGCGGGGCGGCGAGGTGGCACACGTCCCGCGCTCGTTTTGCTGCTGAGTCGATCGTGACCGGAGCGGCGCGGAGACGGCCGCGGCGGAAAGTGGGCCCGCGTGGGCAGCGCCTGGGGCGGCGCGTGAGGGTGCCGTGGACGCAGCCGGGGCTCTGGCGCGCTACGAGCGGGCGACTCTGACCGGTGAGGAGAAAGCGTGGTCGGCCCTGGCCCGCTCAGCGGAGGAAGCTGGGGACCGTGCCGCCAGCGACGACACCGCCGAGCGGGCGGTGCGGGCAGGCCATCCCCAGGCATGGCTGGCGGGGCCCGATGAGGTGGTGCGTATGTCGGCGACGCGCAGTGCTCCGCGCGGCGTACGGGAAGCGGTTCGCGCCGGCGAGCCGTGGGGCCTCATGGGACAGGCCCGCCTCGACGCGAAGGAGGGCGACTGCCTTGCGGCGGAGTCGGCCTATGAGGCGGCGGCCGCCGCGGGCGTCCAGGCTGCCTTCGCCTCCTTGGTCGAACTGCGGTGGAGAGCGGGCGACTTGGCAGGAAAGCGGAGGAGAGCGCAGCGACGCCGCCGCGCAGGCGCAGGACACTGGAAGCGTACGGAGCGTCTTGGCGCGGCTTCGCCGAGAGTCGGGGGACCGGCGAGGGGCGAAGCACAGGCCCTGACCGCGCGGCCGCCGACGGGGCGATCAACGCGCTCGCCCACCTCGCCCGTGCCTGTGAGGGAGAGCGGCGACCGGGCGGGTGCAGAGCGCTCCGCCTGTAAGGCGGCCTGGCAGGACGACGCCGAGGCGTGGGTGGTTCCACACGGCCGCGGAGGTGGCGGGCGAGACGGAGGCGGCGGACGCCGCAGCGAGGAACCGCCGCGCTGGTGCGGGCGACACCGGCGCCTGCACGCTTCTCGATGCGACTACGCGGGGAAGCTGGCGCGGGCCGCAGCGCGCGCGCCAGAGCGATGCCGCAGCCGAGGCTGCCGGCGAAGCGGTGAGCCGAAGGCGTGGGCAGTCACTTGCCCATGCGTGCGCGAGCGCGCGGACGACCCAGCGGCGAAAGCGAGGCGTGCGCTGGGCCCGAGGCGCCGAGGCAGGCGGTGTCGGTGCTCTGGACAGCTGCTGGCCGCGCGTGCGCGAGCAGCGTAGCGACTCCCGAAGCGGCCGAGCGCGCGCGCCTGCCAGCCGCCATCGACCTGGGCGACGTGTACGCCTGGAGTACCTCGCTCGGATCTATGAGGCCACGGTGACGTCCGCGCGCGACCGAGTCATCAGAGCGCTG
Organism: Streptomyces sp. KL116D; assembly: GCF_030766975.1. NCBI lineage: Bacteria > Bacillati > Actinomycetota > Actinomycetes > Kitasatosporales > Streptomycetaceae > Streptomyces > Streptomyces sp. KL116D. Next base: position 2,634 of record NZ_JASERH010000033.1, on the reverse strand, counting down.
TCGACGCCGGGGACGCTGACGCGTGGGAGGGCTGCTGCGCCTCAACGACGGCTCAGCCAGGCGTCGATAGATCGAGTACCTTGCCATCCCCGCGACCACGTTGCCTGCAAAGGTGTGGGTGCGGACCCGAAGTGGAATGGAACGCGGGTCAAAGGCGGGGGCGTGCTCACCACTAATAACACCACCACCAACGAGCAGGGTTTTGCTGTGAGGCCCACGACCACGCCTGGCAACCCATCGATCACCAGGGCCTGCCCTCATCCACCGGCCGGAGCGAGATGCTGACTCGATCCCCTTCGAGCCGAAGAAGGGTTGGCAAGGCCGCCAACGCCGACGTTTCGATGGAAGGTGACCATCCGTCGTCACGATGTCCCTAATGTCGGAGTCAGTGAAAGTGTCCTGAGCGGAGCCGTGGTCGAGCAATAATGCAGGTCACGAAGAGTGCCCTGCGCCCGCGGGGATGGTCCCCTTCCTGCCGGATGCAGGACCCGGCCTTCGTTGTGCCCCCGTGCTTGTGGGAAGGTGCCCACAAGGATGCGTCGGGCCGGTAGAACGGTGGTGATGCGGGCAGCCCGGTGGTGGTGGCCTGCTCGATGCCGTGTTGCAGGTCGAGGTGGCCTGTGGGGAGCGCCTTCTGTAGGCGGCATCGGCGGTTTGCGCCGGAGCTGTCGTCGTCGGTGGGACGCCACGTTCGGGTGGGTGCTGCGGTCTGGTGCCACTGGCTGTCGGCGGGTGTCGCCGATTGCTTAGTGCCTGGCGTTCATCCGGTTTGCGCACGGTCTTGGGGACTCGTGTACCGGTCGTCCGCGGGGCAGTGGCACGCGTTTGAGGGTGGGGTCGAGACGCGTACCGGTCGGTGCTGGTGCGCAGCAGAACGTACCGGTGCTGGGTGATCACGGGTGGGGTGAATTGCATGTCCCGTGCGGCAGGAGGGACCGGCTGGTACCCCTGCCGGTGCGCGTTTCGGTACGCGTTTTCGGGCCCCGGGGCAGCGCGTGCCCGGTGCTGCGGCGTTCGGGGGTGTGGGGGGCTAGCTGCGGGAGGACGCGTCCGGCGTCGGGCGGTCTGCTGGGTACCGGCAGGCGCCGGTGCCTGGCAGCCAGCGCAGGAGAGAGACCTGCGCGCTTGCTGCATTGCACTCACTCGACCCGGTCTGCTGCGCCGCACTCACCAATGTGCGACTCCATTGCCGCAACCTCTCGATCCTGTCTACTGCGCACGTTCCTGCGTAACTGCTGCTGTCTGTGGTGGAGGTGTTGGGTCAGTCGGCGGTGCGCCCGTGGCCGGGTCTGTGGTCTGGTTCGAACGCTTTGAGGGGTCGATCGGTGACAGAACTGTTTGGTGGGGCGTGGGAATCGTTCAGGGGAGTGGTGGGTGGTGAAAGAGCGCGTGGTGGCCGTATGGCCGACAGGTGCGTTGCGTGAGGATGTGCTGCGGGTTTTCGGCGTGTTGGCGCGGCGACGGCGGAGGCAGGTGCAGGGAGCCCGGCGCGTCCCGCAGTCTGACTGGTGCGGGCATCCGGCCGCACGCGCGGCCGTCGGACCAAGGCCCATCGCAATGCCTGCGCCTGGTCCTGACGGCATCGTGGAGTTGCTGGTGTCCGAGTGAGCCGATCAGCAGGCACAATAAGTTGTGGAGTCTGACGTCTGGCCGGTCTGGAAGGCGGCTGCGCGAGGTGTTGCGGCGGCCGCTGCAGATGCCGATCGCCCGCGGTGCGGCCACTCACGGCGCCGCGCACGCCATGGACGTGAACGCCACCGTGCTTGGCAAGCTGCAGCCGCCAGCCCGGAAGGACCCGATCTGGAGCGGCTGGGCCGGGTGGAGCGGGCGGTCGTCGGGCCCGGCCGGCGGGCCTCGCGTTGGAGGCGATGAGAGTACGGAGGAGGTCGGCCTGCCGGTCACCGGCACGGAAGCCGTCCGGGCCGCGGCTCGGTGCAGGCCGATCTTGTCCTGGCCCGCTCCCGAGCATCGTCTCCCGCTGCTGTTCGTGGAGGTCGACCGCTCCACGATGGTCCCGAGCGCGTGGTGGACAAGATCCCGCCGCGCCAGCTGTTCCTCGAGCGCCGCGACAAGCAGGGCCAGGGAGTGTGGTGGCGCAGCCGCTGGTACGCGCCTGAGGGCGTGGGGCCGGTGGTCGCGCTGGTCCCGTCCGGTCGCAGTGAGAAGAGTGTGCTGGCCCGGAGCCGGTGTCGTCAGCGAACCTGGTCGGGAGGCTGCGAGACGCCGTTTCCGGTGATCGGGACGACGCTGGCCCGGCTGGGGAGCGTGGCCCGTGGGCGTGATGCGCGAATGCGTGCGCGTCTCCCGTCCTGATTCAGGTGCCGGGTACGCCCGTCGCCCACCCCACGTTGACGTGGACCGCGGGCGCCGTCGTTCGCCGTTTTGCTGTGATTTGGGGCGTGGGTCCGGCTGGTGGCTCCCGGTGCCGCCGTGATCCGGACGGCATCGGTGTTGCTCTGCGCTGCCGGGCGTGTTCCCCAACTCGGCTGGATGGGCAGTGGTGTTGGATGCCCTGATGCGTTCATGCCATCGCACCTGCCGATGTCCCCTGGCTGAAGCGGTGCACGAAAACGCGAAAGCGTTTCACGATAAATGCGAAACGGTTAAACCCAAATTGAACTGAACGAAGTACAA
>NZ_JASERH010000032.1:0-209217 GCF_030766975.1 Streptomyces sp. KL116D | reverse complement strand
GGAGCGCGGTCCCGGGCACCCGGAGTCGCTGGCGGTCCGGCTCGGCACGGTCGACCGGACGGGCCCGGACGGCGCCGGGCTGTTGCCCGCGGTCCCGGTGACCGTGGGGCTCGCCGAGGCCGGGGCCCTGGGCCTCGCCGGGCCGCGGCCCAGGCTCGCCGGGCTGGCCCGCTGCGCCCTGTCCCAGCTCGCTGCGCTGCACGCACCGGACCGCCTGGAGATCGTGCTGATCGCCACGGACCGGGGCCGCCCCGTCGAGCAGCGGATCGCCGACTGGGCCTGGCTCGGCTGGCTGCCCCACGTGCGGCCGGCCCACGGCCAGGACTGCCGGCTGCTCCTCGCGTACGACCGGGAGCAGGCCGCCGCCCGCACCGGTGAGCTGCTGCGCCGCCTGGACGACCATGCGGCGGGGCACCGGCCGGCACCGGGCGGCATTCCGGCGCAGGGTGGATCGCGGGAGGCCGCGGGGTCCGCCGGGTCACCGGTGACCGCCACCTCCGCATCCTCTGGCACCGCCGGCGCCTCTGGCGTGTCCCCCGGCTCCACGATCTCCACCGTCGTCGTGATCGACGGCGACCCCGGCTCCGCGTCGCTCCGGGAGGCCACCGTGCGCCTCGCCGCCGAGGGCGCGGCCGCCGGGATCCACGTCGTGTGCCTGGCCGAGACGCCGGCCACCACGCCCGCCTCCCCGGTCGACCGGACCTATGAGTCGGCGTGCGCGCAGAGCCCCGCCTTCCGGGCGTGCGGCGCGGTGGCCCTGCTCAGCGGTGACGTGGCGACGGCGCTGCGGCTGCACCGGGCCGCGCAGGGCCGGCTCGTCGGGCACGGCACGGTCGCCACGGCCGACGCGGTCTCGCTCGCCTGGGCGGAGCGGTTCGCGCGGGCCCTCGCGCCGTTGCGCACGGAGGGTGCGGGCGGGCCCGGCGAGCGGCAGGCCCGGGTCTCCGCGCCGCTGCCCCATGTCGCGCGCCTCCTGGACGAGTTGGGGCTGGCGCGGGCCACTCCCGCCTCCCTGATGGCGCGGTGGGCGGCCGCCGCGGACGATCCGGAGTCGCTGGGCGGCCGGGTCTGGGCGGTGCTGGGGGCGGGGCCGCGCGGTCCCGTCGGGGTGGACCTCGCCGCCGAGGGGCCGCATCTGCTGGTCGAGGGACCGGTGGGCAGCGGCCGCACGGAGCTGCTGCGGTCGGTCGCCGCGTCCCTCGCCGCCGCCGAGCGGCCCGACCGGCTCGCTCTCGTCCTGGTCGACGGTCAGGGCGGGCCCGGTGGAGAGCGGGTGGAGGGGCTGCGGGTCTGTACGGACCTGCCGCACGTCACGACGCACCTCGCGGCCAACGACCCGGTGCGGATGCGGGAGTTCGCCCAGTCGCTGACCACCGAGCTGAAGCGGCGGGCCGAGCTCATAGGGCGTACGCACTTCTCCGAGTGGCACACCCAGCGGGCCGTGGCCGGGCGGCTCGTGGCGCAGCGCACCGGCTCCGCCGCGGGGGCCGGTGATCTGGAGGCGCCGCCCAGTTCGACGATCCGGCTGCGGCCCGGGGCCGCTCGGGAGAAGGCGGAGGCCGCGCCTCCGCTGCCGCGGCTCGTGGTCGTCGTGGACGATCTGGACGCACTGCTCGCGCCTCCGCTGGGGTCGCCCGGGCGGCCTGCCGCGGGGTCCGTGGTGCGGGCGCTGGAGGCCGTGGCGCGGGACGGGGAGCGGCTCGGGGTGCATCTCGTCGCGGCGTTCGCCTCCGGCGGGGCGGCGGGGTGGAGCGCGGCGCCGTTCGTGGTGCTGGACGCTCCGCCGGGTGGGGCGGAGGATCCTGCGCCGGGGCGTGGGGTGTTGCGGGGGGCCGACGGGCGGGACACCGGGTTCCAGGGCGGGCGGGTGACCGGGCGGATTCCTCGTACGGCTACGCAGCGGCCGACGGTGGTCGTGCTGGACTGGGCGCGGATGGGGGATCCGCCGGATCGGCGGCCCGTGCGGGAGCTTGGTAACGGGCCTACGGATCTGGCGTTGCTGGCCAGTGCGCTGGAGCGGGCCGCGCGGTCGGTGTCGGCCCGAGAGGTGCCTTCGCTGCTGTGAGGTGGGGCGGGGTGCGGTGTGCCGTGGGCTTTTTGCCGCACCGTGGCCCGGCCCCGCGTGACTGGTGCGCCGCACCGGGGTGCCGCCTTGCCCACCCTGCCGCCCCAGGCGGCAGATTGCCCAAGGCGGGGGCGGGGCCGGAGTCGGCCGTCACGGGTGGGGAGCCGTGGCAGGGGCAGGGACCAAGGCGGGCGGGGGCGGAGTCGGCCGTCTCGGGTGGGGAGCCGTGGCAGGGGCAGGGACCAAGGCGGGCGGGGGCGGAGTCGGCCGTCTCGGGTGGGGAGCCGTGGCGGCGGCAGGGATCGTGGCGGGGACGGAGTCTCGTGTTTGGAGTGATCTCCGTCAACTCCGGCCGCCCGTAACGACATTGACGCATCACGACCCCGTCACGATCACCGTCTTGACAGTACGGGCACCCTTGCCGGTTCTCCCTGGTCGGGCGTAGACCAGTGCGAACGGCACAGCGCTCAGTACAGACGTTCAGCCTTCAGGACGAGAACGGGGCAGTGATGCGCAGCACTCTTCGGACAACCAGGACACCCACCCTCCGCCGAGCCGTCGTGGCCATAGCCGTAGGCTCCCTGGCGCTTGCGCTCACCTCCTGCGGGGACGACGACAACGGGAAGAACGAGCCGAGTGGCGGCAGCAGCAGCACCAAGGGCTCGTCGCTCCAACTGCCCAAGCTGGACGGCGAATCGCTGGAGATAGCCGCCGTCTGGACCGGCGACGAGCAGAAGAACTTCAAGCAGGTCCTCGCGGAGTTCGAGAAGCGGACGGGCGCGAAGGTCACGTTCGTGCCGGCGCAGGACCCGATCATCAACTTCCTGGGGTCGAAGGTGGCGGGCGGCGCCCCGCCGGACGTCGCGATGCTGCCGCAGCCGGGCGCGATCAAGCAGGCGGTCGACAAGAAGTGGGCGAAGCCGCTCGGCGCGGACGCCCAGGCCCAGCTCACCAAGAACTACTCGCAGGGCTGGCAGGACCTGGGCAAGGTCGACGGCAAGCAGTACGCGGCCTACTACAAGGCCGCGAACAAGTCGCTGGTCTGGTACAACGCCAAGGTCTTCGAGAACGCGGCGGCCAAGGAGCCGAAGACCTGGAAGGAGTTCCTGGCCACCGCGCAGGCGATCTACGACTCGGGTGTCACGCCGATGTCGATCGGCGGGGCGGACGGCTGGCCGCTCACCGACTGGTTCGAGAACATCTACCTCTCGCAGGCCGGGCCGGAGAAGTACGACCAGCTCGCCAAGCACGAGATCAAGTGGACGGACCCGTCGGTCAAGCAGGCGCTGACGACGCTCGCGCAGCTGTGGGGCAAGAGCGACTTCATCGCGGGCGGCAACAAGGAAGCCGTGCAGACCGAGTTCACGAAGTCGGTCGAGCAGACCTTCACGGGCGGCGACCAGCCGAAGGGCGCCATGGTCTACGAGGGCGACTTCGTGCAGGTCAACATCCAGCAGACGAAGGCGAAGGTGGGGACGGACGCGAAGGTGTTCCCGTTCCCGGCGGCCGGCGACCAGGCGCCGGTGGTCAGTGGCGGTGACGCGGCGGTGATCCTGAAGGACTCCAAGGCCGCGCAGGCGCTCGTCACGTTCCTCGCGTCGCCGGACGCCGCCACCATCCAGGCGAAGCTGGGCGGTTACCTCTCCCCCAACAAGAACGTGGATCTCTCCGCGTACCCGAACGAGGTGCAGCGCACGATCGCCAAGGCGCTGATCGACGCCGGTGACGACTTCCGGTTCGACATGTCCGACCAGACTCCGCAGGCGTTCGGCGGCACGCCCGGCAAGGGCGAGTGGAAGGCGTTGCAGGACTTCCTGACGAACCCGAAGAACGTCGCGGGTACCCAGGCGACGCTGGAGGCCGAGGCGGCCAAGGCGTACAAGGACTGACGCGGCGATGACACCGGCCGCCGACAGCGGCCCGGCGAGGAAGGACCGCACGTCACCTGCGGACGACGCAGGTGACGTGACGGCTCCCCCCGGGCCGGACCCCCAAGCGAAGAACCGTCGTTTCAAGAGCGTGACCGGCACCCGAAGGTCGATCGCGCTGTTGTTCCTGCTGCCCACCCTGGTGCTGCTCGGGGCGCTCGTCGTCTACCCCATCGGGTACTCGCTCGTGCGCAGCTTCTTCGACCAGTCGGGCAACTCCTTCATCGGCTTCGACAACTACGAGACCCTGTTCACCCGGGCCGACACCAAGGCCGCGATCAACAACAACATCTTCTGGGTGGTGCTCGCCCCGACCGTCGCCACCGTGCTCGGACTGATCTTCGCGGTGCTCACGGAGCGGATCCGCTGGGGCACCGCGTTCAAGCTCGTGGTCTTCATGCCGATGGCGATCTCGATGCTGGCCGCGGGCATCATCTTCCGGCTGGTGTACGACCAGGATCCGGAGAAGGGCGCGGTGAACGCGGTCTGGGTCGGCATCCACGACACGTTCGCCGAGTCGTCCGCGTTCCCGAAGGCCCATCCGCGGCCGAACGCGCCGCTCGCCGGGAAGAGCGGCGGCCCCTACCTGACCAAGGACCCGGTGAAGGCGGGCGGCAACGTGCTGCTGCCGCTCGTCGGGGTCGCCGCCGACCAGATGCCGGACGGCGCGAAGCCCGCGAAGCAGGCGACGAGCGCTCCGAACAAGGTGACCGGCACCGTCTGGCAGGACTTCACCCTCGGCAAGGGCGCGGGCGGCATCAACAACGTCGACTCCACCGAACTCGGCTATCCCGGGATGAAGATCGAGGCGGTCAAGGGCGGCAAGGTGGTCGCCTCGACGTCGGCGGCCGCCGACGGCACCTTCACCCTCCCCGCGAGCGCCGACGGGTCGCGGCTCCGGCTCCCCGCGTCGAACTTCGAGGAGGCGTACAACGGCGTCGACTGGCTCGGCGACAAGAAGTTCTTCACGATCCACCTGGGCGGGTTCGACCTCTACCTCAACATCGTGACGACCTCGATCATGGTCGCGTACATCTGGATGTGGGCGGGCTTCGCGATGGTCCTCATCGGCGCGGGCCTGGCCGGCATCCCGCGCGAACTCCTGGAGGCCGCACGGGTCGACGGCGCCACGGAGTGGCAGGTGTTCCGGCGGGTCACGGTGCCGCTGCTCGCCCCGGTCCTCGCCGTCGTCCTCGTGACGCTGATGATCAACGTCCTGAAGATCTTCGACCTGATCTTCATCATCGCGCCGGGCGCCACGCAGGACGACGCCAACGTGCTCGCCCTGCAGCTGTACCGGTCGGCGTTCAACGAGAACAACGAAGGCCTGGCCAGCGCCATCGCGGTCCTCCTGCTGCTGCTGGTGATCCCGGTGATGTGGTTCAACATGAGGCGACTGCGGCGGGAGGTGCGGCGATGAGCACCGTCGACGAGTCGGTGAAGGCGAAGCGGTCGATCGCGGGCCGGATCGGCGAGAAGGTCAGCGGCGGGGTGCTGCAGTTCGTCCTGATCCTGGTCGGCGCGCTCTGGCTGGTCCCCACCATCGGGCTGCTGCTCTCCTCGCTGCGCTCACCGGAGGACATGTCGGCGAGCGGCTGGTGGAAGGTGTTCAGCAAGCCGTCGCAGCTGACCTTCGACAGCTACGCGAGCCTGCTGGAGAACTCCGACATCACCCGGTCGCTGGTGAACACGGCCCTGATCACGGTGCCCGCGACGGTGCTGGTCATCGTGATCGGGTCGCTGGCCGGATACGCCTTCGCGTGGATGGAGTTCCCGGGCCGCGACTGGTGGTTCCTGATCGTGGTCGGGCTGCTCGTGGTGCCGGTGCAGCTGGCCCTCGTACCGATCGCCAAGCTCTTCGGCGACATCGGCATCTTCGGGTCGCTGATCGGCGTGATCCTCTTCCACGTGGGGTTCGGGCTGCCGTTCGCGGTGTTCCTGCTGCGGAACTTCTTCGCGGAGATCCCGCGCGAACTCCTGGAGGCGGCCCGGCTGGACGGCGCGGGTGAACTGCGGCTGTTCGTCCGGGTCGTGATGCCGCTGGGCGGTCCGGCGATCGCCTCGCTCGGCATCTTCCAGTTCCTGTGGGTGTGGAACGACATGCTGGTCGCGCTGATCTTCACGGACACCGGCAACCAGCCGATCACGGTCGCGCTGCAGACCCAGGTACGGCAGTTCGGCAACAACGTCGACGTGCTGGGCCCCGGCGCGTTCATCTCGATGGTGATCCCGCTGGCCGTGTTCTTCGCCTTCCAGCGCCAGTTCGTCTCCGGCGTGATGGCGGGTGCGGTGAAGTAGCGGACGAGGACGGCGCGTTGAGGGGCGGACCGGGACGACCGGGCCGCCCCTCGTCCGTCCCCCGTATGCCACATCCGGCGTAACCGGATCACTCCACCGGGCGTTGCCGGGCAGTATGCCCGCGCCGACCCATGGATGTGCGACCTTGCCCCGGTTCAGTGTCATCGTCCCCGCGTACAAGGTGCAGGCATATCTGCACGAGTGCCTCGCCTCGGTCCTTGAGCAGTCCTTCACGGACCTGGAAGTGATCGCGGTGGACGACGGCTCGCCGGACGCGTGCGGGGAGATCATCGACGAGTTCGCGGCGCGCGACGCCCGCGTGATCCCCGTCCACCTCGACGAGAACGTGGGGCTCGGCCGCGCGCGCAACGCGGGCCTGAAGCACGCCACCGGCGACTACGTCCTGTTCCTCGACAGCGACGACAGCTTCACGCCCGGCGCGCTGCGGGCGATCGCGGACCGCATCAAGGAGACGGGTTCGCCCGACGTCCTGCTGTTCGACTACGCCCGGACGTTCTGGGACGGCCGCGAGGTCCGCAACCAGTTCGCGCACCTGCTGTCCCAGGAGGGCGCCGCGCCCTTCCAACTCGCCGACAGGCCAGGGCTGTTGAAGCTCCTGATGGTGGTCTGGAACAAGGCGTACCACCGGGAGTTCATCGAGCGGGAGGGCTTCTCGTTCCCTCCCGGCTACTACGAGGACACTCCCTGGACCTACCCAGTCCTGATGGCCTCCGAGACCATCGCGACCCTGGACCGGGTCTGCGTCCACTACCGCCAGCGACGTCAGGGCAACATCCTGGGCACCACGTCCCGCAAGCACTTCGACATCTTCGACCAGTACGAGCGCGTCTTCGAGTTCCTCGACCAGCACCCGGACCTGGACGCCGAATGGCGCGCGGTCATGTTCCGGCGCATGGTCGACCACCTGTCCACCCTCTACACCAAGCGGGGCCGGCTCCCCCGCCGCAGCCGCGCCGAGTTCCTGCGCAGGGCCCGGCAGCACTACGCCCGCTACCGCACCCCCGGCGCCGCCGTGAGCCGCCGCACCCGGCTGCGCCACGCCCTGGTCCGCCTCGGCTCGCACCGCACGTACCGGACGCTGTGGACGGCGCTGCGCGTCAAGCAGCGCGTCGGCCGGTACGCGGCCGCCGCCCGCCGCACCCTGCGGGCGGCGGCCCTGCAGCTCCACTACCGGATCCAGCTGCGGCTGCCCGTGCGGGCCGACGCGGCGGTCTTCGCCAGCTACTGGGGGCGCGGCCACGGCTGCAACCCCGGCGCCCTGGAGGAGGCGTTCCGCGAGCACGCCCCGCACGTGCGGACGGCGTGGATCGCGGCGCCCGAGCACCACCACACGATCCCGACGGCGACCCGGCGCCTCACCCCGGGCACGGCCGCGTACTGGACGGCGCTCGCCCGCTCCAAGTACCTCGTCAACAACGTCAACTTCGACCGCCGGCTGGTCAAGCGCCCCGGCCAGGTCATGATCCAGACGCAGCACGGCACCCCGCTGAAGAAGATGGGCCTGGACCTCCAGGACCATCCGGCGGCCGCGCGCGGCACCGACTTCGGTCAGCTGCTGCGCAGCGTCGACAAGTGGGACTACGTGCTGTCCGCCAACCGGCACTCCACGCTCGTCTGGGAGCGCGTCTTCCCGTCCTCGTACACGACGCTGGAGTACGGCTATCCCCGCAACGACCGCCTGCACAGGGCGAGTCCGGCCGACGTCGCCCTGATCCGGGCGGGCCTCGGCATCCCCGAGGACGCGGTCGCGATCCTGTACGCGCCCACCCACCGGGACTACCGGGTCACCCAGCGCCTGCCGCTCGACCTGGAGCGGATGCTGCGCACGCTCGGCCCGCGCTTCGTGATCCTGTCGCGCGCCCACCACACGTACGGCGAGCCCCTCACGCGCGCGAGCGGCGCGCGCCTCGTCGACGTGTCGGACCATCCGAGCGTGGAGTCGCTCTGCCTCGCGGCGGACGCGCTGGTCACCGACTACTCGTCCCTGATGTTCGACTACGCCTGCCTGGACCGGCCCATCGTGGTCCACGCCGACGACTGGGAGGCGTACGAGGCGTCCCGCGGCACCTACTTCGACCTGCGGTCCTTCCCACCGGGCGCGGTGGCCCGCTCGGAGGACGAGCTGATCGACATCTTCGCCACGGGCCACTGGCGCGGCTCACGCTCGGCGCAGCTGCGCGCCGCGTTCCGCGCCCGGTTCTGCGCGTACGACGACGGGCGCGCGGGCGAGCGCGTCGTCCGGCACGTCGTGCTCGGCGAGCGGCCGCAGGCACCGGGCCCGGACGCCGCCCTCCCCCACCAGACCCCCACACCCGAATCGCACATCTCACCCCACCCCACTGGGAGTTGACATGCAGCACGAGCCGTCCACCACGGCCGCGACCCTGCCCCGCCCGACCGCCCTCGGCGACGTGAAGGGCTGGTTCCACAACGTCGACCAGGTCCTCTTCGACTGGTTCCTGACCCGTCAGCGCGACCGCGCCCACCACGGCGACCTGCTCGAACTGGGCGTCTACCTGGGCAAGAGCGCCATCTTCATGGGCCAGTACCTGGCGGAGGAGGAGACGTTCACGGTCTGCGACCTGTTCGACTCGCCCGCCGAGGACCGGGCGAACGACAAGGAGATGAACAAGTCCTACAGCACCCTCACCCGGTCCGCCTTCGAGACCAACTACCTCGCCTTCCACGACGAGTTGCCCCGCGTCGTGCAGGGCCCCTCGCACGTCATCACCTCGCTCGTCGCCCCGGGCAGCTGTCGGTTCGTGCACGTCGACGCCTCGCACCTGTACGAGCACGTGCACGGCGACATCGCGGCGGCCCGCGAACTCCTCGGCGAGGACGGCATCGTGGTCCTCGACGACTTCCGCGCCGAGCACTGCCCGGGGGTCGCCGCGGCGACCTGGGGCGCCGTCGCCACCACCGGCCTGAAGCCGATCTGCATCACCGCGACCAAGTTCTACGGGACGTGGGGCGAGTTCGAGCCGGTCCGCCGGGAGCTGGCCGGGATGCTGGCCGGCCGGGACGACATGTGGCACGGCGCCGAGGAGGTCGCCGGGCACTCGATGATCCGGATCGACGGCAAGAAGGCGAAGCGGCCGGCCCAGCCGCCCTCCCGCCACGAACCCGTCGAGACCGCGGAGCCGGCGGGCCCCGTATCCGCGGCGGCCGCGCCCGTCTCGCGCAATCCGCTGCGCGCGCTGCTCGGCCGCCGGTAGTCCCGCTCCCCGGCTAGGGCCTGTCGTCACACTCCCGTCGTCGCCCGAAGGGCGGCCCCGCGGCGTCTGGTGCGTGCGATCGCAAGGCGCCGGAAGGTCCTGGTAGCGGAGCTACCCGGGCCTTTCGGCAACGCGGCGAGCGTGCGTGCCAGGCGCCGCGGGGCAGACGGGAGTGTGACGACAGGCCCTAGCGCTCCAGGAGCGCGAACAGCTCCTCCCACATCTCCAGGACCCGCTCCTGCGAGAACCGCTGGACGTTGATGCGCGCCCGCTCCCCCATGGCGTCCCGCATCCGCGGGTTGCCCGTGAGGCGCAGCAGCCGGTCGGCGAGGGCGTCGAGGTCGCCGGGCGGGGCGAGCAGACCGTCCTCGCCGTCCCGGACGATCTCCCGGACGCCCGGGGCGCAGTCGAAGGCGGCGCAGGGCACCGCGCTGGCCATGGCCTCCATGAGGGCGAGCGGGAAGCCCTCGCCGCGGGAGGACTGCACGAACACGGAGGAGGCGGCCAGGACGCCCGGCACGTCGTCGGTCCGCCCGAGCCACCGCACCGATCCGTCGAGCCCCAACTCCGTGCACTGCTTGCGGAGTTGGGGCTCATCCGCACCCGCCCCGTACACGTGCAGCTGCCAGTCGGCGCGGAACGGCGCGACCTTCGCCCAGGTGTCGAGGAGCATGTCGACGCCCTTCTGGTCGGCGAGGCGGCCGATGGAGCAGACGACCTTGTCGGTGCGGGGGGAGGGGATCGTGGGGAGGTGGGCCAGGGCGTTGGGCATGGCGCCGACGTTGTGCAGCCCGTCGGCGATCCAGTCGTCGGCGTCCTCCTGGGTGAGGGTGAGCCAGCGGTCGACGTGCGGGTAGTTGCGCCTGACCGAGCGGTAGCGGTGGCAGGCGCGGGTGTACGCGTACGACTCGTGGCTCATGCCGATCAGGCGGACGCCCGCGGTGTCCGCCTCGCGGATCCACTCCATCGGCCAGACCTGGGTGACGACCGCGACCGCGCCGGGCCGGGCGGCGCGGAACAGTGCGGAGAGCCGGTCGACGACCTGCCTGCGCTCGCCGAGCCGCCGCGCCTCGCGGCGCCGGGCCGCCGGATTGAGCCGGACGGCCCCCTTCAGCGGCCGGGGGGTGGGCGGATGTGCCGGGTACAGGGCGGTGATGTCGTAGCCGGGCTGTGCGGGCAGCCGCATCTTCAGCTCGTGCTCGTGCACGCCGATGACGTGCACCCGGTGGCCCGCGCCGGTGAACAGGCGGGCCATCTGGTGGGTCCAGGAGGTGACGCCGCCGAGCTCGTCGGTGGTGTTGGCGACGAGGAACAGGTCCCTGGTCACTTGCCTGCCTTTCGCGTGAAGAGGGCGTCGACGACGGCGCGGGCGGCGCCTCCGTCGTCGTAGGCGCCGAACTCGGCCGCGAACGCGCGCCGCGCCTCCTGCCAGTCGCCGTCGGACTCCTTGACCGCGGCGAGGATCCGGTGCAGTTCGTCCTGCGTCTCCACGACGGGGCCGCCCGCGCGGGTGCGCAGGTCGAAGTAGCTGCCTCGTTCGGCCGCGTACGCGTCGAGGTCGGGGGCGAAGTGCACCAGGGGGCGGTCCAGGAGCGCGTAGTCGAACATGATCGACGAGTAGTCGGTGATCAACACGTCGGCGAGGCAGAGGAGTTCGCTCACGTCGTGATGGGCGGAGACGTCGACGACGGTGCCGGGCGGGGTGACGGGAAGGGCGGCGGCCTCCATGTAGTGGGCGCGCACGAGGAGGGTGTGGGTGTCCCCGAACCGCTCGGCGAACCTCCCCACGTCCAGCTGGAGCCGCACCTTCCTGTTGTCCTTCGGTACGCCGCGGAACGTGGGCGCGTACATGACGATCGTCTTGTGGTCGGGGATGCCGAGCTCGGCGGCGAGCGCGGGGCGCGGGAAGCGGCCCTCGCGCTCGTCGCGCTCGCGGGCGGCGACGAGACGGTCGTTGCGCGGGTAGCCGATCCGCATCAGCCGGTCCTCGGGGATGCGGTAGGCGCGGGCGAGGGTGGCCACGTCGCGCTCGGAACGGACCAGGAAGCGGTCGAACCGGTCCACGGCGCGGGCCAGCCCGTCCCGCTGGGGGGCGTTCTGCGTCTTGTGGCGGATCTCGTCGAAGCCCATCCGCTTGTACGCGGAGCCGTGCCAGGTCTGGAGGTACGTGGTGTGCTCCGGCTTGTCGAGGGCGTGCGGGAAGCCCTGGTTGTCGACCCACCACTCGGCGCGGGCCAGCGCCCACAGATAGCGCCAGGACCAGCGCTCGACCAGCTTGGCGTCCCGGGGGAAGCCCGTCGGGTCCTTCGCGTACGACCACACGACGCGGGCGCCGCGGCGGCGGGCGACGAGCTCCTCGTGGACGGCCCGGGGACTGTCGCCGTAGCACCGGCCCATGTGGCTCTCGAAGACGACGCTGCCGCGGCTGACCGGCAGCCGGCGCAGGACGCGGCGGTAGACGCGCACCTTCACCCGCCGGCTGTGCAGGGCCTCGTACTTCCTGCCGAGCTTCTTCCACAGCTGCTTGAGCATGCGGGCGGGCCGGAAGTTCGTGGCGTACCGGGCGAGCGCGTTGGCCGCGCGGGCCGGGCGCCGGCGGGGCAGCAGGCACACGGCGAGATGGTGCTTGGCGGTGACGTAGGGCTGCCAGGTGTCGGCGGTGAGGCGGCTCAGCCGGGGCCGGGCCGGCAGCGCGGTCTCCTTGCCGGGCACGGTCTCCTTCTCCGCGAACAGGTCGAGCGGCGGCAGGAGTCGGCCGTCGACGGCGAGGACGAGGCGCGGGTCCCACACGCGGTCCCCGATGCCGCGCGGCCGCAGCGCCCGGGTGAGCGGGACGACGGCGCGCCAGACCAGCCGGTCGCCCTTGAGCCGGACGTCGTCGACCGGCACGGGCACCGTCTTCTCGCCCGCGTCGCGCACCTTGAAGTCGAGCACGGCGCCGACGACGCCCGCCCGCACCCCGTCGAACAGGTCGAAGGGCACGACGACCTCGCCCTCGACGACGAGCCGCCCGCTCTCCCGCCCGCACCGGGTGACCCGGTTGAACAGCCGGAGGTCCGCCAACTCCCGGTGCTGATGGCCGAGTTCGGTCACGTCGTACGAGGTGGTGGCGTGCGCCGCGCTCCAGTGGACGCGACCGTCGCCGCGCACCAGCGGGGTGACGACGGTGCCGGGCCGCTCCAGCGCGTAGGCGGCGTCCCGCACCCCGTCGGCGTCGCCGGAGGCGAGCAGCAGCACGGCGATCCGCTCCTGCGGCTCCAGCGAGCCCGCCGCGTCGGCGTGGACGAGTCCGTCCAGCACCCGCGCGTACTCGGCGACCAGCCCGGCCCGGCGCTCGCGGCCCACGGCCAGGAGGGCCCGGACGCAGGGCAGCACGTGGTCGGCGAGGAACGCTTCGGCGCGCCCGGCCCGCAGCGCCGGATCGGTGAGCAGGGCGAGGGCGTGACGCTGCGCGGCGGCGGCGGCCGGAAGGCCGGTGAGCGGGTCGGGGGCGGCGCGGCCGGTGGTGACGGTGTTGGGGACGAGCGCGATCCGGCGGGCGGCGAGGGCCAGCGCGAGCGGGTCGGCGGCGCCCTGCGGCACGCTGCCCGCCCAGGCCCTGCGCACGCAGTGGCCCGCCGCCAGCGCGTCCCGCGTCACCAGTTCCGGCGCCTCGGCCAGGTCCGTGACCACCCGGGACCTCGCGTACAGGCCGGCCGCCCAGGACGGGGCGGCCTCCTTGGCGCCCTTGCCGGTGAGCCGGGTCCAGCGGCCCGCGACCAGGTCGGCGTCGGTGCGCCGCGCGGCGGCGAACAGGTTGCGGCAGGCGTCGCGTTCGAGGCGTTCGCCGGGGACCAGCGACAGGACGTACGTGCCGCGCGGGGCGCCGACGCGCACCCGGTGCGGGTGGTCGGCGGCCAGGGACGCGTCGGCTCCCTCGCCGCTCAGCGCCACCTCGGTGCCGGCCAGCGTCTGGTCGAGGACCGATGCGACCGTGGCCCGCAACCGCTTCGGGTCCGTGCCGGGCGCGCAGTCCACGACCACGCTGACGTCGAAGAGTTCGGCGACGCTCCTCATCGGCGGCCCCCGTCCGCGACGTGGGCGAGCATCGCGTCGGCGACCTGCGCGGCGGCGGTGCCGTCGTCGAGGTCGCAGAACGCCTCGCGGAACCGGGCGTACGCCTCCCGGTGCCCGGCGACGGCGGCGTCCGGGTCGAGGAGCGCAGCGATCACCTCGTCGCTGCTGCGCAGCAGCGGCCCCGGCGCCTGCGCGGCGAAGTCGAAGTAGAAGCCGCGCAGGGTGTCCCGGTAGTGGTCCAGGTCGTACGTGTGGAAGAGCATCGGACGGCCCGTCTGCGCGAAGTCGAACATCATCGAGGAGTAGTCCGTGACCAGGACGTCCGCGATCAGCAGGAGTTCGGCCGCGTCCGGGTGGCGGGAGACGTCGCGCACGAAGTCGGAGGTGGGCACGGCGCCGCCGACGAGGTAGTGGCGGCGCACCAGCAGGACGTGGTCGTCGCCGAGCGCCGCCCCGGCCGCCTCCAGGTCGAGCTGGAGGTCGAGGCCGTAACGCCCGGACCTGCGGGGCTGGTTCTCCCGCCAGGTCGGGGCGTAGAGGATGACCCGCCTGCCCTCGGGGATGCCGAGGTGGTCGCGGACGGACGCGGCGTGCTTGGCCCGGTCGGGGGCGTGCAGCACGTCGTTGCGGGGGTAGCCGCAGGCGAGGACGGAGCCGGTGTAGCCGAAGGCGCTGCGCAGCACCGGTGTCGAGAAGCTGTTGGGCGAGACGAGCAGCGACCACTGGTCGGCGCGGGCGGGCAGCGTCGCGATGTACTTCGGGTCCGCGGAGACGCTGCCGAGCAGATCGCGGCCGATCCGCTTGAGCGGAGTCCCGTGCCAGGTCTGCACGACGTACTGGCCCTCGGCGCGCTCGAACCACTCGGGCAGGTGGGTGTTGGTGACGACGTGGCGGGCGCGGGCCAGCGCCGCGTACCACTCGGCGCTCCACAGGGTGACCGGCGTGGCCCCCGGTGGCAGCTCGACCTGCTGGTCGCGGACGGCCCACAGGTGCTCCACCTCCGCTCCCCGCGCCAGGAGTTCGCTGTGCACGGCGCGCGGCGAGTCGGAGAACTGGCGGCCGTCGAAGCTGGTGTAGAGGACGGCGTCGCGCAGCGGCTCCGCGCGCCACGCCGCGTAGCGGGTGCGCAGCTCGGCCTGGGCCTGCGTGCCCCGGTCGGCCTCCGGGAGCGCCGAGTGCGAGACGAGGAGGAGCCGGTCGTGGTGGCGCCGCTCCACGGTGAAGTCGCGGCCGCCGAGGTGCGCGGAGAGCGGCAGCGCGCTGTGTGCGGCGGGCGCGACGAGCACCGGAAGGCGCCGCTCGGGGTCGCTGTCGCCCGGCTCGCGCAGGAACAGGTACCAGCGGCCCTCGGCCAGCGGCAGCGTTCCGGCCGGGCCCGGCACGGCGTGCGGACGCAGGACGGCCTCGAACCGGCCGCCGTCGAGGGTCAGCGGGGCCACGGCCTCCTCGTCGTGACCGGAGTGCACGAGCACCAGCTCGCGTTCTCCGGCGTCCGCTCGGGCGTAGTCACCGGCGACGTGCAGCTGCCCGTCGGCCCAGGTGAGGGTGTCGGCGACCGGGCGGACGGGCTGGTCGCGCAGTTCGGTGTTGCCGTTGGGGTTGGCGAGGACCATCAGTTCGCGGCCGTCGCCGAGACCGTAGTGGCCGGGCGCGGTGTCGACCGGCGTGGGCAGGGCCTGCCACTTGCCGTCGCGCACCAGGCCGACGCCCCACGGCTCGGCCTGCCCGTCCGGCACGTCGTCCCCGGTGGCGATGGCGTCGAGCGGCACCCGCGCGCGGAAGGTCCGCCCCGTCGTCTCCGTGGTCAGGTCGTGGGCGGCCTTGGTGCGCCAGTTCTCCACCCGCAGCACCAGCGGGCCCGTCGGTGCGCCGGGCGCGAGCTCCCCTTCGAGCCAGAGACCGCCGTCCTCGACGCGGTGCCGGGTGAGCCGGGCCGTGAGCCGCTCGACGCGCAGCCGCAGCCGGCCGTCGGCGAGCACCGGCACGATGCGCTCGAAGTCCCCGAGGTAGCGCACCGGCAGCGGGCAGGGCCCGGACATCCGCACCGGCCCCGTGCGGGGCACGGGACCGCCGGCGAGCGCCGCCATCTCCAGGTTCCAGGTGGTGGAGGCCCGCCCGGTCACCAGCTTGCGCGGGTCGACGACGGCCTCGAAGCCGGACCGGTCGTAGCTGTGCAGCGTCTGCCGCGAGTGGTACGTCGCCGCCCGCTCGCGCACCGTGCTCAGCTTCACCGGGACCGCACGGCGCTTGCCGGCCCGCAGCCACGCCACGCGGGCGCGGGCCCCGACCCGTCCGGCCGGCAGGTTGCGGACGTAGCCGAAGCCCTTGAGCCGCAGCGTGCCGTCCTCGCCCCAGCTGGCCTGGGTGAGCCGGGCCTCGAGCGGCAGGTCCGGGCGGCCGATGCCGCCGACCCGGCGCGGGGTGCGGGCGACGACGCCGGGGAACACGGCCCGCTTGCGCAGCAGTCCCCGCACCCGGAACGCGCCGCGGTTCACCTTCTCGTACGCCATGAACGCCAGCAGTTCGTCGATCCCGGCGTGCTGGACGAGGTGCCATCGCACGCGGAGGGCGAGGGGCAGCTCGGCGAGCACGCCGGGATCGACAGTCGCGGCGAAGGCGCGGGCCCGGTCCAGGAACGCCTCGTGGAAGGCGTGCTCGCCGTGCGGCAGGGCCTGCATGAACAGCCACAGGTCGCCGGTGAGCACGGAGGTGTCGTAGCGCCGCTTGCCCTCGCGCCAGAGCGCTTCGGAGCGCGGGTCCTTGGCGGCGCGCGCCTGCCCGGCCCGCTCGCCGAGGAAGCCGCTCGCCGAGAGCACGGCGGCGGTGCGGTCGCGGACGGCGCGGACCTGGGCGCGCCGGTTGGTGATGGAGCCGTCGCGGTCGCGCCACAGGTAGACCGGCTCGCTCAGCACGTCGACGCGGGAGGCGAGGAAGTGCGCGGGCACGGTGACCGGGGTGTCCTCGAAGAGCACGCCCTCGGGGAAGGCGAG
The DNA here is from genome assembly GCF_030766975.1 of Streptomyces sp. KL116D. Lineage (NCBI taxonomy): Bacteria > Bacillati > Actinomycetota > Actinomycetes > Kitasatosporales > Streptomycetaceae > Streptomyces > Streptomyces sp. KL116D. The sequence continues at coordinate 192,644 of NZ_JASERH010000032.1, read as the reverse complement.
GCCGTGCCGGTCCCAGAAGTCGCGGCGGAACACCTTGTTGCAGGCGATGCGGTCGCCGATCAGGGCCCAGTGCTCGGTGACGTGGGTGGCGTCGCGGTCCTCGGCCATCATCCGGCGGAACATCGGCGACTGTTCCTGGACGCCGTCGACGCGCAGCCGGTGCACGTTGCCGGTGGCGAAGTCGGAGCCGGTGCGCTCCAGAGCGGCCAGCATCCGCTCGTACGCGTCGGGCGGTACGACGTCGTCGCTGTCGACGAAGGCGAGGTGCGCGCCGGTGGCGCGGCGCACGCCGGCGTTGCGGGCGGCTCCGAGGCCGGCGTTCTCCTGCCGGACCAGGACGAACCGTTCATCCGCGTCGGCGAAGGCGCGGGCGACCTCCGGACTGTCGTCGGTGGACCCGTCGTCGATCATGACGACTTCCAGGTCGTGCGCCGTCTGGTCGGCCAGAGAGCGCAGGCACGGGTCGAGGAACTCCTCGACGTTGTAGATCGGGACGACGACGGACAGTCGGGGTGTCATGCGCGGCGCACAATCCTTCCGGAGAACTGCGGGAGGCCTACTCGTTAACAACAGGCGTCGCCGCGCCCGGTCACTTGCACTGGGCCATACGGGTGATCGCACGAAGGCCCCCGGCGACCGCGCCGGGGGCCGGGACCTGCCGGCGGGTCAGGGCTTGACGGCGATGCGGCCCTCGTCCATGCGGAGCAGCAGCAGGCGCTCGCCGGTGCGCTCCAGGAACTCGTCGACGGCCTGGCGGGAGCCCTGCCAGTAGCCGTAGTCGTCGATGAGCAGCACGCCGCCGGGCACCAACCGGTCGTAGAGGTGGTCGAGTTCGTGCTTCGTGGACGCGTACCAGTCGGTGTCGAGCCGCAGGATCGCGATCTTGTCGGGTGCCTGGGCGGGGACGGTGTCCTCGACCTTGCCCTGCACGTAGTGGATGCGCTCGGCCGGGTAAGGGACCTTCTCGAAGCCGGACTTGACGTCGTCGAGACTGGCGACGGCCCACACCGGGCGGTCCTTGCCCTGCGCGGCGAGGAGCTCGGCGGCCGGCTTGCCGTCGCGCCGCAGGTCCTCGTCGGTGGGCTCGGTCATCCCCTCGTACGTGTCGAAGAGGTACAGGTCGCGGTCCGTGGCACCGGCGCCGAGCAGCGTCTTCGCGCACGCCTGCATCGAACCGCCGCGCCACACGCCGCACTCGACGATGTCGCCGGGGATGCCGTGCCTGACGATGTGCCGGGTGGCGAGGATGAACGCGTTGAGCCGCTCGGGGGACGTCATGGTCCACGGCTTCACCGCGCGGATCGTGTCCTTGGCCTCGTCGTCGTAGTCGACGGGGAGCTTGAGCTCCTTCGGCTTCGGCTTCGGCTTGGGCTGCGCCTGGGGCTGTGGAGCAGGCGCAGGAGGGGTCGGCTTCGGGGCCTGGGCGCGCTGGGCGGGCACCTCCGGGCGGGTCAGCTGGTATCCGGTGAGTGTCCGGAGTGCGCCGTTGACGGCTTTCTTCCATGCCATGCAGCGGGACAGTACGCGCAATTCACCCTTCCTGTCACAATCCGTCAACTGGCCGTTACGTCACGTAGGTTGACGCCGGGCCCACCAGCGGCGGGCGGGCTCCTCGACGTACCGGTACGCGGCCCAGGACAGGGCGACGACGACGGCCGCGACACCGAGCAGGGTGAAGACCGAGAGGTTCGTCGGGTCGGGCCTGCCCCAGCGGTCGAGGATCAGCCGGTTGACCGTCTGGTGCAGCAGGTAGAAGGCGTAGGACCAGGCGCCCAGCCGCACCATGACCGCCGAGCAGAGCCAGCCGCGCCGCCCCTCCCGCTCGCGCCCCGCGCAGGCGACGATCACCGCCACCGAGAACAGCGCGACCAAGGGCCGGACGGACCAGGCGAGTTGATCGGCCACGGCTTCGGCGAACCAGGCGTCCCGGTGGACGTACCCGACCGTGTACGCGGCGAACAGCGCGGCCAGGACTCCGGGCCGCAGCGGCAGCCGCAGCCCGCGGCCGACCGCGAGCGCGAGCGTCAGACCGAGCGCGAACTCGGGCAGCCGGGTCACCGGCAGACGCATCACCCACTCGGCGCGGGACGGCGAAAGGTGCACGGCGGCCCACCAGTTGAGGCCCCACATCGCGACGAGCCCGGCGGCCGAGAGGGCCAGCAGGGTGCGGGTGCGCAGCCGGTACGCGCCCCGGATCACCAGCGGGAACAGCAGGTAGAAGAAGACCTCCACGCTCAGGGTCCACGAGACCCCGTTGCCCGGGAACATCGGTACGACGTCAGGGAACCAGGTCTGCAGCAGGACGAGCGACGCGAGGAAGCTCGCGAGGTCGAACGGGACGCCGCCCCACAGGTGGAACACCCACAGGCACGGCACGGTCGCGGCGAGGTGCAGCGGCAGGATGCGGCCGGCCCGCCGCCGGTAGAAGACCCGGGCCGGCGTGCCGGACCGGTGCCCCCACGCCAGCAGGAACCCGGACAGGACGAAGAAGAACCCGACGCCGTTGACCCCCATCGTCGAGTACGGGAACAGGAGCGGGGCGTGGGCGACCCCGCCGGCGGCGCTGACACCGGTGAAGTGGTGCGTGAACACGGCGAACGCGGCGAGGAAGCGCAGCCCGGTGAGGGAGTCGAGGCGGTCGGAGCGGGGGCGCCGCCGCGCGGGTGACTGGCGGGGGACGAGGATCGTGGTCATCGCAGGGGGGCCTCCGCGACGACGACGGGAGCGCTCCGCACGGGGGCCAGGGGAATCGGTTCCGCGGTGGTGTCCGGCGGGCTGCCCGGTACGAGCGGGTGCGGGCGTGTCATGGCCGGTCGCGCGGCCGAGGCGACCCGCTCCGGGGTGAGCCGCGCTCCGCAGTCGCCGAGGCGGCCGCCCTCCGCGTGCTTCTCGTGCAGCATCCGGTCGAGCCGGGGCCCGGCCCACTCCCGCACCGCGGCGACGCGGCGCGGGCCGCCGGGGACCGCGGAGGCCAGGACGTAGTCGCCGCCGTCGTCCTCCACGTACAGCGGGACGTACCCGGCCGCGGCGAGACGGGCCCGGGTCAGCCCCGTCCTGCCGACCCACGCGGCGTGCACGTGGAGCAGCTCGGGCCGGACCTCGCGCACCACGTACCGCCGCAGCCCGGCCCGGTCGCCGGCGGCGTACGCGGCGGCGATCCTGCGGTCCGTGAGGCCCGCGAGGTCGACGACGCGGAGCCGCGAGGTGAGCAGGGTCCCGCCCAGGTCGGGCAGTGCGACGGTGGCGCCGGGGCGCAGGGCGAGCCGGTCGGCGTACGCGTCGAACGTCCGGCCGTAGCGGTCGGCGACCCAGCACATGGAGAGCGTCGGTTCCCGCCGGAAGCCCTCGTCGCGCTGCTGCTGCCCGGCGACGGAGAGGGTCAGCGCGCCCGCGAGGGAGAGGGCCAGGGCGGCCCTGGCCCGCGGCCGGGCCCCGTCCCAGACGGCGGTGACGGCGAGCGCGGCGACGGCGGCGCCGAGCACCCACACCGGTGTGGCGAACCGGTACAGCGGCATCCAGTCCGGCGCGAGCACCCCGTACGCGAGCAGGGTGAGGACGAGCGGCACGCACAGCACACCGACCGTCCGGCGCACCGGTCCGCCGCGCGCCACGACGGCTCCCGCGCAGCCGGCGCAGACCAGGACCAGGGCCCAGCCCGCGTAGCCGATCAGCTCGGACACCTTCGCCAACTCGGCGATTTCCGGGGTTCGTTGGGACTTGGCGACGGCGGTGTTCGGCACCCACAGGCCGAACACGGCGTGCCGCGCCAGCAGGAAGGTCCCGTAACCCGCCGCGAAGACACCGCAGTTGACGAGGATGCCGCGGACGGCTCCCGGCCGGCGCAGCAGCAGCACGGTCAGCGGGTAGGCGGCGGCGAGGACCGCCCCGTCCGGCCGGGTGAGGGCGGCGAGCAGGGCGAGCAGCGCGGCGCCTCCCGCCTGGCGGAGCCCGTCACCGCGGACCAGGACGAGGGCCAGCGCCGCGGCGGCGAACCCGTACAGGGCGTTCTCCAGGCCGGAGAAGCACCACACGACGTACGCGTGGTCGGCGGCGAGCAGACCGCCCGTGAGCAGGACGACCAGCCAGGCCCGCCCGGGCAGCGCCACCCGCGCCACCGCGCCGACGCACGCCAGCGTCGCGGCGACGCAGCCGAGCGCGAGCGCCTTCGGGAACAGCGCGAGATCGCTCACCCCGAACCAGGCGCCGTGGTCGAAGAGCCCCAGCACCCGGCCGACGAGCAGCAGCGCGGCCCACGCCGGATTCGAGTACCCCTCGACGGGACCGGCCCCCGGCTGCTGCACGGGACCGAGCCCCTCGCCGATGCTGCGGACGTACGCGAAGGTGACGGCGGCGTCGTCGACGACCCACTGCCCGAGCCCGGCGGCCCGCCGGCCGACGAGCGCGGTGCCGGCGAGGACGGCGCCGGGCACGGCCCACCCGCGGTGCGCCGCACCCGGTGGCGCGCCGGGGCGACGGGCGCCGGGGACGGTGGGCCGGGACAGGGCGGGGGGCCGGAGCAAGATCTTCATCAAGGGCCCAACACCCCACCGCCCGTTCGGTCACACGTGCTGGTCCATCCGGGGCACGGACGTGACCTGCGCCCCCTAGGGCCTGTCGGCACACAGCACCGGTTCGGCCGCGCGCGGGTCGTTCGGGAAGCGGACGGCGCCGCGCTCCCACGCGCCGGTGAGGTTGGTCCAGAAGCGGTGCGGGGTCAGCGGCGCCCGGGCGGCCGCCAGCATGTCCCGCAGCACCGGGCAGCCGAGGGCGCGCCGGGCCGCCGCCACCTTCGCCGGGTCGACGCCCGGCGGCGGCACGGTCCCGGGCGGCGTGGAGTCGGCGATGATCCAGGCCGGGTCGAGCGCCTTCTCGTGCCCGGCCTTGCCGAACCAGTACGGGTGGATGTGGCCGCCGAAGGGGCTGCCGAGGCCCATGATGTCGACGAGGCGGCCGTCGAGGGGGGTGACGACCCCGGCGTGCCCGAGGGCGACGGCGCCGAGCGCGACGGGGCCCGGCCGGTCGGCGCGCAGCGGCAGGGTGGCGAACCGCTTGCGGTACACGTACTCCACGACGAGCGAGCGCGCGCCGCTCGCCTGCGCCCTGCGCAGCTGCGTGGTGAGTTGCAGCGGGCGTGCGCCGTGGTCGCGCTGGGTGATCGGGTGCCGCTGTCCCGTGGTGTCCTGGTAGTTGAGCCGCTGGTTGTAGACGGTGTACATGGTGTCGCCGCCGCGCAGCGGCGCCTGCCACAGCAGCGCGCAGGGCACGGCCCAGGCGGCGAGCGCGAGCGCCAGGGCGAGGGTGGTGCGGCGGGCCGGCAGCACGAGCACGGGCAGCAGCGCCAGGAAGAGGCCGGGCAGCAGCATCCGCCCGTGCATGAAGTCACCGCCGACCCGCACCACGTACACCCAGGACAGCAGGCCCGCGAGGACGGGTGCGCCCGCGACGACGGCCCGGCCCCGCCCCGCCCGTGCGGAGCGTCCGCGCAGCAGGGCGAGCGCGCCGGACAGGCCGAGCAGGGCGAGCGGGATCCACAGCAGATACGGCGTGGTGAAGTCGCCGAGGTACACGAACCCCCGCTCCCACAACGGCTGTCCGGCCTCCTTCGCGATGGCCGGCATCGGCACGAGCAGGCCGTAGTAGCCCGCGCGGAACACCTCGTGGGCCAGCGGCAGCGCGGTCGCCGCGAGGGCCCACAGCGCGCTCGTCCGCACGCCCGGCCGGACCGTCCACCACAGCGCCGCCGCGAACACGACGCTGACCAGGGCCATGTCGGGCCGCACCAGCGGCCCGAGGGACAGCACCACGCAGGTCACGAGGTGGCGCCGCCCGGCCGGGACCGCGTACCCGGTGACCAGCAGCCACCAGGCCGCGGCGAGCCAGGCGAAGACGAGGGAGGTCTCCAGGCCCGAGGTGCCGTAGTCCCAGAACACCTCGACGCCGAGCGGCACGAGGACGCCGACGGGCAGCATCCGCAGGCCCGTGCCGTGGAAGCGGCAGGCGGCGCGGACGCCGAGGGCGAGGGCCACGGCGGTGCACGGCAGGCCCAGGTACACGGCCACGGTCAGCGGGTCGGCGCCCGGCCAGGACGCGGCGGCGACGAGCCACTGCCACAGGGTGCCGGTCGAGGTCTCGACGCGCTCCCCCGCGGTGAGGACGGGCCCGTTCCCGGCGAGGATCTGGCGGACGGCGCGGGTGTAGATGAGCGAGTCGTCGCCGGCCCAGCGGTGCAGCCAGGCGAGCAGCACGGCGAGGGCGGTGAGGGCTCCGGTCAGGGCGAGGTTCCAGGGGGCCGCCGGGGATCCGGGGCCGAGGCCGGGCAGCCGGGGTCCGCGCGGCACGGGGACGCCGTCCGCCGTCCGACCGGACCTGAGTAGCAAAGTGGGCATATCGGGCAACGTACACATCGGGTGGGGCCCGGCCCGGCACAGCGGCCCACCGTGCGGCGTGCCGCGCGCCCGTACGATGCGGCGCCCTCAGCCGGTCGGCTCCTGCACCGGGGCCGGGGCCGCCGCCGGCCGCGCGCACAGCTCCCGACCCGCCACCGCCCCGGGCAGCGGAACCCCCTCCACGCCCCCGACCCGGTTCGCCCACCAGCAGGTGACCCCGCGCACGAGCCGCATCCGCAGCGCCGGGTACTTGCGCGGGCGGCGGAAGACGCCGACGGTGTCGCCCCAGTAGGAGTGGGCGGCGTCGATCGCCGGGTAGTCGTGGCGGATGCCCTTGAAGGGCGGGAAGTCCGTGTGCGTCTCGACGAGTTCGAGCCCGGTGTACGCGGCGAGCGCGCGCATCCCGTCCGGGTAGTAGCGCCAGCAGTCCTGCGCGTCGTGGACGTGGCCGCGCGAGGGCGCGGTGATCAGGGCGGTGCCGCCCGGCCTGAGCACGCGGGCGATCTCCAGCATCGTCGCCCAGAAGAACGGGATGTGCTCGAAGGCCTGCCCCGAGATGACGACGTCGGCGCTCCTGGACCTCACCGGGATCCGGTACGGCTTGGTCATCACGCGGTCCACGTTGCGCCCGTCGAGCACGTCGACGCCCACGTAGTCGATGTCGTGCCCGGTGAGCAGGGCGCGGTGGGTGCGGACCTGCTTGTCGGAGATGCGCGACCCCAGGTCGACGACGCGGTGCCGGCCCTCCGCGGGCAGGTACTGGTCGACGCAGAGCTTCATGTGGGCGTAGGCGGATGCGTGCATGAGGCCGGTTCCTCTCGGCTCGGTTGCGTCGGCGCAGCATGCCGAGGCAATGCCTGACCAACTGCCGTACGCGCAAGGTCGTCACGCCCGGCGTCAACACCCCGGCGCGGGCCCGCCCACCCGTGCGTACAGCACCAGCAGCCCGCTCCTGCGCCGCTCCTCGCCGAGCGGCACGAAGTCCCGGTGCAGGACGGCGAGTTTGGCCCGTTCGCCGGTGGAGCGGGTGTGCCAGCCCGGCCGGCTGGCGTCCGCGTCGTAGAGCACGCTGACGCGGGGCAGGCAGGCCATGCGGGCGGCCAGTTCGCGGGGGCCGACGTCGATGCCGTAGAGGGTGCCGGAGGCGGCGCCCGACGTGCGCAGCGACACGTCCCGGACGCCCGCGACCGACGCCGGGTACGCCTCCACGTACCGGCGGCCCGTCTTGGGCAGGTACAACAGCGGGTCGCCCGGCCGCAGTTGCGCCGCCAGCAGCCGGGCGACGGCGCCGAGGTCGTCGCTCCGGGCGGCGGCCGAGCGCTGCTGCTCCTGGAGCGGCAGCTGGGCGAGGAAGACGGCGGCGACCAGGCCGGCGCCCGCGAGCGCCGGGGTCGCGGCGCCCGGCACCAGGCGCGGCACCCGGGACAGCAGCGTCCCGGCGCCCGCCGCCACCAGCAGCGGCACCCCGGCGAACGCGAAGAGCGCGTACCGGGCCGCGTACAGCGGATGCCACTGGGAGGCCGTGAAGAGGACGAGCGGCGGGACCAGGGCGAGCGGCAGGGCCGTCGCGACCAGTCCGCACGCGCCGGGCGCCCGCCGGGCCGACGGCCGGGCCACGGCCAGCGCGATCAGCGCGAGCGTTGCCGCGCACAGGAGTTCGTGGCGTCCGGTCGCCGCCCGCAGCAGCGCCGCGGCATCCGTCCAGCCGGGCCGCCGGATCCACGCGACCTGCCCGCTCTGCCCGTGCGTCACCGCGACCAGCGGCAGCAGGAGCAGTGCCGCGCACCCGGCCGAGGCTCCCCAGCCGCGCCACACGCGCCCCGGCACCCGGGTCACCGCGAGCGTCACGGCGTGCGCGGCGAGCACCAGGGCCGCGAACTCGTGCAGCCAGGCGGTGACCGTGACGGCCGCCGCGTACCCGGCCCAGGCGCGGGCCGTGGGCCGGTCCACGCAGCGCACGAGCAGCAGCGTCGCGCCCGCCGCACCGGCCGCGACCAGGGCGTACGAGCGGCCCTCCTGCGCGTAGTACTGGGTGAACGGCGAGACGGCGTACAGCAGTCCCGCCCACAGGCCGACCCGGGGCCGCACCAGGCGGGTGCCGAGCGCGGCGACCAGGCAGGCCGTGGCGGCGGCCCCGGCGACGGACGGCAGCCGGAGCGTGAACTCGCCCGGGTGCAGCGGCAGCACGAAGTGCATCAGCAGGTAGTAGAGGCCGTGCACGGCGTCGACCGTGCCGAGCACGTGCCACAGCTGCGGCAGGGAGCGGGAGGCGACCATCACGGTGGCGGCCTCGTCGCGCCACATCGTCCCGCGGTCCAGGTGCCACAGGGCCAGGACCAGGGCGACGGCGCCGGGGACGCCGACGGCGAGGGCCTGTCTCCCAGGTCCCTCCTGGGAGACAGGCCCTCGGGCCCGTGCGCGCACGGGCCCGAGCTGCGTGTTCAGCGGCATGTGCCGAGCTTGTCCGACCGGCCGGCCGGGCCCCGGGCTCCGGCGGCCCGCGCCGCGCGAACGTCACCCGTTCAGAAACAGTGCCTGCACCACGCGGTCCGCCGCGTGCCCGTCGTCGTAGCCGCAGAACCGCTCGCGGAACGCGGACCGCAGCCGGGTCGTCGCGGCCGTGTCCCAGGTGCCGTCCCGGAAGTGCGCGAGCAGCTCCTCCTCGGTGACGGCGACGGCGCCCGGGGTGTCGCCCGGCAGTCCCGACAGGAGGTCGAAGTAGGTGCCGCGGGCGAGCCGGTAGGCCTGCCAGTCGGGGGCGTACGTGACGATCGGCCGGTCCAGGCACGCGTAGTCGAACATCAGGGACGAGTAGTCGGTGACCAGCGCGTCCGCGGCGAGGCAGAGGTCCTCGACGCGGTCGTGGCCGGTGACGTCGAGGAGGCGCGGATGGGCGTCGGCGAGCCCGGCCCGCGTCCCGTAGAAGTAGTGCGCGCGGACCAGCACGACGTGGTCGTCGCCGAGGGCGTCGGCGAACCGGGCGAGGTCGAGGCGGGGCAGGAAGCCCTTCTGGTAGTCGCGGTGGGTGGGCGCGTAGAGGACGGCGCGCTGCCCGTCGGCGATGCCCAGCTCCCGGCGGATGCGGCGGATCTCGTCGTCGCCGGTGGTGAAGTAGACGTCGTTGCGCGGATAGCCGGCCTCCAGGGGCGTGTACGCGGCCGACGGGTACACCCGCTCCCACACCTGGGTGGAGTGCGGGTTGCTGGACAGGCTGTAGTCCCACTGGTCGGTGTGGGCGAGGACCTTGGCGAAGCTGATGCCGTGCGTGCCGGCCGGGTAGCGGCGCTGGTCGAGGCCCATCTTCTTGAGCGGGGTGCCGTGGTGGGTCTGGAGGTAGACCTGGCCGGGGCGCTTGGTGAAGCCGCCGGGGAACGACGAGTTGTTGATCAGGTACGTGGCCGTGGCCATGGTCTGCCAGTAGCGGCGCGAGCCCTCGATGACGTACGGGACGCCGTCGGGGACCCGGTCCTGGTGGCGGCTGGAGACCACGAAGACGCCGTTGACGTGCGGGGCGATCTCGCGGGCCCTGGCGTGGATGGCGGCCGGGTTGCAGCTGACGCCGCGGTTCCAGTACGCGCCGTAGACGGCGAGGTCCGGGTCGAGGCGGGCGGTGCGCAGATCGGTGCGGTAGGCGGCCTTCATGACGCGCGAGCGGATCTTCTTCTTGCGCCGGACGAGCGCCGAACGCACCGACTTCTTCCGGGACCTGGCCTTCTCGGCCTTCTCGTACGCGGACCAGGAGCCGGCCGCGAGGGCCTGCTCGCGGGGGCCTTCCGGGGTGTGCCCGACCGGGCGGTGGGCGCGGTGCAGTTCGGCGGCGAGGCGGAAGAGTTCGGGGCGGTCGGCGGGGGCGGTGCGCGAGCCGTCGTCGAGGACGGCGAGGATCCGGCCGACCGCGACCGGGAAGAGCCGGGCCGCGGCGGACGTCGCGGCGAGCAGCTCCCCGTACCGCTCCACGACGGCGAGGTGCTGCGGGCCAGGGGTGCCGCCGATGCTGCCCGCGCGGCGCTTGCGCCAGCGGACGCAGGGGCGGGGCAGGGTGGCGAGGGCCGTCGCCTCCAGGACGGTGCGGTGGGCGGGGACGACGTCCTCGTACGGGCCCTCGGGGGCGAATGCGAGGGCGCGCTCCGTCCAGAAGTCGCGGCGTACGGCGCGGTTCCAGGCGGCGGGGGTGAGGGCGAGCGGATCGCCCGCCCCGAAGTCGTCGCCGCCGCCCCACACCTTGTCCCACCAGTCGGTGCGGTCGTGCCCGTAGACGAGCACGTCGGGGTCGCCGCCCTCGGTGAGCGCGGCGTCGATCGCGGCGAGGGCGCCGGGCAGCAGGGTGTCGTCGGCGTCGAGGAAGAGCAGGTAGTCGCCGGTGGCGTGCCGGGCGCCGGTGTTGCGGGCGGCGCCGACGCCGGCGCGCTCCGGGAGCCGGACGGCTTGCACCCGCGGATCGCGCTCCGCATACTCCTCGGCGATCGCCCCGGAGGCGTCCGGCGAGGCGTCGTCGACGACGGTGAGCTGCCAGTCGGTGTGACTCTGCGTCAGGACGGAGTCCAGGCACTCACGGAGGTAGCCCTGGACGCGATAGGCGGGGACAACTACGGAGAATCGGGACATAGCGCCTGACGGTACTACGGCGGTTCGTCCGCGCAGGGGTTTGATCGGGGCGCCCTGTCGGCGGCGCCACCGGGGGTGCCGCCAGGGGCACCACCAGGGCACAGTCACCCACACGGATTACCGACGGCAAGAATGTTGACGCAAGCGGGCAGAACGGATGAATGCCGCAAACGCCACGCCACCCCCGCCTCAGCGTCGTCGTGCCCGTCTACAACGTCGAGGACTACCTGGCCGAATGCCTGGAGTCGATCGCCGCCCAGACCCTCACCGACCTCGAGGTGGTCCTCGTGGACGACGGGTCCACGGACGACAGCCCCCGGATCGCCCGCGCCTTCACCGAGCGTGACCCCAGGTTCCGCTACGTCCGGCAGGACAACGCCGGACTGAGCGCCGCCCGCAACGCCGGTGTGCGGCACGCGGACCCCGAGGCCGAGTTCCTCACCTTCGTCGACAGCGACGACGTCGTGCCGCACGACGCGTACGAGCGGATGACCGCCAGCCTCACCAGGACCGGCTCGGACTTCGCGACCGGCAACGTGTGGCGGCTCAACGAGCGCGGCCGGAGCCAGGCCTGGCAGTACAAGTGGCTGACGCGGCGCCGCGAGCGCACCCACATCACCCGCGACCGGCAGCTCCTCTCCGACCGCGTCGCCTGGAACAAGGTCTTCCGGCGGGCGTTCTGGGACCGGCACGGCTTCACCTTCCCCGAGGGCAAGCTCTACGAGGACACGCCCGTGATGATCCCGGCGCACTTCCTCGCGGAGAGCGTCGACGTGCTCGACGACCACGTCTACTACTGGCGGGTGCGGGAGGGCTCGATCACCCGGCGCCGCACCGACGTCAAGGGCGTACGGGACCGGATCGCGGCCTGCGACCACGTCAGCCGGTTCCTCGCCGAGCGCTTCCCCGACCGGCCCGAGCTGAAGAGGACGTACGACACGTCCTGCCTGCGCGACGACTTCGTCTACTTCCTCGACGGGCTGCCGATGGGCGGGCCCGAGTACCGCGGCGCGTTCCTCGACGACACCGCCGCGTTCCTGCGCCGCGCCGACCCGGCGGTCGCCGACGGCCTCCCCCTCGACCTGCGCGTCAAGTGGCACCTCGTCCGGGAGCGCCGCCTCGACGACCTGGTGCGCCTGCTGTCCTTCGAGCGCCGCAACGGCACCGCCTTCCAGGTCCGCGGAGCGCTCCGGCACACCGCCGCCTACCCGGGCCTGAGCCGCCTCCCGGAGCGGCTCGTGAAGGTCGGCAAGCGCGAGCTGCCGGTGGTGGCACGGGTCCGCGAGACGGTGTGGGGCGCCGACGGCAAGCTGCGGATCAGCGGCTACGCGTACGTGAAGAACCTCGCGGCCGCCCGGCCCGGCCACTCGGTCAGGACGGGCCTGCTGAAGGCGGCGAACAGCCGCACCCAGATCCGCCGCGTCCCCACCCGCACCGCCCCCGACCCGCGGGCCACCGCCGACTCCCGCCAGGAGCTGCACAGTTACGACCACTCCGGCTTCACGATGACGATCGACCCGGAGAAGCTGAAGGTGAAGGGCCGGCTGCGGCCCGGCACCTGGGACCTCGGCGTCGTCGTCGCCGGGCACGGCCGGCTGCGCCGCGCCGCCCTGCGCGCGGCCGACGGCTCCGCGCAGCAGAACCTGGTGCGCGACCTCGGCGACGGCACCCGGCTCGTCGTCGCCTTCACCAAGGGCCGGCTCGTCCTGAAGGTGGTGGCGTACGCGGCGCTCGCCGACGAGCACCGCCTGGAGAACGACGAGGTGGTGCTCACCGGCCGGCTCCTGAACGGCATCGAGCCGCGCACCCTGCGCCTGACCCACAAGCACTCGGGCACCGAGTTCGCCTACCCGGTGACCTGCGCGGGCGGCCGCTTCCTGGTGCGCTTCCCGCTCGCCGACCCGGCCGGGGTGCCGCAGCCGCCGCACCGCGCGCCGAAGGAGGTCGAGCCGGCCCACGGCGACCGCTGGCAGGTCAACTTCGTGCTGCCGGACGGGAAGACCCGCTCGGTGGCCGCGGCGCTCGACCTGCCGCCGGCCCGGTACCCGGCCGGCGGCCGCGAGCTGTGCGCGACCGCCAACGACCAGGGCCAGCTCGTCGTCGAACTGACCCGGCAGCCGATCGCGGAACTGGTCGCCTGGGCGGGCGACGGCTCCTGCGTGGTCGAGGGCACGGTGTCCGAACTCTCCTGGCGCGAGCCGGAGTTCGTGCTGCGGCACAGCTCGACGACCGAGGAGGTGACGGTGCCGCTGGCCCGCGGCGGCGACCGGTTCCGCGCGGTCGTCGCCCCCACCCGGCTGTGGGAGGGCCGCTGGTACGCGTTCGTCCGGGAGGCGGACGACCGGTACGGCGACGGCGTCCCGGTCCGCGTGCTGACCTCGGCCGGCGCGGAGCTGCCACGCCACCACCCCGACAGCGACCGGGAGTTCACGCTCGACCGGCGCTTCGGCGACCGGCTGCTCATCGAGGCGGGCCCGGCGCTCTCCCCCGCCGACCGGGGCGCCTACCGTCGCCACCGCCTGCGGACCGTGCACTACCCCGCCCAGCGCCGGCTCCCGCTCAGGGACGCGGTCCTGTACGTCGACGGGGACTCGCCGCGCGCCGTCCACGCGGAGCTGGTGCGGCGCGGCACCGACGTCGAGCACCTGTGGGTGACCCGCGACGGCCGCACGCGGGTCCCCGCCTCCGCCACGGGCGTCGAGGAGTTCTCGGCGGCCTGGTACGCGGCCCTGGCCCGCTGCCGCCGCATCGTCACCGCCCACCAGCTGCCGGACTTCTTCGAGCGCCGCGAGGGCCAGACCGTCGTCCAGACCTGGGACGGCGCCCCGCTCAAGCGCATCGGCACCGACCTCACCGACACCCTGTACGCCGACCACGACGACCTGGCGCTGCTGCCGAAGCTGTCCCGGCAGTGGGACGTCCTGGTCGCCCCGTCCCGCTGGTCGACCCCGCACCTGTCCCGCGCCCTCGCCTACGACGGCGAGGTCCTGGCGGCCGGCTCACCGCGCAACGACATCCTCTTCGCCGCCCCCGACGACCGCCGCAAGGAGACCGAGCGGCTCCGCCGCGACCTCGACATCGCCCCCGGCAAACGGATCGTCCTCTACGCGCCGACCTACCGCGACCACCTCGCGCACTCCCCCGGCCGCTACCGCCACGAGCCCGCCCTCGACCTCGCGGCGGCCGAACGCGAACTCGCCGCCGACCACGTCCTGCTGGTCCGCAAGCACCCCCGCACCACGGGCCGGCTCACCGGCGCCCGCGCGCCCTTCGTCCGGGACGTCACCGACCACCCCGGCGCGGCCGAACTCCTGCTGATCGCGGACGTCCTGGTGACGGACTACTCGTCCCTGATGTTCGACTTCGCGCACACCGGCCGCCCGATGCTCTTCCACACGTACGACCTGGAGCACTACCGGGACACGGTGCGCGGCTTCTACCTCGACTTCGAGGGCCAGGCCCCGGGCCCGCTCCTCACCGACACCGCCGAGGTCGTCGGCGCGCTGCGCGACCTCGACGCGATCACGGCCCGGCACGCGGACGCCTACGACGCGTTCCGCGCCGCCTACTGCGACCTGGACGACGGGCGGGCGGCGGCGCGGGTGGCGGAACGGCTGATGCGATGACCGTCTCCACGCTCGGCAGACGGGCCGTCCGCGGCGCGACCGCGCTGCGCGGCGGCCGGTTCTGGCGCCCCACGCCGTTCTTCGTGTTCGGCGGCCTGTTCTGGCTGGTGATGACGCTCGCGTACTGGCGGGTGCCGATGTGCTGCGACTTCGGCCAGCACGCGGCGGTCGTCGAACGGCTCAAGGCGAACCTGCTCCACCCGCGCCACCCCATGGCCGACCTGCCGGGAGCGGGCAGCCCCTACTACTCCCCGTACGCGGTCGCCCAGGGCGTCTTCGCCCGCCTCACCGGCCTCGCGGGCTGGGAGGTCGTCAAACTGGCGGGCCCCCTCAACCTGCTGGTCCTGCTCACCGGCCTGAACCGCTTCGTCCGCGTCCTGACGTCCCGCCAATGGGCGCCGGTCCTGGCCCTGTTCGCGATGACCCTGCTCTGGGGCACCCGCACGGCCTGGTGGAGCGGCTACCTGGGCCTGCTCTCCATGACGGGCAACCTCGGCTACCCGTCGACGTTCGCGATCGGCCTGACGTTCTGGGCCTGGGCGTGGGCGTACCGCCTGGGAGGCCGGGGTCCGTACGCGAGCTACGCGGGCCTCGGAATCCTGGTGGCCGCGATCCTCCTGATCCACCCGATCACGTCGGTGGCGGCCCTGATCGGCGTCACAGCAATCGGCGCGGCAAGGATCGGTACGGCCAGGGGCGCGGGGCTGTATCGATCAGCGGCTCCGCCGCGGGGCGCGACCAGCCACGACGAACCGGCACACAAACAGCTCACCCGCTGGGCAACGGCGCTCCTGGCAACGGCGACCGTCACGTTGATCTGGCCCTACTACGACGTCCTGACCCTGGTCGGAGACACCAGCGTCGACGCCATCCACCACCAGCTCTACACCGACCTACCGCAACGCTTCTGGCTGGCGTTCCTCGGCCTCCCGGCCCTCGCCCACCGCTTCCGCCGCAACCCCCGCGACCCCCTCGCCCTCATCTTCGCGGCGGACGTCCTGGTCATCGCCTACGGCTGGGCCACCGGCCACTACACGTACGGCCGGATCATGGGCCTCGCCCTCGTCCCGCCGCAGTTCTCCCTCGCGATCGCGCTCGCGGCCCCGCGCCCGTGGACGTGGCCGCGCCGCGTCCTGGGCGCGGCCGCCGCGGCGGGCGCGGTGGTCGGGTTCGTCGCGGTGCAGGGCGGCGCGGTGGTGCCGCGGGTCCTGGACCAGCCCCCGATGTGGCCGACGTACGCCTGGGCGGCGCAGCACGTCCCGCCCGGCGACGTGGTCCTGACGAACGGCTACCGGCCGACCCGCTCGCTGCCGGGCTACGGCCCGAACCTGGTCGCCCCGGCCTGGCCGGACCCCTCGCTCGACGAGCGGGAACGGAACCGTCGCCTGACCGCGGTCCGCGCGTACCTCTCCCCCGGCTCGACCCCCTCGGAGCGCGCGGCGATCGCGCACCGCTACGACGTGCACTGGCTGCTGCTCGACAAGGAGCAGAAGCTGCCGCCCGAGGCGGTCGTGGTGGCCTGGAGCCCCCGGACCGGCGAGGTGCTCGCCCGGGTCAACGGGGGCTCGCCGCGCACCCGTTGAGGACTACTCGATGACGAGCTCGACGTCGATGTTGCCCCGGGTCGCGTTCGAGTACGGGCACACCTGGTGGGCCTGCTCGACCAGCTTGCGGCCCGTCTCGGCGTCGACCGCGTCCGGCAGCTCGACGCGGAGCACGACGGCGAGGCCGAAGCCCTCGCCCTGCTTGCCGATGGAGACCTCGGCGGTGACGGCGGCGTCGGCGACGTCCACCTTCGCGGCGCGCCCGACGAGACCGAGGGCGCTGCCGAAACAGGCGGCGTAACCGGCGGCGAAGAGCTGCTCCGGGTTCGACCCCTGGCCGTTGCCGCCCATCTCCGTGGGGATGCCGAGCTGGAGGTCGACGACACCGTCGGAGGAGACGGCGCGGCCGTCGCGGCCGTGGGTGGCGGTGGCGACGGCGGTGTAGATGGCGTCCATGAGGGACCTGCCTCTCGGGTTCGACGATGCACGGTTCACGGTTCGGTGCGTTCCGTGAGTACAGCCATAAGTAGAGCACGCAATTCAATTGTGCACAACTCAATCACGTCGAGGGTTACCCTGAGGACATGGCCAGCAATGACGACTACCTGCGGCTCGACCGGCAGATCTGCTTCTCCCTGAACGCGGCGACCCGCGCCTTCGGCGGCGTCTACCGCACGCTCCTCAAGGACCTGGGCCTCACCTACCCCCAGTACCTGGTCATGCTCGCGCTCTGGGAGGCCCCCGCGGACGAGGGGCTGCCGGTGAAGGGGCTCGGCGAGCGGCTGCGCCTCGACTCCGGCACGCTCTCCCCGCTGCTCAAGCGCCTGGAGGCGAACGGCCTGGTGCGCCGCGAGCGCAGCGCGCGCGACGAGCGGTCGGTGACCGTCACGCTCACCGCGGCCGGCGCCGCCCTCAAGGAGCGCGCCGTGACCGTCCCGCAGAAGATCGCGCAGGCGACCGGCTTCGAGCTGGCCGAGATCGAGGACCTGCGCGAGCGCCTGAACCGGCTGACGGAGGCGCTGGACGGAGCGGCGCTCTGACCGACCGCGTTTCGGGACATACGCTCCCGAACCGTGACACTCGACACCAGGTCGCGTCCGACCACCCGCGCCCCGATCCACGCCACCTGGGTCCGCCCCGGCCGTCTCGCCCGGGCCGCCCTCCCGGTCACCTGGCTGCTCACCCGCGCCGCTGCGCTCCTGCTGCTCGCCCGCGACGGGTCCGCCCCGCTCGGGGTCGGCGGCGTCGCCCGCGAGGTGCACGGCCTGTACGCCCACTGGTACGGGATCCTCGCCCACGGCACCTTCCCGGCGGACGACCCGCTGTGGCAGTACCCGCCGGGCGCGGGCCCGGTGCTGCTCGCGCCGGGGCTGCTCCCCTGGCTCAGCTACTTCCAGGCGTTCGTCGCCCTCACCCTCGCCACCGACGCGCTCGTCACGTACGCGCTCGCGCGCGGCGACCGTGATCCGCGCGGCGCCTGGCTCTGGGTGGCCGGACTGCCGCTGCTGCTGCACATCCCGCTCGCCCGCTACGACGTCCAGGTCACCGCGTTCGCCGTCCTCGCCCTGCTCGCGATGGACCGGGCGCCGCGCGCGGCCGGGTTCCTCGCGGCGTGCGGCGCGCTGGTGAAGGTGTGGCCGGCGCTGACCCTGCTCGGCGCTCCGCGGGGCCGGACGACCCGGCAGGCCTGGGGCTCGGCGCTCGTCTCCGCCGCCGCGCTGCTGCTCGTCCTCGCGCTCGCCTTCCGCTCGCCGTTCTCGTTCCTGCGCGAGCAGGGCGGGCGCGGGGTGCAGATCGAGTCGCTCGGCGGGACCGCGCTGATGCTCGCGCGCCGCTTCGGCTGGCCGGGGCAGGTCCGCTACCAGTACGGGGCGATGGAGTTCACCGGCCCGTACGTGCACGTCGTCGCGACGGCGTCGCTCGCGCTGACGGCGGCGGCCTTCGGACTGCTGCTGTGGTGGCGGGTGCGGTGCCGCGCCTACTCGGCGGCGACGCCGTTCGACGCCGCGCTCTGCGCCGTGCTGATGTTCACGGTCACCAGCCGCGTGATCAGCCCGCAGTACCTGATCTGGCTGCTCGGCCTGGCCGCCGTCTGCCTCACCTCCACGTACACCACCCAGCGCACGGTCGCACTCCTGGTGGTGGCGGCGGCGGGCGTCAGCGCGCTCGCGTACCCGGTGCTCTACGAGGACGTGATGGCGGGGACGTGGACCGGCTGCGCGGTGATGGCCGTGCGCAACGCCCTTCTCCTCGGAGGGGTGTTCGTGTCGTTCCGTTCCCTTTGGAGAGGCACGAAAGAGTAAAACTTCCGGCTTACCGGACAATTACCTGAAACCCCTAAGATTCACCCGTGGAACCCATCGAGCCCGGCCGGTCGGCCCCTGCCCCCGCAGCATCGGAAGACCCGTGCGTCACGGTCGTCGTGATCGGTTACGACGATGCCGCCCACGTCGCCGACGCGGTGCGCTCCGCCCTCGCCCAGGGTCCCGCCGTGCGCGAGGTGATCGCGGTCGACGACTGCTCCACGGACGGCAGCGGAGCGCTCCTGGACGGGCTCGCCGCGCGCGAGTCGCGCCTGACGGTGGTGCACCGCGCGGCCAACAGCGGCGGCTGCGGCACTCCGCGCAACGACGGCATCGACCGGGCCGCGGCCCGGTACGTGATGTTCCTCGACAGCGACGACGTGCTGCCGCCCGGCGCGGTCGACGCGCTGCTCGGCGCGGCGGTCGCGCACGACGCGCAGGTCGCCGCCGGACTGTGCGTGCGGCGCGAACTCCCGTCCGGGCACGAGGTTCCCTGGCAGCCCGAGCTGTACGCGAAGGCGTCCGTGGTCGCCCGCCCCACCCGCCGCCCGCGCCTGGTCCACGACACGCTGTGCGTCAACAAGCTGTACCGGACCGACTTCCTGCGCGAGCACGGCATCCGCTTCCCCGACGGCCGGTTCGTCTACGAGGACTTCGTGTTCACCGCGCGGGTCCTCGCCGCCGCCCCGCGCATGGCCCTCGTCCCCGACACCGTCTACGTGTGGCACGTGCGCCGCGCCGCCGAGAAGCTCTCGATCTCCCTGGACCGGGCCGGCATCGACAACTGGCAGGCCCGCCTCGACGCCCACCGCCAGGCCGTCGAGATCCTCCTCGCCGCGTCGTGCAAGCGGCTCGCCCGGGCCGCCCGGGCCCACTTCCTCGACCACTCCCTGCGGATGTACGCCCGCGAACTCGACCTGCGCGGCGCCGAGTACCGCACCGACTGGTGGAAGCGCACCCGCGCCTACCTGGAGACCTTCGACACCGCCGACTTCGAGGCCGCGCCCGCGCCGGGCCGGGTCGTCGGCCGGGTGATCCTCGCCGCCGCCGAACCGCGCGACCTGCCGCGCCTCAAGGAGGTCGCCGCGCGCCCGGCCCGGCTCTGCCCGCCGTACGCGTACGCGCCCGACGGCACGCCCGCCTGGTCGGCCGACCTCCCCCAGGTCACCCTCGACCACCTCCTCCACCGCCCGATGGACCTGCTGCCGGTCGCCGTCGACGGTGAACTGCGGCCCCGCGCCCGCGGCACCCGGCTCCGGCTCCTGCTGCACGAGCTGTACGGCCGCGTCGCCGACGCCGGGCCGCGCACGGTGGACGTGGACCTCGTCGACCGGCAGCACGGCACCACCGTCCAGCACCGCACCGCCGCCTTCACCGCCCTGCCGGACGACCTGTGGACGGCGACGGTCGCCCTCGACCTGTCCGCCCTCGGCCGCCCCGGCACCTGGGACGTCCGGCTGCGGCTGCACTTCGCCGACGGCTCCCACCGCGACGCCACCGCCCACGCGGTGCGCCGCCCCGGCCTGCTGCGCCGCGTCGCCGTACCGAGCCGTCGCCACGGGGTGCTCCTCGCGCAGCCGTACGCCACCCACTCCGGGGCCCTCGCGCTGCGCACGGCGCCGGGGGTGCGCGGCGTGGCGACCGTGGTGCGGCGCAGGGCCGCCCGCCTGCTTCACTGAACGTTCCGACGGACGAGGAGACCTCACCGACATGACCTGGCTGATCACCGGCGGGGCCGGTTACATCGGCGCGCACGTGGTGCACGCCCTGCGCGCGGCGGGCGAGCGGGCCGTCGTCTACGACGACCTGTCCACCGGCGTGCGCGACCGGGTGCCCTCCGGCGTGGAACTGGTGGTGGGCTCCACGCTCGACCGCGCGCTCCTGGACCGCACCCTGGCCGCCCACCCGGTCACCGGCATCATCCACCTCGCGGCGAAGAAGCAGGTCGGCGAGTCGGTCGAGCAGCCGCTGCGCTACTACCGCGAGAACGTGGAGGGCCTGCGGGTCCTGCTGGAGGCGGTGACCGCGGCGGGCGTGCGCGCGTTCGTGTTCTCCTCGTCGGCGGCGGTGTACGGCATGCCGGACGAGGCGACGCTGGACGGGGGCCTCGTCACGGAGGACACCCCCTGCCTGCCCATGTCCCCCTACGGCGAGACGAAGCTCGCGGGCGAGTGGCTGGTCCGGGCGACCGGCCGCGCGACGGGCCTGGCGACGGCGTCCCTGCGCTATTTCAACGTGGCGGGCGCGGCCACGCCCGAGCTCGCCGACACCGGTGTCTTCAACATCGTCCCGATGGTCTTCGAGAAGCTGACGGCGGGCGAGGCGCCCCGCATCTTCGGCGCCGACTACCCGACGCCGGACGGCACCTGCGTACGCGACTACATCCACGTCGCCGACCTGGCCGAGGCCCATGTGGCCGCGGCCCGCCGCCTGGCCGGTGCGGCACCCGGGACGGACCTGACGCTCAACATCGGCCGGGGGGTGGGGGTCTCGGTCCGCGAACTGATCGACGTGATCAACGAGGAGACCGCCCACGACCTCCCCCCCGAGGTGACCGCCCGCCGCCCCGGCGACCCGGCCCGAGTGGTGGCCTCGGCGGACCGGATCGCCACGGAACTGGGCTGGACGGCAAAACGTGACGTGAGGGAGATGGTGGCGTCGGCATGGGCGGGCTGGCAGCACGCGGCCGCACCCGATCAGCCACCTGCGGCCACATCAAGCCCCTCCGGCGATTGAGGAGCGGGGCCCGGGGCGGAGCCCCGAGACCTCAGCCCCGGTGCCGCGCACCAGAAACGGCCACACCGCAACGGACCCGCCGCACCAACTGCCCCACCTCCCCCGACAACCCCACCCCCACGGCCAACGCCAACGTCACGGCCGCCACGTAGACCATCCCCCCGACCCCCACCGTGGTCCGGCCGGAGGCCAACGCGCTCAGAGCCGCGTACAACGCCCCACCCGGCAACAGCGGAGCGATCCCCGGCACCACCAGCGGCAGCGCCGACTCCCGGCGGCGCCGGGCGACCCAGTGCCCGGCGCCCCCGACGACCGCCGCCACCAGCGCCGTACCGACCAGCGACGAGAACCCCAGCGCACGGAACTCGACGGACACCACGAACCCGGTGAGCCCGAGCAGCGCGGCCGGCCCCCAGTCCCGCCGCGGCGTCCGCGCCCGCGCCGCGACGGCGACCGCGAAGACGACGGCGCCGACGGCCGGAGCGCCGAGGTGGTCGGCACGCGTCGCGGACGGCACCACCGGCACGATCGGCACGCCGAGGCCGAACAGATCGCCGACCCCGAGCACCACGACCACCCCGGTGATCACGGCGGCGAACACCAGCAGCGCGTCGAGGAACCGGCCGATCCCGGTCAGGTAGTGCCCGGTCAGCGCGTCCTGCACGGCGCTCACGAAGGTCACGGTGGGCAGCAGTCCGAGCACCCCCGCCACCACGATGGCCTGCACGGCGAACGGCGGGGCGGTGCCGCTGACCGCGAGGGCGAGCGCCCCGGCCGGCATCGAGGCCACGGCGTACCGGTAGAACGCGGGCACCCCGTGCCGCCCGAGCCAGCCGCACAGCAGCGCCCCGAGGAACCCGGCGACGAACGAGAAGAGCGAGGTCAGCAGGGAGCCGCCGAAGACGACGGCGGCGCCCGCGGCCACGAACCCGGTCTGCACGGGCGCCCGCAGCACCCCCCACCGGCCACCGCCCGCGGGCGCGGGCACGTGCGCGTCGAGGATGCGCGCGGCCGCCGCCCGCGCCTCGTCCAGGGACAGCTGCCGCGCGCTGATGCCGTCCACAAGGCTGTGGATGTCGCCCAGCGTGCGGAAGTCGGTGGCGTGCTTGCGGATGACGCGGCTCGCGTGCAGCGGCGTGAGTTCGCCGGGCGCGTGCGCGGAGAGCGACACGGAGGCGAGCGTGACGCTCGGCTCGCAGTAGCTCAGGCCGTACGTCTCCGCGGTGACCAGCATCCCGGCGACGGCCTCCTCCGCCGACGCCCCGTACGACAGCAGCGCCTCGCCGAGCCGGATCGCGAGATCGGCGACGCGCGCCCCGTAGGCCTCCACGTCGGCCCGGCCGTCGTCGTGCAGCAGTTCGCCGCCGTAGCCGTAGCTCCGGGTCGGTTCGAGCCCGCGCAGCCGCGGCAGGGCCTGGGTCAGCCAGGGGGTGGGCGGGGCGGTTCCCCGGGTCTTCGGTGTGTCGGTCCTCACAGCCATACGGATGGAGCGTAACGGACATATAGCCCATATGGGCGATCGGCTACGACCCGTTCAAGGACCCGCTACGACCTGTTCAGGTACGCCAGGACGGCGAGCACCCGCCGGTGTCCGCTGTCGCTCGGCGGCAGTCCGAGCTTCGCGAACACGTTCCCGATGTGCTTGCTGACGGCCCGCTCGGTGACGACGAGGGTCTCGGCGATCGTCGTGTTGTCCCGGCCCTGGGCCATCAGCTTCAGGACCTCCAGCTCGCGCGGCGTGAGCGAGTCGACCGGGTCGTCGCGGCGCCGGGCGAGCAGTTCGGTGACGACCTCCGGGTCGAGGGCGGTGCCGCCGTCCGCGACCCGCTCCAGCGCGTCCAGGAACTCGTCGACCCGGCCCACCCGGTCCTTCAGCAGATAGCCGACGCCGCTCGCGCCGCCGACGATGAGCTCGGCGGCGTAGGACTCCTCCACGTACTGCGACAGCACCAGGACGGGCAGCCCCGGCAAGGACGCGCGCGCCTCCAGGGCCGCCCGCAGCCCCTCGTCCCGGAAACCGGGCGGCATCCGCACGTCGAGCACGGCGATGTCGGGCCGGTGCCCGAGCAGCGCGGGCAGCACCTCGGGACCGCTCTCGGCGACGGCCACCACCTCGTGCCCGGCGGAGCCGAGCAGCAGGACGAGTCCCTCGCGCAGCAGCGCGTTGTCCTCGGCGATCACCACACGCACGGCAACTCCACCTCGATCACGGTCGGCCCTCCGACGGGGCTCGACACCTCCACCTTCCCATCGAGCGCGGCGACCCTGCGCCGCATCCCGATCAGCCCGCTGCCGCCGCGCTCGTCGGCGCCGCCGCGCCCGGCGTCCCGCACCACGACCCCCAACCCGGTCGCCCGGCGCGCGAGTTCGACGTCGGCGCGGTCGGCGCCACTGTGCTTGGCGGCGTTCGTCAGCGCCTCGGCGACGACGAAGTAGGCGGCGGCCTCCACGGCGGCCGGGGCGCGGGAGCCGCCCTCGACGCCGTCGTCGCGGACGTCCACGGCCAGGCCGCTGCTCGCCGCGAGGGCCCGTACGGCGCCGACGAGACCGCGGTCGGTGAGGATCGGCGGATGGATGCCGCGCACCACGTGCCGCAGTTCGGCGAGGGCCTCCTCGGCCTGGTCCTGGGCGTCGTCCATCAGCTTCGCCGCCGCGTCGGGGTCCCGCCCGTAGGCCCGCTTGGCGAGCCCGATCCGCATGGACAGGGCGACGAGCCGCGCCTGCGCCCCGTCGTGCAGGTCCCGCTCGATGCGCCGCAGTTCGGCGCCGTGCGCGGCAACGGCACCGGCCCGGCTCTCGGTCAACTCGGCGACGCGGTCGACCAGTTCGGCGCCCGGCGGCGGCGCGAGCAGGGCGCCCGACCAGGCCGCGTCGAGGTCGGCCAGCCGCGCCACGAGCGGCAGCAGCACGGGCGGCCGCCGCAGCAGCCCGGCCCACACCCCGTCGACGACCGCCCCGACCGCCCACACGATCAGCGACACGTACAGCAGCAGCCACCCGTAGACGAAGTGCGCGGCGAGCCAGCGCAGATCACGCCAGGTCGCCGGGTCGGAGACGGCCGCCCGCACCCGCTCCTTCAGCGGCCCCTCCAACGGGACGTACGCCTCCGGGACCGCCCGCCCGGTCCAGCCCGCCACCCGCCGCCGCTTGAACCCGGCGACCCGGCGCAGCAGCAGCACGGTCTCCGGCAGCACCCCCGCCCCGACCACGAGCAGCGTCACGACGGCGGTGAACAGCACAAGACCGACGAACAGGTACGACACGATCGCAAGCCCCGCCGCCACCCCCAACTGCCCCGTGGCGAGCCCCGCCCGCCGCACCGTCTCCCGCATGCGCCCAGGCTAGGCGAGCGCCTCGGCCGGGGGAGGTGTAGCGGGCTACACCATCGTGCGGGGAGGACCCACCATCGCCATCCGGCCCCGCCCCCGGCATCGTTGTCCACGCCACCGAGAACGACACGGGGATCATCAACGGGGAAAGGAACCCACCATGAAGCCACTGCTCTGGCTCATCCTGGCCGCGGCCCTCATCACCAACGTCTCCACGAGCTTCGCCTTCGACGGCGTCCAGCAGGTCCTGATCAGCGTCGGCACGGGCGTCGCGACCCTGACGGCCGCCGGCGTCCTGTTCGCCACGCGGCGGCGTGCGGGGGCCTGATGGCCCCCTCCCGCCACGACCGCGCGCTGGGAGCCGTCATCGGCTCCGCGGTCGGCGACGCCCTCGGCGCGCCCTTCGAGTTCGGGCCCGAGGGCGTGTTCTCGGCCCGGTTCCCGCCCGGGGCCGGGCCGCACGACGAGATGTGCGGGGGCGGCGGCTGGGATCCCGGCGAGGCGACCGACGACACGCAGATGGCGGTCCTGGTCGCCGAGTCGCTGCTCGACCACGGCGGCCTGGAACCCGCCGACGTCTTCGCCCGCTTCCAGCGCTGGGCGGCGGCCGACCCCAAGGACATCGGGCTGCAGACCGAGGACGTCCTCACCAACGGCCTTCCGTGGGACCAGGCCGCCGCGATCCACTTCCAGGTCACCGGACGCGCGGCGGGCAACGGCTCACTGATGCGGGCCGCGACCTCCGCCGTGCACTACGCCCACCGGCCCACCGAGGTCACGATGGACGCGGCCCGGCGCATCGCCGCGCTGACCCACGGCGACGGGGCGGCGTGGGAGGGGACCGCCGTCCTGCACGAACTGGTGCGCCGCGCGCTCGACGGCGCCGACCCGCTCGCCGGTCTGCCGGAGGTCGTCGCCCTGATCCGCCCCGCCCACCGCGAGCGCTACGCGACGGTCCTCGCCGAGGACTGGCACCCGGACCTGGCCACCGAGTTCAACGGCGCGGTCTGGCCCTGCCTCGGCTCGGCCGTCTGGGCCCTGCGCACGACGCACTCCTTCGAGACGGCGCTGCGGGCCGCGATCGACCTCGGCGGCGACACCGACACGGTCGCCGCCGTCACCGGGACCCTGGCGGGCGCCGTGTACGGGGCCGCACGGATCCCGGCCCGGTGGACGGACCGCCTGCACGTACCGCTGCCCGGCTTCGACGGGCGGGTCCTGCGCCTGCCCGAACTCACCCGGTTGGCACGAGAGTTGACACAGGAGCTGGCACAGGACCCGACGCACACCGGCTGACGGGTTGACGGATCACCGCCGAAGCGCCGCCTCGAACTCCCCACGCCGCTCCGCCAGCCACGTCTGCAGGCGGTCCCAGCTCGGCCAGCCGCCCCGTGCCTCGTGGGCCTTGGTGAACGCCGGGGCGTGCTCGGCCAGGCGGCGGGCCACGAAGGCGCGGGCCCCTTGCGTGGCCTGCTCGACGAGGGCGGGGAGGGCCGCGCGGTCCGCCGGGGACAGGTCGTACGCGTCGGCGAGCACCTTCAGGCGGTGGGCCGGGTCCAGGTCCGGTGGGAAGCGGCGGGCGGCCGCGGAAGCGGGGTCCAGCATCGGCGCCCAGTAGCGGGCCGTGATCGCCACGTCCCAGACCGGCCGTCCCGGCGCCGCCATGTCGAAGTCGATCAGGGCGGCGGCGCGGCCGGCGCGGAAGACCACGTTCTCCGGGCACACGTCGTTGTGGCAGAGGACGGGGCCGCCCTCCGGATCGGCGAACTCCCGCGACCAGTCCGCGTCTTGGGGGACGTCGGGCGCCGCGTCGTGCAGCCGGCGCAGCAGCCGCCCGACCGAGCGCAGCGCCTCGTCCGTCATCGACCAGGCCGGGAACGGCGGCAGGGGCACGTCGCCGGGGACGTACGACAGCTGCTCGCGGCTCCCGTCGGCGCTGCGACCCAGCGGGGTCGGCGCCCCGTCGAAGCCGCGCTCGCGCAGCGCCCTGAAGTGGGCGTGGAGGGCCGCCGCGGGGGCGGGGGCGGGACGGTCGACCACGTCGCCCCTGCGCACCACCGCCCCGGCGTTGGCCAGGCCCCCGGCCAGCACCTCCTCGGTCATTCCTTGCGCCCCGTGACGGCGACCGTCACGCCGAGGCCGACCATGGCGAGCCCGCCGGCCCCGCCGATCGCCGCGAGCCGCCGGGGCGAGCGGGCGAACCAGCCGCGGGCCGTGGCCGCGGCGAGGCCCCAGACGCTGTCCGAGGCGATCGCGATGGCGTTGAACACCAGGCCGAGCAGCAGCATCTGCAGCGCGGCGTGCCCCGCCCCGCGGTCGACGAACTGGGGCAGCACCGCCGCGAAGAAGACGATCGTCTTGGGGTTCGCGACCCCGACCGCGAACCCGTCCCAGAGCGTGCGCAACGTCCCGGCGCCGTCGGCGACTTCGGCGTCCTCGTCGCGGAACGCCGCCCGGAGCGCGCCCCGTTGACGGATCGCCTTGACTCCGAGGTAGATCAGATACGCGGCACCGAGCAGCTTCAGGGTCGTGAAGACGACGATCGAGCGCTCCACGACGGAGCCGACCCCGAGGGCGACCGCGACCACCAGGACGTAGGCGCCGAGCGTGTTGCCCGCGACCGTCGTCAGCGCGGCGCGGCGCCCCTGGGCGAGGGCGCGGCCGACGACGAACAGGACGCTGGGGCCGGGGACGACGATGGGGAGGAAGGACATCGCCGCGAAGGCGAGGAGGCGATCGGTGGACATCATGGGGTCCATGGAGCCACAACCACGGCCGGCAGCGCACGCGGTTGCCCGACTCCCCCTCGCCTCACCCCACTTCGCCGCGCCTCACACCAGGCGGCGGGCCGTCGCCCAGCGCGTCAGCTCGTGCCGGTTCGACAGCTGGAGCTTCCTCAGCACCGCCGAGACATGCGACTCGACCGTCTTGACGGAGATGAACAGCTGCTTCGCGATCTCCTTGTACGCGTACCCGCGCGCGATCAGCCGCAGCACCTCGCGCTCGCGCTGCGTGAGGCGGTCCAGGTCCTCGTCCACCGGCGGCGCGTCCGTCGACGCGAACGCGTCGAGCACGAAGCCCGCGAGACGCGGCGAGAACACGGCGTCGCCCTCCTGCACGCGGAAGATGGAGTCGACGAGGTCGGTGCCGGTGATCGTCTTCGTGACGTAGCCGCGCGCGCCCCCGCGAATGACCCCGATGACGTCCTCCGCCGCGTCCGACACGGACAGGGCCAGGAAGCGGACCGGGTTCTCGGCGTCCGCCATCAACGGCGCGCTGCGCCGCAGCACTTCGACCCCGCCGCCGCCCGGCAGGTGCACGTCGAGCAGCACAACCTCGGGGCGCGTCGCCGTGATCACCGTGACCGCCTGGTCGACGTCGGCCGCCTCCCCGACGACCTCGACGCCCGTGGTCTCCGTGCGGCCGATCTCCGCCTGGACGCCCGTACGGAACATGCGGTGGTCGTCGACCAGGACCACGCGCACGTGCCGCCCCGGACCGCTCTCCTGGGTCGCCTCGGTGGCTTCCGTCATGACGTCGTCCTCTCCGCCCTCTTCATGGTCAGTTCGACCTCCGTGCCGCCGTCGGGCACCGCCCGGAGACGGGCGGTCCCACCGTTGCGTTCCATCCGGCCGATGATCGATTCTCTTACGCCCATCCGGTCGGCGGGGATGGAGTCCAGGTCGAAGCCGGGGCCCCGGTCCCGTACGGACACGAACACCTCGTCGCCCTCCACCTCGGCATAGACCTGCACCGCGCCGCCCTCGCCACCGTACTTGGCGGCGTTCACCATCGCTTCCCTCGCGGCCTGCATCTGCGCGGTCAGCTTCTCGTCGAGCGGGCAGTCGCCGACGACCACGACCTCCAGCGGGACGCCGTGCTTGTCCTCGACCTCCGCCGCGTTGGCCTTGACGGCCTCGGCCACGGTCTCCGGCTCCTGCGGGTCCTCGGCGGCGGCCGGCTTGTAGAGCCAGGCCCGCAGGTCCCGCTCCTGGGCGCGGGCGAGGCGGCGCACCTCCGCCGCGTTGTCCGCGTTGCGCTGGATCAGGGTCAGGGTGTGCAGCACCGAGTCGTGGACGTGGGCGGCCACCTCCGCCCGCTCCTGGGCGCGGATCCGCATCAGCCGCTCCTCGGAGAGGTCCTGCGTCATCCGGATCAGGTACGGGCCCGCGAGCAGCGCGATGCCGACCAGCACGGCGAGCGCCGCCTGGAGGATCGAGCCGAGGTGTTCGGTGGCGCCCTGCGTGACGAAGATGCCGGTGACGCCGGCGCCGACGAGCAGCACGCCGGCGGCGGCCCGCGCCAGGTTCAGGGTGCGCCGGCGGCGGCCGACCTCGGCCCAGCGGGCCCGCCGCGCGTTGTCGGCCTGCCGCCACACCAGGGCGACGCCCGCGCCGACCAGGACGGTGGGGACCAGGTACGCCTTGGTGTTGCCGGTGAGGTTCACGTTCTGAACGAAGATCATCGCGACGATGACCATCAGGACGAGCGCGAGGATCTGCCCCTTGTCGGGGCGGCGCGCGACCAGCCGGCGCCGGCCGTCGGGCGCGGTCTCCGTGGTCAGCACGGGCGACGGCCGGTCCGTGCCGACGCCGCCGATGCCCAGCGGCACGAAGAACCAGAACGCCGCGTACAGCAGCGCCCCCAGACCGTCCGCCATGAACAGGCCCACGAAGACGAGCCGCACCCAGATCACCGGCAGCCCGAGGTGCCCGGCGAGCCCCCGCGCGACCCCGCCCAGCCAGCGTCCGTCGCTGCTGCGGTAGAGCTTGCGCGGCGGCCGCGGGTCTCGGGTGTCTTCGCTGAGCGGGGCGGTCGCGGCTTCCGGCATGCCACCGATCGTCACACGCCGGCCCACGCCGTGGCATCAGGGTCGCCCCCCGATACTCCCCTGATCTTCTGGTCCCCGGTGTCCCCCGGCTCCCCGGCCGCCGACGGCTCAGGGGCGATCTCAGGGTTCGGCCAGGGTTGTCCCGGCTGCCGCGGGCGGCGCGGGCCCGTCACCATGGACGTATGACGGAGGATCCCTCGAACAGGGCGGACACGGTGGTCACCGCGCCCGACAAGGAACCGCCCGCCCCGCTGCGCCGCTTCCGCCGGGACCGGCGGCACAAGACGCTGGGCGGCGTGTGCGCGGGCCTCGGCCGGCACTGCGACATGGACCCGGTGATCTTCCGGATCGGGCTCGCGGTGCTCGCCGTGACCGGCGGCGTCGGACTCATCTTCTACGGCTTCGCGTGGCTCTTCGTGCCGTACGACGACGAGGACGAGAACGAGTTCCGCAAGCTCCTGACGGGCCGGGTCGACGGCCCGGGGCTCGCGGCGATCGTCACCGCCCTGGTCGGCTGCGGCGTCTTCCTCTCCATGCTGAACAACGGCGGGGCGCTCACCTTCGCCGTCGTCCTCGCCCTGCTGCTCGCGGGCGCCGGCTACTGGTCGCAGCAGCGCCGCACCGCCGACCCCGACCCGGTCGCCGCGCAGGCCGTCGCCGACGCCCCGCCGGAGGCGCAGGCGCCGCCGGTGGCCGGGGCCAGGTCGTGGTGGCGCGACCCGATCGTGAAGGACGGCACGCACGTCGGCGGCACCGGCTACTTCTGGGGCCCGGCGGGCAGCGAGGAACTCTCCCCGCGGTACGCCGCCGCGCACGGCGCCGCCGGCCGGCGGGGCCCGGCGCCGGAGCAGCCGCGCAGGCCGCGCGGCATCGGCGCCCTGGTCTTCCTCGGCGCGCTCGTCGCGGGCACCCTCGGCGCCGGGCTCACCTGGGACGACCGCACCCTCGGCGACAGCCTGCAGACCGGGCTCGCGTGCGCGCTCGGGGTGTTCGGCCTGGGCATCGCGATCAGCGCCTTCCGCGGGCGGACCGGCGCGGGCTCGATCTTCCTCGCGGTGATCACGGCGGGCCTGCTCGCCGGGTCCGCGGCGCTGCCCGCGGACATCACCACGACCTGGTCCCGCACGGACTGGAACCCGGCGAGCGCCTCCGCCGTGCGGCCGCAGTACGAACTGGGCACGGGCGTCGGCACCCTCGACCTCTCCCGGGTGACCGTGCCCGAGGGGACGACCGTGGTCACGACCGTGGACGTGGGCGCCGGTCAGGCGAAGATCGTGCTGCCCGCCGACGTGACGGTGCGGCTCAACGCGGAGGTCGGCGTCGGGGACGTCCGGCTGCCCGACGACACGTCGCACGACGTGGACGTCCAGCCCGGCCTCAACAAGGAGGTCACGCTCGCGGCGCCGGCCGGGAGCAAGGCCTCCGGCGTGATCGAGCTGGACGTCGAGGTCGGTATCGGACAGGTGGAGGTGTCCCGTGCGTCATGACTTCTCTCCCGGGCGGTTGCTCGCGGGGCTCGTGCTGATGGTGACGGCGGTCGTGTACTTCGGTGACGCGGGCGGGGCGTGGGATACGCCGTGGTTCGTGGTGATTCCGCTGGTGTGCGGGGGGCTGGGGCTGGCCGGGGCGGTAGGCACGGTGACCCACTCCCTCCGCACCCGCCGCCGCGATTCCGTGTGACCGTTCTCGTCTGCGGTCCGGTGGGAGCTTCTCGCGCAGTTCCCCGCGCCCCTGGGGGCGCCGGTCTTGCGTTGCTGTCTGCGGGTGCGTCGTGGTTGCTCGCGCAGTTCCCCGCGCCCCTGGAGCATGCGGCTGCGCCGCAGCTCCAGGGGCGCCCCTTGAGATGGCGCACGCAGTGCGCATCTCAAGGGGCGCGGGGAACTGCGCGAGAAGCCCCACCGGCCCGCAGACGAACGAAAGACAGCCCCGCCGGCGTTTGAGGCGCGGGGGCCGGGGCGGAGCCCCGTGGCGTTGGTGTGGGTGGGCTACATCAGGCCGGACGACCTACGACGCCGATCCCGCCACCACGCATCGACCGACCACACCGCCGCCCCCGCCAACACCAACGGCAGCCAAGCCATCAGATACGCCAGATCGTTCCCGAGGTAATACGGCTCCGTAGCCCAGCTCACCGTCAACCACAGACTCAACGAGATCAACGCCCCACCCACCGCGGCGACCCGCGCCAGCACCCCCAGCAGCGTCCCGATCCCGACCACCAGCTCACCGAGGGCGATCGCGTACCCGAACCCCGTCGGAGACTTGAGCGCCAGGTCGACGAGTTCCGGGATCGCGGAGATGTCGCGCACCCCGCGCATCTGGTCCCCGATCGACCCGGCCCCGCTCGACTTGAAGAACGCGCTGTCCGTCAGTTTGTCGAAGGACGCGTAGATGAAGGTCACGCCGAGGAAGACGCGCAGCGGCAGCAGCGCGAACCGCTGGGCGGTGTCGCGCCAGTCGCCTCCCCGGTCGACATAACTCATGTGCGTGTCGGTCCGCATGCCGTGCGCCATCGCCGTCCGCCGCCTCTCGCGCCTGGTCCCTTTACCTGACCATACGTACGAGAGGGCCGTACGGCTCAGCCGTGCAGCCGTTCAGTCGACGACGTCGACGGCGCACCGGTTCGTCTCGACGCCGGTCGCCGTGATCACCTGCACCTCGACCCGGCCGGGCTCCACGTCGACCGGGACCGGCACGGTCAGCAGGGTGTCGGAGGGGTTGGTGAAGCCGCCGGGGACCGGCACCAGCGGCACGTGCACGTGGACGGCGCCGATCCGCACGGCGACCCGGGCGAGCTGGTCGGCGGTGCCCGCGCCGGGCGGCACGAACCCGGTGCCGCGGATCTCGATGTCGTCGCCGGTGCGGATGGGCGCGTCGAGGTCGCCCGCCTCCCTGGCCCGTACGACGGAGAGGATCACGACGCGGCCGCCCTCCGCGTACTTCCCGGTGAGGTACGTCGCCGCGGACACGGCCACCAGGACCGCGAGGCCCCACGGCAGGTCGGGCAGCTGGTCGGGGCGGCGGGCGAGGCGGGCCGCCGCCCACACGAGGGCGGCCGCGCACACGGCGACGTACTGGATGTCGGTGAAGGCGCCGCGCCCGGAGTCGTCGGTGAGCAGGTCGGCGGCGCGCGGACGGGCCGCCCGCACCTTCTGCAGGCGCTGCCCGACGACCCGGACCGCGACGACGCGCCGCACCAGGACGGCCACTGCGCAGACGACGGCGAGTACCGTCAACAGGCCCGCGCCCCGGTCGAGTTCGAGGGCGTCGATGAGCGCGTCGCGGTCGGCCGGGCCGGAGGCGACGGCGAGTTCCCCGGCCAGGACCAGGACCGCGTACACGGTCAGCAGCACCACGCCGCCCGCGACCGCGCGGGACGTCGAGAGCCGGTTGTCCTCGCCGATCACCGGCGCGAGGACGCCGCCGCGCGCCCGGTGCAGATACGCGGCGCCGGTCAGCACCCCGCCGACCAGGACCGCGGCGACCAGCCCGGCGGTGCGCGCGGCGCTCCAGCCCGCCCCGATCGCCGTCAGCGTCTGCACGAGGAGCAGGACGCCGGTCGCGCCCCAGACCACGTACAGGGTGCGGGGCCACAGCCCGGCCAGCCACGCCTCGCCCTCCTCGCGGCCCCGGTCCGCGACGGCCCGGGCGGACTGGGTGAGTTCGTCGGAGATCCACTGCCGGGACGCCCCGGCCGAGTGCGCGACGGCGGCCGGGAGTCCGCCGCCGGACGCCAACTCGTCGCGTTTGGCGAGGAATTCGGCCACCGCCCTGCGGTGCCCCTGGCGCGCCCCGTGCGGACAGTCGCCGCACGTGCAGCCGCCCCCGTGCGTGCCCTGCCCCTGTCGCGCTTCCTGCACCGCCACCGCGTGGCCCCCACCCTCAAGATCGTGTTCTTGACGTCAACTTCCGTGTGATGAGAGGGAATTGTGCCGTACGCGGCGCACACTCCGGCGCACAGGCCCACCCCTGGAGGGTGAACGGCTTTCGTCCGCATTGACCGGACTGTTGACCCTGCTGCGAGAATTTCCGTATGGCCGAGATCATCCAGCGTGACGGAACCTGGGCCTTCGACGGAACGACGGTCCGTATCACCCCCGGTCTGCACCGCAGTGTGGCCCTGCTGCGGCAGACGTACGGCGAGATCAGCGTGCCGCTCACGGCCCTGGCCGGGGTCGCCTACGAACCGGAGCGCAAGCGCGGCCGGCTCCGGCTCACCCTGCGCGAGGCCGCCGACCCGCTCCTCCAGGCCACCGGCGGCCGCCTCCCGGACACGGCCGACCCCTACCGCCTCGCGGTGGACGCGGACCGCTCGGGCGTCGCCGAGTACGTCGCCGAGGAGATCCGCCAGGCCCTCCTCCTGGAGCAACTCCCGGACGGGCCCGCCGAGTCGTACCTCGTCTCGGGCCCCGCGGTCCCGGTCTCCGTGCGCTCCAGCGACGGCACGGTGTCGTTCGACGGGAGCCGGATACGGATCGACTGGTCGGACACCTCGGACCGGGTGAAGCGGGCGACGGGGCCGCGGGTCATCGCGCTCGGCGACCTCGACGGGGTCGACTGGGTGCCCAACTCCGGTTACGAGGACGGGTTCCTGCGCTTCGTCACCAAGGGCTCGACGCCGCTGGCCAAGCTGCCGCCGGAGAAGGACTCGTACGCCCTCGACCTGTGGGGCAACGCCCGCAAGGACCTGCTCACCGCCCTCGTCGCGGCCGCGGTCACGGCCCGCCTCCCGCACCCGTCGCTGCCGCGCGACGCGCTGCCGGTCCCCGGGGGGCCGTCCCGGGCCGACCACGACGTGCTCCTGCGCAGGCTGCGGGATCTGGGCGAGCTGCACCGTGACGGGGTACTGACGGACGAGGAGTTCACCATGACGAAGCGAGTGGTGCTCCGCGACTTCCGCTGACGCTTCCTCGTCTGCGGGCCGGTGGGGGCTGGTCGCGCAGTTCCCCGCGCCCCTGGAGATGGCGCACGCAGTGCGCATCTCAGGGGCGCGGGGAACTGCGCGAGCAACCACGACGCACCCGCGGACGCCGACGCACCCGAACCCGGCAGACGCGGAGCGCTACGCCAACAGACCCGGCTCGCTGCGCGTGATGTCCTGCCACAGGCTCTGGTAGTTGATCCACGCCACGAGATCCCCACCGGTCTGATCCCGCGTGGCCACGGCCTGCCGCCGATCGATCAGCACGGGCCGCCCCGCCCCGCGCGCAGCGAGCTGCACCTGACAGCACCGCTCCAGCGCGATGAACCACCACGCCGCCGCGTCCACCGAGTCCGCGACGGTCAGCAGCCCGTGGTTGCGCAGCACGAGCGCCTTGTACGAGCCGAGCGCGACGGCGATCCGCTTGCCCTCGCCGGAGTCGACGGAGACGCCGGTGTACTCGTCGAGCAGCGCGTGGTCCTCGTAGAAGGCGCACGACTCCTGGGTGATCGGCTCGATCAGCTCCCCGAGCGCGGACAGCGCGCGCCCGTACGTGGAGTGGCAGTGCGCGACGGCGACGAGGTCGGGGCGGGCCCGGTGCACCTCGGCGTGCACGGTGAACGCGGCCTGGTTCACGTGGTGGCGGCCCTCGACGACCTGCCCGTCCCCGTTGGCGAGGACCAGGTCGCCGACGGTGATGTGCCGGAAGGGCATCCCGAACGGATTGACCCAGTAGCAGTCCTCGAACTCCGGGTCGCGGGCGGTGATGTGCCCGGACACCCCGTCCTCGTACCCGAACCGCCCGAAGATCCGCAGGGCCGCCGCGAGCCGCTCCTTGCGGTGCCGCCGCTCGTCGGCGAAGGAGTCGTGCACCGGCGGCATCGCGAAGTGCAGCTGGTCGGTGGGTATCGGGGCGGGCGCGGGGCGCTGGGGCGGCGTCGACATGGAGCGGAAGGTACCTCCGCGGCCTCGAAGACGACAGATCCGGACCGTGGAGAGTGTGCACAGAAGGCGGCGAATCGCCCGCGCAAAACCGACAGAAGATGTCGGGTATGCGCGCGAGACTCGGCCCATGACGTCGAACGGGACTTCCTGGGCATCCTTCACCGCCGCCGAACCGGACCTGGCCAAGACGGTCGAGGACCGTTTCGCGCAGCACACGCACCACGTGCTGGCGACCCTCCGCAAGGACGGTTCGCCGCGCACCAGCGGCCTGGAGGTCCGCTTCCTGGACGGAGAGTTCTGGCTCGGCATGATGCCGGACTCGCTCAAGGCACGGGACCTGGTCCGCGACCCACGCTTCGCGGTCCAGGCGAACCCGGGCGAGGGCCGGACGATGGGCGGCGGCGACGTGCGGATCAGCGGCCGCGCGCTGCTCGTCGAGGACGCGGCGACGATCGCCCGCTACACCGAGCGGGTCGAGGTCCCCGACCCCGGCGCGTTCCACCTGTTCCGCACCGAGCTGACCGAGGTCACCCGGACGTACGTCGAGGACGACCGGTATCTGGTGGTGCAGGTGTGGAAGCCGGGCGGGGCGGTGCGCACGATGAAGCGCACGTAACCGGGGCACACACGCGCGAGTGCCGCCCGCCGGACGGCGGACGGCACTCTCACACACGGCTGCGGGTGGGGACTACTCCCACTCGATGGTGCCCGGCGGCTTGCTCGTCACGTCGAGGACGACGCGGTTGACGTCGGCGACCTCGTTCGTGATGCGGGTCGAGATCTTCGCGAGCACCTCGTACGGCATCCGCGTCCAGTCCGCCGTCATGGCGTCCTCGGAGGAGACGGGGCGCAGCACGATCGGGTGGCCGTACGTGCGGCCGTCGCCCTGGACGCCGACGCTGCGGACGTCCGCGAGCAGGACGACCGGGCACTGCCAGATCTCGCGGTCGAGGCCGGCCGCGGTGAGCTCCTCGCGGGCGATGGCGTCGGCCTCGCGCAGCAGGTCGAGGCGCTCGCGCGTGACCTCGCCGACGATCCGGATGCCGAGACCCGGGCCGGGGAACGGCTGGCGCTGGACGATCTCGTCGGGCAGGCCCAGCTCGGCGCCGACCATCCGGACCTCGTCCTTGAACAGCTTGCGCAGCGGCTCGACGAGCTCGAACTCGATGTCGTCGGGCAGGCCGCCCACGTTGTGGTGGGACTTGATGTTCGCCGTGCCGGTGCCGCCGCCGGACTCGACGACGTCCGGGTAGAGCGTGCCCTGGACCAGGAAGGCGACCTCGGGGCCGTCCTCCTGGAGGATCTCCAGCTGGGCCTGCTCGAAGACGCGGATGAACTCGCGGCCGATGATCTTGCGCTTGGTCTCCGGGTCGGAGACCCCGGCGAGCGCCTTCAGGAACCGCTCGCTCGCGTCGACGACCTTCAGGTTCGCCCCGGTGGCCGCGACGAAGTCCTTCTCGACCTGCTCGGTCTCGCCCTTGCGCATCAGACCGTGGTCGACGTACACGCAGGTCAGCTGCGAGCCGATGGCCTTCTGCACGAGCGCGGCGGCGACGGCGCTGTCCACGCCGCCGGACAGGCCGCAGATGGCGCGCTTGTCGCCGACCTGCTCGCGGATGAGGGCGACCTGCTCCTCGATCACGTTGCCGGTCGTCCAGTCGGGCTTGAGGCCCGCGCCCCGGTACAGGAAGTGCTCCAGGACCTGCTGGCCGTGCGTGGAGTGCATGACCTCGGGGTGGTACTGGACGCCGTACAGCTTCTTCGCGTCGTTCTCGAAGGCGGCGACCGGTACGACGTCCGTGGACGCGGTGACGGTGAAGCCCTCGGGAGCGGCGGAGCAGGCGTCGCCGTGCGACATCCACACCGACTGCTCGGCCGGGGTGCCCTCGAAGAGGGTCGAGTCGGCCTTGGAGACGGCGAGCGGGGTGCGGCCGTACTCGCGGGCACCGTTGTCGTCGACGGTGCCGCCGAGGGCCGTCGCCATCAGCTGGAAGCCGTAGCACATGCCGAAGACGGGGACGCCGGCGTCGAAGATCGCGCGGTCCAGGCGCGGGGCGCCCTCCGCGTAGACCGACGACGGGCCGCCGGAGAGGATGATCGCCGCCGGGTTCTTGGCGAGCATCTCCTCGACCGGCATGGTCGACGGGACGATCTCGCTGTAGACCCGGGCCTCACGGACGCGGCGGGCGATGAGCTGGGCGTACTGCGCACCGAAGTCGACGACCAGGACGGTGTCGGGGGCGGCGGCAGCGGAAGTCGCTGATGACACGGGTTGCCTTCCGGCGGCTGAGCGGTGGGGTCGTCTGGCCGATTCTACCGGGTCGGTCGTACGTTCCTCCGGCCCGTGCCCGTGGGTACCCGCGCGCCGGTGGGGGCTGGTCGCGCAGTTCCCCGCGCCCCTAGAAGGCATGCGCTTCGCGCAGCCTTCCCCCCCAGGAGAGAGGCCGCCCGAAGGGCGTGCCTCTCAGGGGCGCGGGGAACTGCGCGAGAAGCCCCACGCACCCGCACCCCGCGACGAGAGCCCCGCCGGGCAGACGCAGACGCCCACCCCCCGGACAGCCCCCGGCGGCAAGGCGTAGACTCCGGGGCATGTTCTCGCAGACGACCTTCGTCTTTACCTATGGCAGCCGGCCCGCCGGATGCCATGGTCGTGCTGCTTGAGCCACTGACAAGCGACTTCCGAGGCGCCCCGGGCCGACAAGGCCCGGGGCGTCTTGCGTTTCCCGGACCGGGCCGGCCCAGGGCTCCGCACCCCACCCGAGGAGCCCCTCATGACCACCACCGCCACCACCGCCACCACGCCCACCGAGAAGACCGGCGCCCGCACCACCGAGGCCGCCGACCTGATCTCCGGCGCCCGCGACCGCATCGACGCACTCGACGACCGGATCATCGGCCTCGTACAGGAACGAATGGCCGTGTCCGCCGTCATCCAGGAGGCGCGGATCGCGTCGGGCGGGCGGCGGGTGAACCTGTCGCGCGAGATGGAGGTCCTCGGACACTTCAGGGACGCGCTGGGCAAGCCGGGGACCTCGCTGGCCATGACGCTGCTCGAACTGTGCCGGGGCCGGATCTGACGCCCGTATCCCAGTTCGGATCCGTCCTCACCCGTACGGCGCGTGACCGGTCGGCGCGGGCTTCGTTGGTCCCGGTGTCCGTGCCAGCCAGGGGCGGGCCAACCGAACCACGCGTGGCTCCGCTGGAGCGATGAGACGTCACGGTCACGCCGTACGTCGTGGGACCTCGCTCCAGTGAAGTGACCGGACGGCAGGGGACAGCAGCCCGGTCACCCAAGAGAACGGTCGGTCCCGGGGACGCCCGGGGCCGGCCGGCCTCCCTCCCCCGTAATGCCTGCACCACCCGCACCGCCCGCACCACCCGCACCACCCCATCGAGCACGATGCGCAGGAAACCCCCACGTCTGCGCCTCAAGTCCCCTGCTCCCCCAGCGAGTTGACAACCGACCACGAAACCAGCGGCGCGACCCCCCGGCGCCGCTCCGCGGCCCGACACCGCCCTGACGTCGGAGCCGAACAGGCGAGGGCCCCGCAGATCCGTCCTGCGGGGCCCTCGGCGCGTGCGGTGACGGCGGTGCGTTACGCCTTCTTCGCCGCCTTCGTGACCTTCTCCACCTTGGCGACCTGTGCCTCCATGACCGAGGCCGGCACCTCGACCTTCTTCGGCTCCAGCATGTTCGCGGCGTAGAAGACGACCAGCGTCGAACCGCTGCGCACGACCGTGTACGACATCGGCATCTTGGTGCCGTCGATGTCGCCGGTCATCGTGTACGCGAGCGACTCGTCGCCGAGATCGGGCGCCTTCTGCGGCTTCACGGCCGTGTACTGGTAGGTCGTGTGCTCGAAGCCCTTGCAGGTCTCGCTCTGCTCGCGCAGGTCGGCGAAGATCTTCTTGGTGTCCGCCTCCTGGTGCGCGAGGAGCGCCGCACGGATCACCGTGGCGTCCGTCTGCTTGAGGTTGCCCAGCGAGCGGGACACCCGGGCGGTGGCGTCCGGCTCGGTGCCGAGCAGGAACATGTCGGCGATCGCCTGGCAGGAAGCGGGCTTCGCGGCCACGCTCACCTCCGGGATCTCCTCGTCGGGCGTCTTGCCGACGCGGTAGCCCGGCACGTCCGCCTTGGTGACGGCCGCCTCGGTCAACTCCGCTTCGGTGAGCGGCTTCAGGGCCGGCTTCGCCGCGGGCTTGGCGTCGCCGTTCTTCCCGTCGCTCGTGTTGTCGGCCGCGTCCCCGCCGCCGCCGCAGGCCGCCGTCGCGGCGAGCGCCACCGCCACGCAGACTCCGGCCAGCGCACGCCCCAGACCTGTCTTCACGTTCTTCCCCACCTCATGTGTCCCCGGGCGCGTCCACGACAATCGTCGGCGCCGCGGCGCCATCAAAGCCGGGAGCTGCGGGTTTTGCCACTCCATGAGGGGTTCTTGGCGTAACGATCGGACATCTCCGCGAAGGTTGCCCGGTCGGACACGTGATCCAGTTCACATAAAGATCGTGTGAGAACGGGGACAACCATTCCCGGCCATCACGGGTCACATGTGCAGAACCAACGGCCACACCCGCGACCGCCACCGCGGCGGCCTCCAACTCCGTAACCATCGAGGTCTTGATGAAGCTTCGCCGCGCACTGGTGACGGCGGCCGCGACGGCCGCCATAGCCCCGATCGCGCTCCTTTCCGCACCGGCCGCGTTCGCGGACGTCGACACGACGAACACGACGGTCGAGACGTCCCCGTCGGCGTCCGAGACGTCGTCCCCGGCCGAGACGCCCGAGACGTCGCCGAGCGAGTCCTCGCCCGCCGCGACCCCGCCGAAGACCGACGAGCCGTCGGCGAGCGCCTCGGTGACCACGACGCCGTCCGCCTCCGCGCCCGCGTCGACGCCGGCGTCGCCGAGCGCGTCCGAGACGGACGAGCCCACCGACGAGCCGACGGACGGCCCGATCGACGAGTGCGAGGACTCGAAGGTCGACGTCAGCATCACCGGTCTGCCCGGCAAGATCGCCCGCGGCAGCGGCTGGCACAAGTTCTCCCTGAACATCGCCAACAACTCCGACTCCACCCTGAGCGACCTGGGCTTCTTCGCGGGCGCCTCGTCCGACGCCGCCGGCGAGGACCTGTTCGCGAGCAAGAAGGTCAGCCTCCAGGCGTACGACCCGGAGAGCAAGACCTGGCAGGACGTCAGCGAGGACGGGTACGCCGTGGGTTACGTCGGTTACACCGACACCCTCGAGCCCGACTACGAGGTCAACATCCCGCTGCGCGTCAACGTCACGTCCGCCGCCCCGGTCGGCGCGGGCTTCTCCCTCGGCGCCAGCATCTACGGCGACGCCGACGCGGAGTGCACCGGCTACGGCGAGGTGGCGTACAAGTTCCAGATCGTCGGCGCCGGCACGGACACCGACGGCACCAAGCCGCAGGAAGGCGGCAAGGTCCCGGTCACGACCAAGCCGGCCGACAAGGCGACCACGCCGACCGTCGACGGAAGCCTGGCGGCGACCGGTTCCAACTCGATGCTGCCGACCGTCGGCCTCGTCGGCGGCATCGCCGTCGTCGCCGGTGCCGGTGTCGTCTACTCCGTGCGTCGCCGCAAGGTGAGCACCGAGGCGTAACCAGCGCCCGTACGCATGTGGAAGGACCCGCACTCGGAGGGGGGTGCGGGTCCTTTCGTGTCCGGTCCGGGCGGCAACTCCCTTACGTGAGCTGCTCCTTGGGCGGCACCGCAGGCATCCCGAGGAACGGCAGCCGCAGCGCGCCGAACGCGTCCGCGGGCACCGCGGGGCTCTTCGGTTCGACCGCGGCGAGCCGCACGTAGGCCGCGCCGGGCTCCGGGCGGGGGTCCTCCTCGCCCTTGTTCGGCCAGTACGACATCGCCCGCTCGGCCTGCGCCGTGATGGTGAGCGACGGGTTCACGCCGAGGTTCGCGGAGACGGCCGAGCCGTCCACGACGGAGATGCCGGGGTGGCCGTGGACCCGGTGGTAGGGGTCGATGACGCCGGTCTCGGCGGAGTCGCCGATCGGGCAGCCGCCGAGGAAGTGCGCGGTCAGCGGCGTGCCCATCAGCTCGCCGACGTTCGACCCGGCGAAGCCGTTGATCTCGGCGGCGATCGCGGACGCGCCGTCGGTGGCCGCCTTGATCTGCTTCGGGTTGGGCGCGCCGTGGCCCTGCTCGGCGGTCAGCAGGCCCTTGCCGACGCCGTCCGGCTTCAGGTACGTCGTCAGCGAGTTGTCGAGCGACTGCATGACGAGACCGATGATGGTCTTCTCCGACCAGCGGCGGTTGGAGAGCGAACGCGCCAGCTGCGTGGGGTGCTTGACCGCGTTCGCCAGCCAGCCCGCGAACCTCGACGAACCCTCCGCGTACGGCACTTGAAGGATCGACATGCCGCCCATCGCGTTCGAGCCCTTGCCGTAGCGGACCGGCTCGATGTGGGTGTTCTCGTCCGGGTGGATCGAGGACGTGATCGCGACGCCCTTGGTGAAGTCGGCCTGCGCGCCGTGCTTCTTGCGGTAGCGCCGGTCGGTGGTCTGGGCGCCCACCAGGGCCTCCGAGTTGGTGCGGGTCAGCGCGCCCAACCTGC
Source organism: Streptomyces sp. KL116D (assembly GCF_030766975.1). Classification (NCBI taxonomy): domain Bacteria; kingdom Bacillati; phylum Actinomycetota; class Actinomycetes; order Kitasatosporales; family Streptomycetaceae; genus Streptomyces; species Streptomyces sp. KL116D. The sequence continues at coordinate 150,829 of NZ_JASERH010000032.1, read as the reverse complement.
CGGACAGGTGCGGGAGTTGGCCGCCCGCCTTCATCTTGTGCAGCAGGGTCTGCGTGCCGTACGTACCGGCCGCGATGACGACCTTGCGGGCCGTGAAGGTGCGGCCCGCGCCCTTCTTCCTGTCGTCGGTCGGGAGCGTCGCGACGGCGTAGCCGCCCTGCGAGTCGTCCGTCACGGAGACCACGCTCGTCATCGGGTGGACGACGGCGCCCGCCTTCTCGGCGAGGTACAGGTAGTTCTCGTTGAGGGTGTTCTTCGCGCCGTGCCGGCAGCCCGTCATGCACTCGCCGCACTCGGTGCACGCCTTGCGGGCCGGGCCCGCGCCGCCGAAGTACGGGTCGTCGACCTGCTGGCCCGGTCCGGCCTTCGCCGTGCCGTCGGCGTCCTCGCCGTCGCCGAAGAACACCCCGACCGGCGCCATGTGGAAGGTGTCGCCGATGCCCATGGTCTGGGCGGCCGCCTTCAGGTGCACGTCGGCCGGGGTCATCGTCGGGTTGAGCCGGACGCCGAGCATGCGCTGCGCCTGGTCGTAGTACGGCCGCAGCTCGTCCTGCCAGTCGGTGATGTGCGCCCACTGCGGGTCGTCGAAGAACGGCTTCGGCGGTACGTAGAGGGTGTTGGCGTAGTTCAGCGAACCGCCGCCGACACCGGCTCCCGCCAGGACCATGACGTTGCCCAGGAGGTGGATGCGCTGGATGCCGTACATCCCGAGCTTCGGCGCCCAGAGGTAGTTCTTCAGGTCCCAGGAGTTCTTGGGCAGCGTGCCGGGCGCGAACCTGCGGCCCGCCTCCAGCACCCCTACGCGGTAGCCCTTCTCGGTCAGGCGCAGGGCGGAGACGGCTCCGCCGAAGCCCGAACCGACCACCACCACGTCGTAGTCATAGCCGTCTTGCGTCACGTGTGCGTTCTCCCTTGAACAGCCCTACGCCTACCGCTGGTTCAGCCACCCCGGCCGCTTCGGCTACTTCAGCCGGAACTTCTTCATCACGCCCAGGCTGCGGGTCATGAACGCGGCGTACTTCTCGTCGTCCATGCCGAACGACGGCGCCATCGGCATCACCCGCTGGTGGGCGACGGTCTGCGCCTCGGTGTACTTGAGGATGCCCTCGGAGCCGTGCCGGCGGCCGAGGCCCGAGTCCTTCATGCCGCCCATCGGCGACTGGACGCTGCCGTACGCGGGGGCGTAGCCCTCGTTGATGTTCACGGTGCCGGTGCGCAGCCGGGCCGCGACCTCGTGGCCGCGCTTGGCGTCCTTCGTCCAGACCGACGAGTTCAGGCCGTACGGCGTGGCGTTGGCGAGCGAGATCACCTCGTCCTCGTCCGTGAAGCGGTAGACGGAGACGACCGGGCCGAAGGTCTCCTCGGCGCAGACCGACATCGGCGCCTGGACGCCGTCGAGGATGGTCGGCTCGAAGAAGTACGGGCCGATGTCGGGGCGCGCGACGCCGCCCGCGACGAGCGTGGCGCCCTTGGCGACGGCCTCGTCGACGTGCCGCGTCACGGTCTCCAGCTGCCGCTCGCCGACGAGCGAGCCCATGTCGGCGCCGTACGCGAGGGACTTGCCGAGCCGCATCGCCTTGGTGCGGGCGGCGAACCGCTCCAGGAAGTCGTCGGCGACGGACTCGTGGACGTAGAGCCGCTCGATGGAGATGCACAGCTGGCCCGCGGACGAGAAGCAGGCGCGCACGGCGCCGGCCGCGGCCTTCTCCACGTCGGCGTCCTGGAGGACCAGCATGGCGTTCTTGCCGCCGAGTTCGAGGGAGACGCCGACGAGGCGGGCCGCCGCGCCCTGCGCGACCTCGCGGCCGGTGCGGGTGGAGCCGGTGAACGACACGTAGTCGCCGTGCTTGACCAACTCAGGTCCCACGACCGGGCCTTCGCCGAGGACGACCTGGAAGACCTCGGCCGGGAGCCCCGCCTCGATCAGCAGGTCGCGCGCCCACAGCGCCGTCAGACAGGTCTCGGTGTCCGGCTTCATGACGACCGCGTTGCCCGCGACGAAGGCCGGGAGCGCGTCGCCCACCGACAGTTCGAACGGGTAGTTCCAGGGGGCGATCTGGCCGATCACGCCGCGCGGCTGGCGCAGCTCGGTCACCTTGGTGAGCGTCGGGACCGCGCCGGTGTGCCGCTTGGGCTTCAGGTACGACGGGGCCTTGCGGCCGTAGTGCCGGGCGGCGACGGCGACGGCCTGCACCTCTTCGTGCGCGTGCAGCCGGGCCTTGCCGGTCTCCAGCTGGATCAGGTCGAGCACCTCGGCCTGGCGGGCGAGCACCAGGTCGTGGAAGCGCAGCAGCACCGCGGCACGCTTGCGCACCGGCGTCTTCGCCCAGACCTCCTGGGCGGCACGGGCCCGCTCGAAGGCGACGGCCACGTCCTCGGGCGTCGACTCGGGCAGATCGGCCAGCTTCTCACCGGTGAACGGCGTGTGGTTCGCGGTCCGTCCCGAGCCGACCACGCCCCGGGTGAGCTGGGCGACCAGCTCGGGCGTGACCACGTCGGCGGCCGTGCGCGCACCCTCGGGGGCTGCCGCGGTCGGGTTGGTTCCGGTCTTCTCGGTGATGGCCTGCGACTCCGTCATGTGGGGGAGGGTATGCCGAAGCCGACGCTTTCGGTACCCACCGGTAATCGGCTTTCACCGCGTCCACACACCGCGCCAGTGATCGCTGGCAGCAAAGCCGCTGATCAGCGGCTTTGCCCGCGCCGGTCGGGCCGGTCAACTCTTTTCGAGTTCGAGCCGGTCGCGGGCGCCCTTGAAGGTGTCGGTGCCCTGCTTCTCGTACCGCGCCACGCCCTTGGGCATGATCACCCCGAGGTCGTAGCGGCCCGTCCCGTCGACGACGTACAGCCGCATCTCGCGCATCCGGCTGCTGCCGTCCGCGTCCAGATAGGTGATGTCGAGCTGGGCGGCGTCCTTGCCGTGGAAGCTGGTGCGCGTGACGTTCTTGCGGATGTCGCTGCACCCCTTGTCCGCATAGGAGTCGCCGGCGCCGGTGGCCCACGCGAACGCCGACGACCCGCCGTCGACGGCCGCCCAGCGCTTCAGGCTCAGCGTCACGTCGCTCTTGGGGTCGGAGTACTGGACGCCGTCGTCGGACGGGTCGTGGTAGACGTCCGTGAGCTCGTCGGGGACCGCGACCACGGCCCGGACGGCGGACTCCTTGCGGACGGTCCAGCCCTTCTCCTTACCGGGCGTGCTGGAGTTCTCCGGCTCCTCGGGCAGCACCGACGCCTCCTGCAGCTCCCCGCCCGTGCCCTCCGACCACGTCGCGCTGTCGTCGCCCCCGGTGCCGAGCGACGTGCCGAGCCAGACCCCGCCGCCGACCAGGACGGCACCGACAAGGGCGGCGACGACCAGGGTGGCGGTGGAGCGGCGCCCGCGCCCCTTCCCGCCGGGACCGGCCGCCCGGGTGTCCGGCGTGGCCTCCGGCGAGGTGCCGGGCGTGGTGTCCGGCGCGGCCTCCCGCGAGGCGTCCGGCGTGGTCCTCCGGCCGGTGGCCGCGGCCTCCCCGACGAGGACCTCGCGCTCGGGCGCGGCGAGCCGCACGGTGCCCACGTCGTCGCCCAGCTCCCGCAGCGCCGCCGGGTCCTGGGCCGCGACCTCGCCGAACGGCTCCGGCAGCGGACGCCCCTCGGCAGCCGCCGCGAGCCCCGCCTCGACCGCCGCCGGATCGGGCCGCCCCGCCGGGTCCTTCACCAGCAGCCGGCCGACCAACGGGCCCAGCGCACCGGCCCGTTCGGCCGGCGGCGGATCGACGGACAGGATCGCCGCGAGCGTCGACTCCAGCGTCGTGCGGCGGAACGGGGACCAGCCCTCCACCGCCGCGTACAGCAGCACACCCAGCGACCACAGATCGCTCGCCGGCCCGGCGCCGTCCCCCGACATCCGCTCCGGCGCGATGCACTCCAGGGAGCCGACGAACTCGCCGCTCACCGTGAGCGACTCCTCGCCCTGGATGTGCGCGATGCCGAAGTCGGTGAGCACGACCCGGCCGTGCGGGCCGAGCAGCACGTTCGCCGGTTTCACGTCGCGGTGCACGATGCCCTTCGCGTGCGCGGCGCGCAGCGCGCCGAGCACGGCGAGCCCGATCCGGGCCGCCTCAGGCGGCGGCAGCGGCCCGCGCTTCAGCGCCTCGTGCAGCGACTCGCCGCGCACCAGCTCCATGACGATCCACGGCAGCCGGTCCTCCACCACGACGTCGTGGATCGCCACGGCCGACGGGTGCTCGACGCGGGCCGCGGCCCTGGCCTCGCGCTGCAGCCTCGCGTAGGCGCGCAGCTGCGCCTCGCCGTGCGGGTCGCCGGGCAGCCGCGGTTCCTTGACCGCGACCTCCCGGCCGACGAGTTCGTCGTCGGCACGCCACACGGTGCCCATGCCGCCGGACCCGATCCGCTCGACGAGCCGGTACCGGCCGCCCACGAGACGGCCCACTCCTGTTCCCCCGTTGCCGTCCACCTCAGAGGTTCTTGATGTCCAGGTTGGCGATGACGTCGTCGGCGACCTCGCGCCCGCGCTCGGTGAAGTCACCCTTGCCCGGATAGCTGATGGTGACGCGGTACATGTCGCCGTCCTTGTTCTTGTAGTAGAAGAACCGGATCTCGCGCGGCCGCGGGTTGTCGCTGTCGTCCGTGTCGTACGAGACGGTGTTCTGCGCGGCGTCCTGGTCCTGGTACTTGGCGTCGTCGTCCGGCCTGGTCCTCGCGCCGTCGGGCATGTCGAGCTCGATGGAGCCGTCGCTCTTGAACTTGGTGTCGTCGTCGTACATCTGGGCGCGCGCGGAGCCCTTGATCTGGTTCAGCGTGTCGTCCTTCTTGCGCGACAGGTTCACACCCACCCACACGCTGCCGCTCCAGTCGGTGTACTTCACCCAGTTCTTGTCGGTGTCGGTGTCGGTGGGCCGGCCGACCTGATAGTCCTCCGGCACCGCCACCGTGACCCCGAGGTTCTTCTCGGCGTGCTGCTTCCAGCCGTCCGGCAGCGGCCCCGCGAACGGGTCCGCGAGCACCAGATACGCGGCGACCGCCACCGCGACGACCCCCGCCCCGATCCCGACGAGCGCCTTGCGGCCGAGCCGGAGACCGCCCTGCGCCGGGCCGATCCGCACGACCTGTGTGGGCTGTGGGGCCGGCGGCTCGGCGGCGCGCTCCAGCAGGGCGCGGACCTGCGCCGCGTTCGGACGGTGGGCCGGGTCCTTCTGCAGCAGCCCGTTGATGGCGTCGGCGAGGGGGCCCTGCGCGGAGGCGGGCGCGGCCGGCGTCGCGTTCAGGACGGACTGGAGCGTGGCGGGCGTGTTGCTGCGGCGGAACGGCGAGACGCCCTCGGTCGCCGCGTACAGCACGACACCGAGCGACCACAGGTCCGAGGCCGGTCCGGGGCGCTGGCCCAACACCCGCTCGGGCGCGATGAATTCGGGCGAGCCGACGAAGCCGCCGGTGTCCGTCAGATTGGTCTCGCCCTCGATCTGGGCGATGCCGAAGTCGGTGAGGACCACCCGGTCGTGCCGGCCGAGCAGCACGTTGTCCGGCTTCACGTCGCGGTGCAGGATGCCGGCGGCGTGCGCGGCCTCCAGCGCGCCGAGCACCTCCAGACCGATCCGGGCGGCGTCCCGCACGCCGAGCGTGCCCTCCTGGAGCGCGCCGCCGAGGGAGCGGCCCTGCACGAACTCCATGACGATCCACGGCCGGCCGTCCTCGACGGCGACGTCGTGCACGTTCACCACGGCCGGGTGGTCGAGCCGGGCCGCCGCGCGCGCCTCGCGCCGCATCCGCTCGAAGGCGTTCGCCCGCTCGCGCTCCGGCAGGTGGTCGGGGAGCCGCGGCTCCTTCACCGCGACCTCGCGGTCCACCGTCTCGTCCTTGGCCCGCCATACGGTGCCCATGCCGCCGTGCCCGAGCTTGCTCAGCAACCGGTAACGCCCGGCGACGAGCCGTCCCGTGCCCGGCTCGTCCTGCGAAGGCGAAGGCGAAGACGACTGCGGCGGCGACTGCGGCGGCACGGCCTGCGCGGGCTGCGGGGCGGCCTGCGCGGGCGGGGTGGGCTGGGCGTACGGGTTTCCCGCATACGGCTGCTGCGGCTGCGGCGGCTGCAGACCGAAGCTCGTCGGTTCGTTCGGGCCGTATCCGGCTCCCCCGTGGTTACTCATGCCTCCATGAGTACCGTGCGGGACACCCCTGGATCCACTCGGGTCACGGACTTGTGACCGCGCTGATGCGTCCCCGACCCGCCCCCGTACCGCCGTCACCCCTCATTCCCCCGCGGAAGGCACGAACGTGTCGACGGCGACGTCGAAGTACGCCCTGGCCTCGCCCGCCCTGCCGACCGGCGCCGACACCCACACGTCGTACAGCCGGCCGCCCCGCTGCCAGCACAGATCGACGGTGTGCCGGGCGCCCTCGGCCGTGCTGAACCCGTCCCAGGTGAACTCCCACAGCGCGGCCGCCCGCCCGTCGTGCGAGGTGTCGGTGACCCGGCCGTTCCGGTAACCCGGGTTGTTCCGCGGCCCGTCGGCGTGCGCCCTGCGCTGCACGGCGCCGGGCCCGCCGCTCTGCGCCCGCTCGACCTTGACGCCGATCCGGTAGGTCTTGCCGGGCGACACGTAGAAGATCCGGGACCCCTCGACGGTGCGGGTGAAGCCGTCGGGCACCGCGAACTCGAACCCCCCGCGGTCCGTGACGGTCCGGTACCCGGCGGGCGCGGTCGGGCTCGGCGTCTCGGTGCGGGTCTCCTGCCGGGTGACGGTCACCGTCGGCGTGGGCCGCGGGATGGCCGGGGAACTGGCCGTGTGCGACGGCGAACCGGTCGGCGCGGGCGGCGAGCCGTCGTCCCGCCCGGCGAGCAGCGCGGCGGCCGCGATGCCCGCCCCGGCGACCGCCGCGACGAGCGCCGCCGCCACGAGCAGCACCCGCGGCGGAATCCTGCGGCCCCGCGGCGTCACCGGAACGTTCCGCTGGGTCGGCGTGTACGGCACGAACCGCACGGCGGGCTGCGGGGTGGCGCCCGTGGCGACGTACGCGCGCAGCAGCCGCTCGGCCTCGTCGAGGGACATCCGCCGGGCGGGCTCCCGCTCCAGCAGGCCCCGGACCACCGGCAGCAGCGGCGCGGTCTGCTGCGGCGGCTGTATGTCCTCGTACACGACGGCGTGCAGGATGCCGCCCAACGAGTCGCGCCGGAACGGCGATTCACCGGTCATCGCGGCGACGAGCAGCGCCCCGAGCGACCACAGGTCGGCGCCGGGCCCGGCCCGCTCCCCCGCCATCCGCTCCGGCGCGGTGTACTCCGGCGACCCGACGAAGCCGCCGGTCTCCGTGAGTGTGGTCGCCCCCTCGACCTGGGCGATCCCGAAGTCGGTGAGCACGACCCGCCCGGTTCCGGACTCCAGCAGCACGTTCGCCGGCTTGAGGTCGCGGTGCAGCACCCCCGCGGCGTGGGCGACGCGCAGCGCCCCGAGCAGCGCGAGCCCGATCTGCGCGGCCTCCAGGGCGTCGACGGGACCGTCCCGCGCGACGCGGTCGGCGAGCGAGCCGCCGTCGATCAACTCCATGACGATGTACGGGTGTCCGTCGTGCAGCACGACGTCGTGGACGACGATCACGTTCGGATGCCGCAGCTGGGCCACGGCCCGCGCCTCGCGCAGCATCCGCTCCCGCTGCTGGCGCGCCTCGTCCTCGGAGAGGGTCTCGTCGACGCCGAGTTCCTTGACGGCGACCTGCCGGCCGAGCAGAGTGTCGGAGGCCCGCCAGACGATCCCCATGCCGCCCCGGCCGATTCTGGTCTCCAGCCGATAACGCCCGGCGATCACCCGGACGTTGCCCCCCTCGGTCCCCATGCGCCCCATCATGCCGCACGCCCGAACGCGGGGACTGTCCGCTTCCGGTCAGGGGCCGTACGGCATCAGGACCCGGGCGGCTGCCACCCCTTGAGGATCGCGTCGAACTGCTGGCGCGCACCCGGCCACTGGCTCTCCGGAACGGACAGGTAGATCGCGTACTCGGTGCCGTCCTCCGCCCGGTACGTCTCCTCGATGGCGTGCCGCGGCCCGCTCGTCGTGTCCTTCGCCCCGGCCGTCCAGGTGAACTCCCACAGCGAACCGGGCCGGTCCCGGAACGTGTTGGTCTGCAACCGCACCCGCTGGTAGTCCGGCAGCTTGAGCACCGCCTTCTCCAGGTCGAGCTGGTGCTGGTAGGAGTCCTTCCAGTCGGACTGCCGGTCGATGGCGATCCGGACGAAGCGCTGGCCGCCGTCGGGCGTGTAGTCGATCTGCGAGCCGTCCTGCTGGCGCTCCCAGCCGGGCGGCAGCATCAGGCTGAACCCCTCGACATCGTCGACCCGCACCCAGTCGTCGGGGATCGCCCCGGACTTGGGCGTCGCGCTCGGCGACCCGCCGTCGTCCCCGCCGACGTTCTGCCGTGCCGACGAGTCGCCGCCGCTGTCCCGGTGGTCGAGGTAGTACATCGCGCCGAACGCTCCGCCGCCCGCGACGAGCACCGCCGCGACGGCGAGGGCGAGCACCCGCGGCCAGCGGCGCCGCCGCGCGGCCACTGGCGTGGTGGCCGCCTGGAGGACGGACGGCGGGGCCACGGCGGTGGCGGACTCGGGCGGCGCGGGCACGTGGACCTGCGTCGGCACGTACGCCTGCGCCGCGCTCGCCCGGCGGCCCTCGGCGGCCTCGGCGAGCATCACCTCGGCCTCGTCGGCGCTGGGCCGGGCGGCCGGGTCCTTGCTCAGCAGGGCGCTGATGACCGGGCCCATCACCCCGGCGTGCTCGGGGTCCTCGGGCTCCTCGGTGACGACGGCCTGCATGGTGCTCAGCGGGGACGTCCGGCGGAACGGGGAGCGCCCCTCGACGGCGGTGTACAGGGTCGCGCCCAGCGCCCACAGGTCGGAGGCGGGACCGGGCTCGGAGCCGCTGACCCGCTCGGGCGCCAGATAGTCCACGGAGCCGACGATCTCGCCGGTCCGCGTGATGGTCGAGTCGCCCTCGACCTGCGCGATCCCGAAGTCGGTCAGCTTGACCTGCCCGTTGCGCGCGAGCAGCACGTTGCCCGGCTTCACGTCGCGGTGCAGCACCCCGGCGGCGTGCGCGGCGCGCAGCGCGCGCAGCGTCCACAGGCCGATCCGGGCGGCCTCGGCGGGCACGATCCGGCCGTGCTCCTTGACGGCGTCGGCGAGCGAGGGTCCCTCGACCAGCTCCATGACGATCCATGGCCGGTCGTCGTGTTCGAGGACGTCGTGCACGGTCACGACGGCGGGGTGGTTGATGCGGGCGGCGGCCCGCGCCTCCGTCTGCGTACGGGCGAGGAGCACCGCGCGGTCGGCCTCGGCCACCCACTGGGCGGCGGTCAACTCCTTGACGGCGACCGAGCGGTGCAGGACCTCGTCGTGCGCACGCCACACGCGGCCCATGCCACCGCGCCCGATCGATTCGCCGAGCCGGTAGCGGCCGGCGAGGAGTTGGCCCTGCATCTGATTCACGTTCCCCCGCAAAGGTCTTGACAGGGTCACACTAGGGAGCGGGAGCCACGCAAGGAACAGGCGGGGTGCCATGGAAACCGCACTGTGACGCTTGTCGCCCCGGGCGGGGCCGGGTTCAGCCCCGGTACTGGTACGTCGACGACGCCTGCTCGAACAGCCGCGACACCTCGTCGCGCTCCGCCTCCGGGCCCCGGACCTGCACCACGTGGTACTTGCCGCCGACGACCATGGCGAGATTGCGCACGAAGATCTCCCGGCCGTCGGACCCCTGCCAGGTGAACTGCCCCTCGGCCATGGTCCGCCCGCCGACGTCGATCGACTTCATGCCGCTGGAGGTGGCCCAGGTCGAGTCGCGGAACGGCTGCAGCTCCCGCTCGTGCTCGCGCTGGTACGCCATCGGGTCCTTGCCGTACGTGGCCGTGGAGTCCCGGCCGGGGACGACGAGCAGCTCGAAGTCGCCGTGCGCGTACACGACCTGGCCCCGGCCGTTCTTGTCCTGCCGCTGCCAGCCCTTGGCCACGGCGACCTCGAAGCCCTCGGCGTCCTTGCGCAGCGTGAACCCGGCGGCGACGTCGGACTGGGGCTGTGTGCTGGACGGCTTCGAACTGCTCCTGCCGCCGGGCGACTTGGTGGACGGCCGGGCGGAGGGCTTCCCGTCGGGCTCGTCGCTCTCCGGCGCCCTGGGGGCACCGCCCACCGCGTTGGCGTTCTCCTTCGTGCCGCCCGTACTGGGTTCGGCCTTCGGCATGAACACCATCACGTACGCGACCGCGCTCACCAGCCCGACCAGGACGAGCACGAGCAGCCACCGGCCGAGCGACCCGGGCGGGCGCTGCCGCGGCGCCCGCTGCTCGGGGGCCCGCTGCTTGGGTGCCCGCTCCCTCGGCATCCGCTCGGCCCGCACCCGCTCGGCACGCACTCTCTTGTGCTTGTGCCGGGCGTGTCCCGCGGCGGGACGCGCCTTGCCGCGGCGCCTGCGGACGAGCTCGCCGCGCCGGCGGACGATGGGCAGCCGGGCGGCGTCGAAGGCGGGCGCGGGCACGACGTTCGCCCCGGCCTCCGGCTCCGGCGCGGACCGCACCAACGACCGCAGCCAGCCGCGCAGTTCCTCGAAGTCGAGGCGCTCGGTGGGGTCCTGGCGCAGCAGCGACTCGACGACGGGCCGCAGCGGCCCGCACTCCTCGGCGAACGCGGGCGGCTCGGCGCACACCATCTGCACCAGCTCGGGCGTGGACTCCTCCGGGTACGGGGCGTGCCCCTGCACGGCACGGAAGAGCAGGGCGCCGAGGGCCCACAGATCGGTGGCGGGCCCGACCGGCGCGGCCAACTGCCAGCTCTCCTGCACCGGGTAGGCCTGCTCGGGCGCCCAGCGCTCGGTGACGGGCCCGACGACGGTCATCCTGACCTGCCGCGCCCGCTCGGCCATGACGGCCCCGGCGCTTCCAGCCCCGCCGGCGTTCGAGGAGCGGGGTCCGGGGCGGAGCCCCGAGTCGTCTCCCCCGGATATGAGCTCGTCCCAACGAGTGGGCTGCACAACGGCCTCGGCCTCGGCCTGGGCCTCGATCTGCCGCCCGGGACGGGGCGAGGCCCCGTGCCAACTCTCCCGGTCCGCACCCCGGTCCCGGGACCCCGCACTCGCGGCCCGGGCCCCGGCCCGGTACGCGGCGATGGCCCCGGCCCGGGCGGCCCGGAAGTCCCCGGGATCCGGCGCCACGGCGGGCGCGGGCACGGACGGCGCCGGCGCCGGTACCGACGGCGGCGCGGGCGCTGCCTCCGGCGCCGCACCCCCGAACTCCGGGTCCACGGAGCCAGGTTGCGGCCGCGGATCGAACCCGCACAGCGCTTCCTCGGCGGCCCCGGCGGCCAGACCGGTGAGCACCACCCGGCCGTCGTCGCAGACGAGCACCGTGCGCACGGTGATGTTCCGGTGCACCCACCCGTGCGCGTGCAGCGCCCGCAGCGCCGTCAGCACGTCGGAGGCGAGCTCCGCGGCCCGGTAGGGGCTGATGGGTCCCTCGGCGAGCAGCGAGTCGAGGGTCCGCGCGGCCACGACCTCGCTCACGATCCACAGCGACCCGCCCTCGGCGAACACGTCGAAGACCTGGTCGAGCCGGGGGTGGTCGGGTATCTGCGCGGCGGCCTGCGCCGCTTCGATGGCGCGGGCCACGGCGGGTTCGGCGGACGCCCTGACCGGCGGCGCGCCGGGCCTGAACCCCGCCGGCAGCCCGTCCGCGTCGAGCACCTCGGCCTCGACGACCTCGGGCAACGGCACCTGGCGGACCAGGACTTCCTGCCCGCTGTACGTGTCGAAGGCCCTGGCCTCGGAGAACTCCGGGGTCCCGTACTGGTCGGAGGCCGGCAACGGCAGGCGGTAACGGTCGGCGAGCACCCGCCCCGCATACTCGTCCACGACGTCCTCCCCGGGTCCATCCGTGCGCTCGGTGGTCAATTCCGTTCGCGATGCGGCCCGTTACGCTTCCTGATACGGCTGCGTACGGTCCGCAAGCACTCACGATACGTGCCGAACGGCTCTCGGGTTGAGGACTTCGGAGGACTTCAGGACTTGGGCTTGAACGTCTCCGTGAAGGTCTTCCAGGCCGACTTGCGCTGCGCCCCGTCCCACGCGGCGTCCTTCGCGGTGTACATCAGCCCGTATCCCAGCGAGCCGTTCACCACGAACCCGCGGTCTATCGAGTGGTACTTGGTGCCCCCGTCGACGTAGGTGAACTCCCAGTCGGCCGTGTTCCAGCCGCGGTAGTCCACCGACGCTATCCGCACGCGGTCGTACTGGGCGCGGCGCATGTACTGCTCCTGGCTGTGCCAGTCGGCGACCGGGTCGGACTTGGGCGTGCCGGTCCAGCCGACCAGCAGCTTCTGTCCGTTCGGGCCGGTGAAGCGGGCGCCGGCCGCGCTCGTCGAGGCGTACTTCCAGCCCTTGGGCAGCCCGATCCGGAAGCCCTGGGAGTGCTGGTACGTCTTCTCGGCCGTGCTCGCGCCGGGCGTCTTGCCGTCACTGCTGGGCGAGGCGCCCTGACCGGGGGCGGCCGAGCCGCCCTCGTCCTCGTCGGGCTCGTTCTCGTCCGGCTCGTTCTCGTCCTCGCCGGAGCCCTTGCCCGAACCGGAGCCCTTCTCCTGGCCCTTGCCCTGCTCCTTGTTCCTGCCCTGGCCGTCGCCGCCCGCGGTGGTGCCGGCGGACCCGGCCTTGTCGCCGCCCTTGCCGCCGGTGTCGTCGCCACCGTTCAGCGTGAGGGCGAGGACGGTGCCGATGACGACGAGCAGGGCCACGACGGCGGCGATCACCAGGGTGCGGCGCGGCACGACGTCCGTGATCGACGCCTTGCCCGCCGTCCTGCCCGACGACGGCGTGCGCGGCGGCCCGCCGGGCTGCGCCGGGATCCGCCCGGCCGCCGGGCTCCCGGCGGCGGCGTCCTTCTCGCGGGGGGCGGTCGCGGCGGCGGCCGCCTTGCGCACGGACTTGAGCGCGCCGCGCAGCTTCTCCGCGGCCTCCTCGCCCTTGGCGGCGACCCCGGCGACTCCGGCGGCCGCGGCGGAACCGGCCTTCGGCGTGCGCTTCTTGAGCAGGGACGTGGTCGGCGGGACGGGCGGCAGCGGCACGACCTTGGTGGCCTCGACCGGCTCCGGCTCGGGGGCCGCCTTCGGCTCGGGCGCGTGGATGACCTCGTTGAGCAGCGCGCGGGCGCCCGCGTCGTCGAGCCGCTGCGCGGGATCCTTGGCGAGCAGCCCGTAGATCACGGGCTCCAGCGGTCCGGCGTTCTTGGGCGGGTCGACCGGTTCGGTCATCACGGCGGTCAGCGTGGCGATCGCCGACCCCTTGTCGTACGGGGGGACGCCCTCCACGGCCGCGTACAGGAGACCGCCGAGCGACCACAGGTCGGCGGCGGGTCCCGGCTTGTGGCCGCGGGCCCGCTCGGGCGAGATGTACGACGGCGCGCCGACGAGCATGCCGGTGGACGTGATGGAGGGGTCGCCCTCGACCTGCGCGATACCGAAGTCGGTGAGCACGACCCGGCCGTCCTCGGAGATCAGCACGTTCGACGGCTTCACGTCGCGGTGCAGGATGCCTTCGCGGTGCGCGGAGCGCAGCACGTCGAGGACGGCGAGCCCGACCTCGGCGGCGCGCTTGGCCTCCAGCAGACCGTCCTCACGGATGGCCTCGGCGAGGGACTTGCCCTCGACGAGCTCCATGACGATCCACGGGCGGTCGTCCTCGTCCACGACGTCGAAGACGGTCACGGCGCCGTTGTTGCGGATCCGGGCGATCGCCTTCGCCTCGCGCAACGTACGCGTGATGAGGCGGCGCTTCTCCTCGTCGTCGATGCTCGACGGGAAGCGCAGCTCCTTGACCGCGACGGTGCGCCCCAGCGTCTCGTCCTTGGCGCGCCACACGGTGCCCATGCCGCCCCGGCCGAGCACGCCGCCGAGGCGGTAGCGCCCGGCGAGCAGCCGTCCCTCCGGGTCCTGACCGGCGGACTCCCGCTCGTCCCGGGCGTCCTCGACCGAAGAGTCCTGACGCACGCTGTTGTCCTGACGAGCCTCGCCCGCCCGCTCCGCCTCCGACATGCGTCCCCTCTGCAACCCGCCCTGACAGAGCCTTCATTGTCCCTCACGCGAGGACCACCCGACGCCCCGGGTCGCCCCTGGGACACCGTTCTCAGGAACGTCCCGCATGATGGACCGCGCCTCTGAAGGGACCGCCATGCCCGCACTCCGGACACTCCTGGCCATACCCGTGACTGCGGCTCTTCTGTGCCTGAATCCGGGCAGCGCACCGCGCCCGGGAACCCCTGCGGAGGCCACTCTTCCGCTGCTGGTCACCCAGGGCAAGGCCCCGGCGGCCGCGCTGCTCACCACCGAGGGCGCGGACACCCGCTTCACCACCACGAATGCCGCCCTCACGCCCGCCGATCACGTGCGCGCGGGCAGCATCACGAAGACGTTCGTCGCGACGGTGGTCCTCCAACTCGCGGCCGAGCGGCGCCTGGACGTATCCGCCCCGGTCACCCGCTACCTCCCCGCCCTCGCCCCCCTCGGCGACCTCACCCTGCGCTCCCTGCTCACCCACACCAGCGGCCTCTACGACTTCACGGCCACGAACCACGGGACGACGCCGCTCACCCCGGCGGCCGTGGCGGCCCTCGCGCTGGCCCACGCCCGCACCGCGCCCGGCGGCGCCTGGGCCTATTCCAACACCAACTACGTACTCCTCGGCATGATCATCCGTCAGGTCACCGGCCACTCGTACGCCACCGAGGTCCGCCGCCGCATCATCGCCCCGCTGCGCCTCACCGGCACCAGCTTCCCCGGCACGCGCACCGCCGTCCCGCGCCCGCACGGCCCCGACGCGATCCGCCTCGATCCGCGCGCGGCGGGCGCGGCCGGCGAGGTGATCTCCACGCTGCCCGACCTGAACCGCTTCTACCGGGCCCTCCTGAGGGGCCGGCTGCTCCCGCCGTCCGCCCTGTCCGCGATGCTCAACACCCGCCCCGCGCACGGCCACTACGGCATGGGCCTGTTCCCCGAGAGGCTCCCCTGCGGCATCACGGTCTGGGGCCACAACGGCCGCATCGCCGACACCTACGTCCGCACGGCATCGACCCGGGACGGCTCCCGGGTGATGACGTACCGGGTGACGCGGCAGACGCTGGCGAGGGGCCCGGACGTGGAACGCCGCTTGCTGACGGCCGAGTTCTGCGTCTGACGCGCGGGGCCGGGGAGCGGTGTCAGAGCGGCACGATGTCGGGCGCGCCCAGCCGGGCCGCGTCGGCCGTGAGGTCGTCCGGCTGCAACTGCGACTCCCGCTCGGCCTCCACCCGCTTCTCGTAGTGCTCGACCTCCCGCTCGACCTGGTCCTTGTCCCAGCCCAGCACCGGCGCCATCAGCTCGGCCACCTCCCGGGCGGACCGCGTGCCCCGGTCGAAGGTCTCGATGGAGATCCGGGTCCGCCGGGTCAGCACGTCGTCGAGGTGCCGGGCCCCTTCGTGCGAGGCGGCGTACACGACCTCGGCCCGCAGGTAGTCCTCCGCACCGCCCAGCGGCGCCCCGAGCCCGGGATCGCCCGCGACCAGTTCCAGGACCTCCTCGGCCAGCGCCCCGTACCGGTTCAGCAGGTGCTCGACCCGTACGACGTGCAGCCCGGTCCGCGCGGCGATCCGCGCCCGCGCGTTCCACAGCGCCCGGTACCCCTCGGCGCCGACCAGCGGCACGTCCTCGGTGACGCACTCGGCGACGCGCTGGTCGAGCCCGTGCACGGCCTCGTCGACGGCATCCTTGGCCATGACCCGGTACGTCGTGTACTTGCCGCCGGCCACCACGACGAGCCCCGGCACCGGATGCGCCACGGTGTGCTCGCGGGACAGCTTGCTGGTGGCGTCGGACTCGCCCGCGAGCAGCGGCCGCAGGCCCGCGTAGACGCCCTGCACGTCGTCACGGGACAGCGGCACGCCGAGCACGGAGTTCACGTGCTCCAGCAGGTAGTCGATGTCGGCGCTGGAGGCGGCGGGGTGCGCCTTGTCCAGGTCCCAGCTGGTGTCAGTGGTGCCCACGATCCAGTGCCGGCCCCACGGGATCACGAACAGCACGCTCTTCTCGGTGCGCAGGATCAGCCCGGTCGTCGAGTTGATCCGGTCCTTGGGCACGACGAGGTGGATGCCCTTGGAGGCCCGTACGTGGAACTGCCCGCGCTCGCCCACCATGGCCTGGGTGTCGTCGGTCCACACGCCGGTCGCGTTCACGACCTGCTTGGCCCGGATCTCGTACTCGCCGCCGCCCTCGACGTCCTCCACCCGGGCCCCGACGACCCGCTCGCCCTCGCGCAGGAACCCGGTGACGCGGGCCCGGTTGGCGGCCTTGGCCCCGTACATGGCGGCGGTGCGCACCAGGGTCGCCACGTAGCGGGCGTCGTCCATCTGCGCGTCGTAGTACTGAAGCGCCCCGACCAGCGCGTCCTTCTTCAGGCAGGGCGCCACCCGCAGCGCGTGCTTGCGGGTCAGGTGCCGGTGCACGGGGAGTCCGCGCCCGTGGCCGCGCGCCATCGACATCGCGTCGTATAGGGCGACACCCGACCCGGCGTACAGCCGCTCCCAGCCCTTGTGCTGGAGCGGATACAGGAAGGGGACAGGCTTCACGAGGTGCGGCGCCAGCCGTTCGAGCAGCAGCCCCCGCTCCTTCAGCGCCTCCCGCACGAGCGCGAAGTCCAGCATCTCCAGGTACCGCAGGCCCCCGTGGATCAGCTTGCTGGACCGGCTCGACGTGCCGGACGCCCAGTCCCGCGCCTCGACGATCCCGGTGGACAGGCCCCGGGTGACCGCGTCGAGGGCCGTGCCCGCGCCGACCACGCCCGCGCCCACGACCAGGATGTCCAGTTCGCGCTCGGCCATCGCGGCCAGCGCCTCCGCACGCTGCTCGGGTCCCAGTGTCGCTGACTTCACTGCTGCCTCCCGGTGTCGTGGGGTTCCAGGGCGCACGCCGCCGCGCAATGCGGCATGTTCCCGATTCTGACCCTCCTGCCCGATTCCAGCCACGCCGAAGCGTAGGGGTGTCCCCTAAAGCAACACTCCGAATCCCGCGACCCGACAATGCCGCATATCGGTCATATTTACTCCTAGTCTGACAGTGCGCTCGCCCGTCCTGTCCACCGGGCTTGCACCCTCGTCCCGCTCCGGCTAAAGGCCGGTCCGCCTCCCGGGAAGGACGGCAACCGCCATGCCCGCAGACCTCGCCGTCATCGGCCTCGGCCACCTCGGCCTGCCCCTCGCCCAGGCCGCAGTCGCCGCCAGGATCGCGACGGTCGGCCACGACACCGCCCGTGCCCAGGACCTCGCGGCGGGCCGGCTGCCCGGCGACGCGGACGGCGCGGCCATCACCGCCGCCGACGTCCGCCGCATGCTGGCCACCGGCTTCCGCCCCACCGCGAACCCGGCCGAACTCGCCCGCGTCCGCACCGCGGTCGTCTGCGCCCCCACACCACCCGGAGCGGACGGCACCCCGTCCCTCACCCCGGTGATCGAGGCGACCCGCACCCTGGCCGCCCACCTGCGCCCGCACACCACCGTCATCATCGAGTCGCCGGTCCCGCCGGGCACCACGGAGACGGCGCTCCTCCCCCTCCTCGAAGAGGGCTCGGGCCTGCGCGCCGGCCGCGACTTCCACCTGGCCCACGCCCCGGGCCGGATCGACCCCGGCAACCGCACCCACCCCTACGCGGCGACCCCCAAGGTCATCGGCGGCCTCACCCCGGCCTGCACCGAGTCCGCGGCCACCTTCTACAACCGCCTGACCGACAAGGTGGTCCGCGCCCGCGGCCCCCGCGAGGCGGAGACGGTCCACCTCCTGGAGACCAACTACCGCCACGTCAACATCGCCCTGGTCAACGAGATGGCCGTCCTCTGCCACGACCTGGGCGTCGACCTGTGGGACGTGATCCGCTGTGCCGAGACCAAGCCCTTCGGCTTCCAGGCGTTCCGCCCGGGCCCCGGGGTCGGCGGCCACGCCCTCCCCCAGGACCTGACGTCCCCGCACCTGCCCACGCGCCCGCTGCGCATGGTGGAACTGGCCCGCCAGGTCAACAACCACATGCCGCGGTACGTCGTCCAGCGCGCGGCCACCCTCCTCAACGAACACGGCAAGTCGGCCCGCGGCGCCCGCGTCCTGCTCCTCGGCGTCACCTACAAGCCGGACCTCGCCGACCAACAGGCCACCCCCGCCGAGGAGATCGCGACCCGCCTCATGCAGCTCGGCGCGGCCGTCAGCTACCACGACCCGCACATCCCGTCGTGGAACGTCCTGTCCCGCCCGGTCCCGCGCGCCGACTCCCTCTACGAGGCGGCGGCCGACGCGGACCTGACGATCCTGCTCCAGCACCACCGCACGTACGACCTCCAGGGCCTCGCGGTGAAGGCCCAGCTCCTCCTGGACACCAGGGGAGCGACTCCGGCAGGAGCGGCTCACCGGCTCTGACTGCTACTCTGCGGCCCTTCTGCGCACATCCGTGCCAGCATTCACACCCCAGGGGGACCGCATGACCCAGCCGCCGCAGCCACAGGACGGAAATCCGTACGCCCAGCAGGGCCCGCCCCAGCCGGGCTACGGCTACCCGCAGCAGCAGCCGCCCCAGCAGCAGTACACCCCGTTCCCGCAGCAGCAGGGCGGCCCGATGGGCGGCGGCTTCCCGCCCCCGCCCCCGGCGGGCCGCAGCGGCAACGTCGCCCTCGGCATCGTCGCGGCGGTCGTCCTGGCCCTCGTGACCGCCTGGATATACGGCGCCATCATGAAGGCCGTCGAGGCGGAGATCGGCTACGCGGCCGTCGGCGTCGGCCTCATCATCGGCTTCGCCGCGGGCAAGATAGGCGGCCGCAGCCAGGCGCTGCCGTTCGTCTGCGCGGTGCTGGCGCTGGGCGCGGTGTACCTGGGCCAGCTCACCGGCTACGCGATGGCCATTGCGGATCTCGGGAACGTCTCGTTCCTCGACATCCTCACGGATCACTTCAGCGACCTCAACGAGGGCTGGAAGCACGAAGCCGACTTCCTGACCTACCTCTTCCTCCTGGTCGGCGCGGCAGCCGCCTTCGGCAGCACGAAGAAGGCCTCCCTCTAAGAGGCTTCGGGGCAGAAGGAGCGCCCCTCAGGGGCGCGGGGAACTGCGCGACCAGCCCCCACCGGCCCGCAGACGAACAGGCGCACAAACGGGTTGGGCCCCGCCGAACGGCGGGGCCCAACCCATATCCGGCTACGACACGGCGTCAGCGACGGTGATGCGAGTCGGCCACAGTGACCTCCACCCGCTGGAACTCCTTGAGCTCGCTGTACCCGGTCGTCGCCATGGCCCGCTTCAGCGAACCGAAGAAGTTCATGGACCCGTCGGGCGTGTGCGAAGGCCCGGTCAGGACCTCCTCGGTCGTCCCGACCGTGCCCAGGTCGACCTTCTTGCCGCGCGGCACGTCCTCGTGGACGGCCTCCATGCCCCAGTGGTGACCGCGGCCGGGCGCGTCCGTGGCGCGGGCCAGCGGGGACCCCATCATCACGGCGTCGGCACCGCAGGCGATGGCCTTCGGCAGGTCGCCGGACCAGCCCACGCCACCGTCGGCGATGACGTGCACGTACCGGCCGCCGGACTCGTCCATGTAGTCGCGGCGGGCGGCAGCCACATCGGCCACGGCAGTAGCCATCGGCACCTGAATGCCCAGGACGTTCCGGGTCGTGTGAGCGGCCCCGCCACCGAACCCGACAAGAACACCCGCGGCACCGGTCCGCATGAGGTGCAGCGCCGCGGTGTACGTGGCGCAGCCGCCGACGATGACCGGCACGTCGAGCTCGTAGATGAACTGCTTCAGGTTGAGCGGCTCGGCGGCGCCCGACACGTGCTCGGCGGAGACGGTCGTCCCGCGGATCACGAAGATGTCGACGCCCGCGTCCACCACGGCCTTGGAGAACTCGGCGGTGCGCTGCGGCGAGAGCGCGGCGGCGGTGACGACGCCGGAGTCGCGCACCTCCTTGATGCGCTGCTTGATCAGGTCGGCCTGGATCGGCGCGGAGTAGATC
Organism: Streptomyces sp. KL116D; assembly: GCF_030766975.1. NCBI lineage: Bacteria > Bacillati > Actinomycetota > Actinomycetes > Kitasatosporales > Streptomycetaceae > Streptomyces > Streptomyces sp. KL116D. The sequence continues at coordinate 130,803 of NZ_JASERH010000032.1, read as the reverse complement.
TCCTGCAGACGGCGGGTCGCGACCTCGGGCATCAGCTCGGCGATCTCGTCGAGCAGCGGCTGCGGGTCCTCGTACCGGGTCCACAGACCTTCGAGGTTGAGCACGCCGAGGCCACCGAGCTCACCGATGCGGATCGCGGTCGCCGGCGAGACGACGGAGTCCATGGGGGCGGCCAGGAAGGGCAGCTCGAAGCGGTAGGCGTCGATCTGCCAGGCGATCGAGACCTCCTTCGGGTCGCGGGTGCGCCGGCTCGGTACGACGGCGATGTCGTCGAAGGCGTACGCGCGGCGGCCGCGCTTGCCGCGCCCGATCTCGATCTCAGTCACGTTGTGGGGCGCCTTTCCATTGGGTCCCTCTTGGGCCTGCGTGTCCAGTATCCCCGACACACACGGGAGGGGCGGCCCCGGTGACCCCGGGACCGCCCCTAGCCCATACGACCTGCGATTACTTACGGCTGTAGTTCGGCGCCTCGACCGTCATCTGGATGTCGTGCGGGTGGCTCTCCTTGAGGCCCGCGGACGTGATGCGCACGAAGCGGCCGTTCTGCTGGAGCTCCGGCACCGTCTGGCCGCCGACGTAGAACATCGACTGGCGCAGACCGCCGGTGAGCTGGTGCACGACCGAGGAGAGCGGACCGCGGTACGGGACCTGGCCCTCGATGCCCTCGGGGATCAGCTGCTCGTCGGAGGCGACGCCCTCCTGGAAGTACCGGTCCTTGGAGAAGGACTTGCGGTCGCCACGCGTCTGCATGGCACCGAGCGAGCCCATGCCCCGGTACGACTTGAACTGCTTGCCGTTGATGAACAGCAGCTCGCCCGGCGACTCCTCGCAGCCCGCGAGCAGCGAGCCGAGCATCACGGTGTCGGCACCGGCGACGAGCGCCTTGGCGATGTCGCCGGAGTACTGCAGACCACCGTCGCCGATGACCGGTACCCCGGCCTCCTTAGCGGCGAGGGACGCCTCGTAGATGGCCGTGACCTGCGGGACGCCGATGCCGGCGACGACGCGGGTGGTGCAGATGGAGCCCGGTCCGACACCGACCTTGATGCCGTCGACACCGGCGTCGATGAGCGACTTGGCGCCGTCCCGCGTGGCGATGTTGCCGCCGATGACGTCGACACCGCTCGAGTTGGACTTGATCTTGGCGACCATGTCGCCGACGAGCCGGGAGTGGCCGTGCGCGGTGTCGACGACGATGAAGTCGACGCCAGCGGCGATCAGCGCCTGGGCGCGCTCGAAGGAGTCACCGGCCACGCCGACCGCGGCACCGACGAGCAGCCGGCCCCCGGCGTCCTTCGCGGCGTGCGGGTACTTCTCCGCCTTCACGAAGTCCTTGACGGTGATGAGCCCCTTGAGCACACCGGCGTCGTCGACCAGCGGAAGCTTCTCGATCTTGTGGCGGCGCAGCAGCTCCATGGCGTCGACGCCGGAGATGCCGACCTTGCCCGTGACCAGCGGCATCGGCGTCATGACCTCGCGCACCTGACGGGTGCGGTCGGACTCGAAGGCCATGTCGCGGTTGGTGACGATGCCGAGCAGCTTGCCCGCCGGGTCGGTCACCGGGACGCCGGAGATCCGGAACTTGGCGCAGATCGCGTCGGCCTCGGCGAGCGTCGCGTCGGGGTGCACCGTGATCGGGTCGGTGACCATGCCGGACTCGGAGCGCTTCACCAGGTCGACCTGGTTCGCCTGGTCGGCGATCGACAGGTTCCGGTGCAGGACGCCGACGCCACCCTGCCGCGCCATGGCGATGGCCATGCGGGACTCGGTGACCTTGTCCATCGCGGCGGAGAGCAGCGGGATGTTCACCCGCACGTTCTTCGACACGTACGAGGAGGTGTCGATCTGGTCCGGCGCCATGTCCGACGCGCCGGGCAGCAGCAGCACGTCGTCGTAGGTCAGCCCGAGTGTCGCGAATTTCTCGGGCACTCCGTCGACGTTTGCAGTCATGACACCTTCCCCAAATGGCCTTGATCGGTGCGGATGTCCATGCTAACGGCCCGACGACGTGTCTCATTCCACGATCAAGATCATCAGGCTGATTTGTACGTTCACACGTACGCGAACGGGACCGTGTGCTACTGCTCGGCGAGCGCCCGCAGACGGCTCAGCGCCCGGTGCTGCGCGACGCGCACGGCGCCGGGTGACATGCCCAACATCTGCCCGGTCTCCTCCGCCGTGAGCCCCACGGCGATCCGCAGCAGGAGCAGCTCCCGCTGGTTCTCCGGAAGGTTGGCGAGCAGCTTCTTGGCCCATTCGGCGTCACTGCTGAGCAGGGCGCGCTCCTCGGGACCGAGGGAGTCGTCGGGCCGCTCGGGCATCTCGTCGGACGGCACCGCCGTCGAACCGGGTCCGCGCATGGCGGCGCGCTGCAGGTCGGCGACCTTGTGCGCGGCGATGGCGAAGACGAACGCCTCGAAGGGCCGCCCGGTGTCCTTGTAGCGCGGCAGCGCGAGCAGCACCGCGACACAGACTTCCTGGGCGAGGTCCTCGACGAAGTGCCGCGCGTCGCCCGGGAGCCGGGACAGCCGCGTGCGGCAGTACCGGATCGCGAGGGGGTGGACGCGGGCGAGCAGATCGTGGGTCGCCTGCTCGTCGCCGTCCACGGCGCGGCCGACGAGCGTACCGATGACCCCCTGTGGGGTCACTGTCTCGTCGTCGCGCATCGGTCCATGGTGCCTTGCCGCCGCGCGGTCCGTGGCACCGTGCCCTTGGTTGTGCACCGAAGCGTTATGAGCAGGTGCGCCGGAACTCATCTCCTGCGCCCTCCCCTCTCGCTGACCCTGCTCGCCCGACTCGTCGTCCCCGAGGAACTCCACACCTCAAGGATGCGGCATCCCGCGAGAAACGAAGAGCCGCGCCCCCGAAGGGGCGCGGGACAGTCTCGACACGCGGCTCCGCCGAGTGTGCGCGACCAGTCACCGCGGACCCGCGGACGACCGGTGACGCGGCACCTCGATGACGCTCTACCGCACCAGACCCCAGCGGAAGCCCAGAGCCACCGCGTGCGCCCGGTCGGACGCACCCAGCTTCTTGAACAGCCGCCGTGCGTGCGTCTTCACGGTGTCCTCGGAGAGGAACAGCTCACGCCCGATCTCGGCATTGGACCGGCCGTGGCTCATGCCCTCCAGCACCTGGATCTCACGCGCGGTGAGCGTCGGCGCGGCGCCCATCTCGGCGGACCGCAGCCGGCGCGGGGCGAGCCGCCACGTCGGGTCGGCCAGCGCCTGCGTCACCGTGGCACGCAGCTCGGCGCGCGAGGCGTCCTTGTGCAGATATCCGCGGGCCCCGGCGGCGACCGCGAGCGCGACCCCGTCCAGGTCCTCGGCCACGGTGAGCATGATGATGCGCGCACCGGGGTCGGCGGACAGCAGCCGCCGGACCGTCTCGACGCCGCCCAGACCGGGCATGCGTACGTCCATCAGAATCAGGTCCGAGCGGTCGGCGCCCCAGCGGCGGAGGACTTCCTCGCCGTTGGCCGCGGTCGTCACGCGCTCGACGCCGGGCACGGTCGCGACCGCGCGGCGGAGCGCCTCTCGGGCAAGCGGGGAGTCGTCGCAGACGAGGACGGATGTCATGACCGTCCTCCGCAGCTGATGCGCGTCACCTTGGGCCTCCAGGCTGGTACGAATCTTCACCTGTGCGGTCGACACTCTCAAGCAGTTTCGGACAGATGCCCGAGCGCTTGTTCTTTCAACCGCCTCTGCACCCTCAACGATGGTCACTCGAAAGAGTTACGGGTCGGACGGCCTACTTCGGCACTCTACGTGAGGGGCCGGACACAGCGGAGACGGCGCAACAGACCCTCAAGGTTTCATCACAAGCTATGCCCCATTTAGCGCCTTTTCTTCCCTTTTGCTGGTGTCTGTAGCTAGATTCTCAATGAGTCATATTTTCATCTCCTTAGACAGTAGATGTACGGTCATGGGCACCGTATCCGCGTCACAACGGCTACAAGGGGACACAGCAATGGCAGATTTCTCCCGCCTTCCCGGACCGAACGCAGATCTGTGGGACTGGCAGCTCCTCGCGGCCTGCCGCGGGGTCGACAGCTCGCTCTTCTTCCACCCGGAGGGCGAGCGGGGAGCGGCGCGCAGCGCCCGTGAGAACTCGGCGAAAGAGGTCTGCATGAGGTGCCCGGTACGGGCGGAGTGCGCTGCTCACGCCCTACAGGTGCGCGAACCGTACGGCGTGTGGGGCGGCCTCACCGAGGACGAGCGCGAAGAGCTGATGGGGCGGGCCCGCAACCGGCTCGTCGCGGCATCGGCGACGAGCGGGGGCCCGGCGGCCGCCGGGCTCTCCAGCGGCGCTTCCCACAACTGAAGGAACGTTTCTGCACCACGGGTGCGCCGCGGGTACGGCAGGGCGCACTCCGGTGCGCCCGTGCCCGGATCAGCGGGTGGCGGCCTTCGCGAGGTGGTCGAGGGTCGCGGCCACCGCCGGGACCTGGGCCAGATCGGGCAGGGTGAGCGCGACGATCTCGCGCTGCACCGCCGGCTCGACCGTCACTGTCCGTGCACCCTTGGGCCGAACGGACTCGATGGCCAGTTCGGGCAGGACCGCCACCCCGAGTCCGGCGCCCACCAGGCCGACCACCGCCGGGTAGTCGTCCGTCGCGAAGTCGATGCGGGGCGCGAACCCGGCGCCCCGGCACACCTCGACCAGCTGGCGGCGGCAGCGCGGGCAGCCCGCGATCCACGGGTCGTCCGCGAACGCGTCGATCGTCACCGAGCCGGCCGCCGCGAGCGGGTGCCCCTCGGGGACCAGACCCACGAGCCGGTCGGCGAGGAGCGGCCTGACCACCAGGTCGTCCCACTCCTCCGCCGCGTGGGCGCCCTCGTACCGGAAGGCGAGCGCGACGTCGCAGTCGCCCTCGCGCAGCATCTCGACCGAGCGCGGCGGCTCGGCCTCGACCAGCGAGACCCGGGTGCCGGGGTGCTCGGCGCGCAGGGCGGCGAGGGCCGTCGGGACCAGCGTCGAGCTGCCGCTCGGGAAGGAGACGAGACGGACCCGGCCCGCGCGCAGGCCCGCGATCGCGGCGACCTCCTCCTCGGCGGCGGTCAGCCCGGCGAGGATGCTGGCCGCGTGTCGGACCAGGGCCTCGCCCGCCTGCGTCAGCCGCATCTCGCGGCCGGTGCGGATGAGCAGCGGGGTGCCGGCCGAGGACTCCAGGGCCTTCATCTGCTGGCTGACGGCGGGCTGGGTGCAGCCCAGCTCGCGGGCGGCCGCCGAGAAGGAGCCGGTGGCGGCCACGGCGCGCAGGACACGGAGATGACGGGCCTCGATCATGCATCAATCATAAGCGGACCTTGGGGTCGGGCGCGAATAATGCGTAGCGGCTTTGGTGCGGGTCCCGTAGCGTCGACGTCATGAAGCTTCTCTCTCAACCTGGGCCGCCCGAAGGCCGTCGAGTACACCGACCAGCCCGAGGGACTGACCGGCATCGACAAGCAGCCGGTCGACGGGCCCGTGCGGGTGGCGGCGCCCGGGCAGAAGGGGATCGGCGCGAGCGGGCTCGCCGGGGACGCCGTGTGCGACACCCGGCACCACGGCGGCGACGACCAGGCGGTGTACGCGTTCGCGCGCGAGGACCTGGACGACTGGGAGCGCACGCTGGGCCGGCCGCTGCCCAGCGGCTCCTTCGGCGAGAACCTCACGACCGAGGGCGTGGACGTCTCCGGCGCGAAGATCGGCGAGCGCTGGCGGGTCGGCTCCGAGCTGGTCCTCGAGGTGACCTCGGGCCGGATCCCGTGCCGGACGTTCCAAGGGCATCTGGGCGAGAAGGGCTGGGTCAGGCGGTTCACGCAGGACGGCCGGTCCGGCGCGTACCTGCGGGTCGTCGAGCCCGGCGAGATCCGGGCGGGGGACGCCATCGAGATCCTGCACCGGCCCGCGCACGAGGTCACCGTCGCCCTCCAGTTCCGGGCCGTGACCACCGAGCGGAAGCTGCTGCCGCAGCTGCTCGCGGCGGGCGACGCGCTGCACCCGGAGTCCACCCGGCAGGCCCGGCAGTACGTCGAGAAGTACGGGGCGCAGGCGCACTCGTAGGGGAAAACCCGGGGGCTGCGAGGGGGTTGGGGTCGGGGGCGGTTCGGGGCCGTCCCCGATGTGGCGGCCCCGCGGGTGACGCGAGGCTCGGTCCATGGCCCGAATCCCCGGCAAGACCCGGCTCCGGCGTGTCCTCGTCGTCCTCGGCTCGCTCGTCGCCGTCCTCGCGCTCGCGATCGGCGGCGGTGTGCTGTGGCTGTGGAACGACGCGAAGGTGAGCACCGTCGGCACGACGGAGTTCCGCAACGAACTGGCGGTGCCGCCGCTCGCCCGGTCCAGCCTCGGGAAGGACGGCACCCGCGTCTTCGACCTGCGGATGCGGACGGGCGAGAAGGAGTTCACCGCCGGCCGAAAGACCGCCACCTGGGGCTTCGACGGCGACTACCTCGGCCCCACGCTCCGGGCGCGGCGCGGCGAGCAGGTCGAGGTCCGGGTCCGCAACCGGCTCCCCGAGGCCTCCACCGTGCACTGGCACGGCATGCACCTGCCCGCGCGGATGGACGGCGGCCCGCACCAGATGGTCGATCCGGGCCGGGACTGGACGCCCCGCTGGACCGTCGACCAGCCCGCCGCCACCCTCTGGTACCACCCGCATCCGCACGGGGCGACCGAGCAGCACGTGCAGCGCGGGCTCGCCGGGATGTTCCTCGTCGACGACGCGAGGAGCGAGCGGCTCGCGCTGCCGAAGCGGTACGGGGTCGACGACCTGCCGGTGATCGTGCAGGACGTGAGGTTCGACGGCGCGAAGTTCGACCACGGGCACGGGATGATGCGGTCCATCGGCTTCCTCGGCGACCGCACCATGGTCAACGGCACCCTCGACCCGTACCGGACCGTGCGCGACGAGCGCGTACGGCTGCGGCTGCTGAACGCGTCGACGGCACGGACGTACGACTTCGGCTTCTCGGACGGGCGGGAGTTCGCGCTCGTCGGGACGGACGGCGGTCTGCTGGAGCGGCCCGCGACGACGGACCGGATCCAGCTGTCCCCCGGGGAGCGGGCCGAGGTCGTGGTGCGGATGGTGCCCGGCGAGCGGACCGTGCTGCGCAGTCACGCGCAGGGCGACTACGGGGACGCGTGGCAGAAGCGGTTCGCGGGCGGGGACGACTCGTTCGACGTGCTGCAGCTGCGGGCGGCGGACCGGTTGCGGCCCTCGCCCGAAGTCCCTTCAGAACTGGGCGAGTTGGAGCTGCCGAAGGCCGCCGACGCGGTGCGCTCCCGGCACTTCGACCTCAAGGCGAGCGGGATCAACGGCCGCCCGATGGAGATGAACCGGGTCGACGACACCGTCACCCGCGGCACGACCGAGGTGTGGACCGTGCGCAACGACAACGGGATGCCGCACAACTTCCATGTGCACGACGTGCAGTTCCGGGTGGTGGAGGTGAACGGGAAGACACCGCCGCCCGCGCTGCGGGGCCGCAAGGACACGGTGTTCCTGCCCGGCGGGACGGAGCTGAAGCTGGCGCTGCGCTTCGACGGCGGGCCCGAATTCGCCGACCCCGACGTGCCGTTCATGTACCACTGCCACCTGCTGACGCACGAGGACGGCGGAATGATGGGTCAGTTCGTGGTCGTCGACAAGGGACAGCGGGCCACCAGCGGTTCCGTCGGGAGCTCCACTGATCATCGGCACTCCTAGGCGTCACTACCCTTGCTCCATGACTACGGCACTGATCACGGGATCCACCGCGGGCATCGGCGCCGCGTTCGCCCGGCGCCTGGCCGCCGACGGCCACAACCTCGTCCTCGTCGCGCGCGACACGAAGCGGCTGCGCGAGCAGGCGACCGAACTGCACGACGGGCACGGCATCGAGGCCGAGGTGCTGACGGCCGACCTGGCCACGGACGAGGGCATCGCGGCGGTCGAGGAGCGGCTGGGCGACCGCAAGGCCGCGGTGGACCTGCTCGTGAACAACGCCGGTTTCGGCAACAAGGGCCGCTACCTCGAAGTCTCCATGGCCGACGAGCTGACCATGCTGAAGGTGCACTGCGAGGCGGTGCTGCGGCTGACGTCGGCGGCGACCGGGGCGATGCGGGAGCGCGGGCGCGGCGGCGTGATCAACGTGGCGTCGGTGGCGGCGTTCGTGCCGCGCGGCACGTACGGGGCGTCGAAGGCGTGGGTCGTGCAGTTCACGCAGGGCGCGGCGAAGGACCTGGCGGGCAGCGGGGTGCGGCTGATGGCGCTGTGCCCGGGGTTCGTCCGTACGGAGTTCCACCAGCGGGCCGGGATGGGGACGGACAACATTCCGAAGTGGATGTGGCTGGACGCGGACAAGCTGGCGGCGTCGGCGCTCGCCGATCTGGCCCGCGGCAAGTCCCTGTCGATCCCGGATCCGCGGTACAAGGCGCTGATGGGCGTGGTGAAGGTGACGCCGCGTGCGCTTCTTGGGGGCATCACGTCGCGGACCGGGCGGAAGTACGGCCCGCAGTAGGCGGTTCCTTCGTCTGCGGGCCGGTGGGGGCTGGTCGCGCAGTTCCCCGCGCCCCTGAGATGCGCACCTTCGGTGCGACATCTCCCCACCGGGGGAAGGCTGCGCGAAGCGCATGCCTTCCAGGGGCGCGGGGAACTGCGCGACCAGCCCCCACCGAACCCGCACCCGAACATGAAAGCCCAGAGGCCCGCCTCCCCGGAAAGGGGAGACGGGCCTCAGGAACGGGACGGGTCAGTGCGAGTGACCGTGGCCGTGACCGTGACCGGCCTCGGCCTCCTCCTCCGCCGGCTTCTCGACGACCAGGGTCTCGGTCGTGAGGAGCAGGGAGGCGATGGACGCGGCGTTCTCCAGCGCGGAGCGCGTGACCTTGACCGGGTCGATGACGCCGGCCTTGACCAGGTCGCCGTACTCACCGGTCGCGGCGTTGTAGCCGGAGCCCTTCTCGAGCTCGGCGACCTTGGAGACGATGACGTAGCCCTCGAGGCCCGCGTTCTCCGCGATCCAGCGCAGCGGCTCGACGGCGGCGCGGCGCACGACCGCGACACCGGTGGCCTCGTCGCCGGTCTTGTCGAGGTTGCCCTCGAGGACCTTCACGGCGTGGACGAGCGCGGAGCCACCACCGGAGACGATGCCCTCCTCGACCGCGGCGCGGGTCGCGGAGATGGCGTCCTCCAGACGGTGCTTCTTCTCCTTGAGCTCGACCTCGGTCGCGGCGCCGACCTTGATGACGCAGACGCCGCCGGCGAGCTTCGCGAGGCGCTCCTGGAGCTTCTCGCGGTCCCAGTCGGAGTCCGTGTTCTCGATCTCGGCCTTGATCTGGTTGACGCGGCCCTCGACGTCGGCCTTGTTGCCGCCACCGTCGACGATCGTGGTGTCGTCCTTGGTGATGGTCACGCGGCGCGCGGTGCCGAGCACGTCGAGACCGGCCTGGTCCAGCTTGAGGCCGACCTCTTCGGCGATGACGGTGGCACCGGTGAGGGTGGCCATGTCCTGCAGCATCGCCTTGCGGCGGTCACCGAAGCCGGGGGCCTTCACGGCGACGGCGTTGAACGTGCCGCGGATCTTGTTCACGACCAGGGTCGACAGGGCCTCGCCCTCGACGTCCTCGGCGATGATCAGCAGCGGCTTGGAGCCACCGGCCTGGATGACCTTCTCCAGGAGCGGGAGCAGGTCCTGGATGGACCCGATCTTGCCCTGGTGGATCAGGATGTACGGGTCGTCGAGGACGGCCTCCATACGCTCCTGGTCGGTGACGAAGTACGGGGACAGGTAGCCCTTGTCGAAGGCCATGCCCTCGGTGAAGTCGAGCTCCAGGCCGAAGGTGTTGGACTCCTCGACGGTGATGACACCGTCCTTGCCGACCTTGTCCATCGCCTCGGCGATGAGCTCGCCGACCTGGCTGTCCTGGGCGGACAGACCGGCGACGGCCGCGATGTCGGACTTCTCGTCGATCGGGCGGGCCGTGGCGAGCAGGTCCTCGGAGACGGCCTTGACGGCGGCGTCGATGCCCTTCTTCAGGGCGGCCGGGGAGGCGCCGGCGGCGACGTTGCGCAGGCCTTCCTTGACCAGGGCCTGGGCGAGAACCGTGGCGGTGGTGGTGCCGTCACCAGCGATGTCGTTGGTCTTGGTCGCCACCTCCTTCACCAGCTGGGCGCCGAGGTTCTCGTACGGGTCCTCGACCTCGACCTCACGGGCGATGGTCACACCGTCGTTGGTGATGGTGGGGGCGCCGAACTTCTTGTCGATGACGACGTTGCGGCCCTTGGGGCCGATCGTCACCTTGACCGTGTCGGCAAGCTTGTTGACGCCGCGCTCGAGGGCGCGACGGGCGTCCTCGTCGAACTTCAGGATCTTCGCCATGGGAGCGATTCAGCCCTCTCGGAAAGCTAGGGGTGAAGCTGGGTTAACGAACTGCGCCCCCGACCCCGGCTACGTAGTCGTCGCGGGTGCCAGGGGCGCAGCTCAGAGCAAAAGCGTTCTGCTCGGGTGAATTACTTCTCGACGATCGCGAGCACGTCGCGAGCCGAGAGGACGAGGTACTCCTCGCCGTTGTACTTCACCTCGGTGCCGCCGTACTTGCTGTACAGCACGATGTCGCCGGTCTGGACGTCGAGCGGCAGACGCTCGCCGTTCTCGAAGCGGCCCGGGCCCACGGCCAGGACGACGCCCTCCTGGGGCTTCTCCTTGGCGGTGTCCGGGATGACCAGGCCAGAGGCGGTGGTCTGCTCGGCGTCGAGCGGCTGGACCACAATGCGGTCCTCGAGCGGCTTGATGGCAACCTTGGAGCTGGTGGTCGTCACGATCCGACCTCCCCCTTCGGAGATCTCACGGGGTTAACTGTCTGAGGTGGCGACCAGGTGGATCCGTCGTCGCGGGTGCCGGACCTGCCCGTCGCTGTTGGCACTCTCCGGTGGGGAGTGCCAGAGCCGAGACTATGACCGCGATTAGCACTCGGTCAAGCGGACTGCTAATTGCCTCCGGCCGTGGCGGGGGTTTCTTGCGGGGCTTCGCCCCGATGCGGCCTTGCGCCGCGGGGGTTTCCCCCAGGTGCCGGGTGCACCTCTCTCCTGATTGCTCGCGCAGTTCCTCGCGCCCCTGAGCCACCCGTTTCCCACGTAACGCCATGCGGCGCCATGAGTGGTGCCGTAAATGGCTCGCGCATGGTGCCATACGTGTGCCATGATGGCATCACTCAAGGACGGACAGACGGGGGTCGGGTCATGGCGACAACGCGGAAGCAGCAGAGCGAGCAGAGCGCACCCGGCCCCGTCGCGGCCTTCGCCCGGTTCGTCGGCTGCGGGGGCGGGGTCGGGGTCGCCGCCAGCTTCGCCGTCGCGGGGCTCGCCTCCTGGATCCCCTGGGCCCTGGCCAACGCCCTGGTCACCGTGGTCTCCACGCTGCTGGCCACCGAGCTGCACGCCCGCTTCACCTTCGGCGCGGGACGGCACGCGACGTGGCGCCAGCACGTCCAGTCGGCGGGGTCCGCGGCGGCCGCGTACGCGGTGACCTGCCTGGCGATGGTCGTCCTGCAGCAGCTGGTCGCGACGCCCGGTGCCGTGCTGGAGCAGGTCGTCTACCTGTCGGCCTCCGCGCTCACCGGCATCGCCCGGTTCGCGGTCCTGCGGCTCGTCGTCTTCGCGCGCAGCCGCACGCAGGCCGCGGCCCCCGCGCCCGCCGTCCGCCCCGTGCGCTCCGCCGCCCCGGCCGGTCCGGCGGAGCTCTGCCCCGCCGCCTGACCGGCGCGGGGAGCTACAGGTAGTCCTCCAGCCTCGCCACCGTGAAGCCCTGGTCCTGGATGCGGCGCAGCATGCGGGACGTCATCTCGGTCAGCGTGGTGCCCTTCAGCTCGGACGGGCCGCGGAAGTGGGCCAGGACGATGTCACCGGGGCGCAGCCGGGCGCCCTCCGCGTAGCGCAGGTCGTTGATCTGCATCGAGGCGCGCCACAGCACGATCGCGTCGATGCCGCACGCGCCGGCCGCCCGCAGGGTGTTCCCGTCGTAGTTGCCGTAGGGCGGGCGGAACAGCCGGGGAGTCGTCCCGAACCGGCCCTTGAGGCGGTCCTGCTGGCCGCAGATCTCGGCGTGCTGGTCGACGTAGCCGAGACCGGGCAGGAAGGGGTGCGTGAGGGTGTGGTTCTGCACCCCCGCGCCCAGCCTGCGGAGTTGACCGAAGTGGTCGTAGCCCGAGCGTGCGGCGGAGTCGGCGAGGAACATCGAGATCGGCAGCCGCAGTTCGCGGACCATGTCGACGAACCGGGGGTCCTTCTCGGCGCCGTCGTCGAAGGTCAGGAAGACGACCTTGTCCTCGGTGGGGACCCGGTCGATCACCGGCGGCACCGATCCGGGCGCGCGGGGCGGCAGCACCCCGCGGGCGGGGGGCTCGGGGGCCGGCGCCAGCGGGGCGGCGAGGCCCCAGCGGCGATGGGCGTTCGGGGCGGGCGCGCCCGCCGCGCCCGCCGTCTGTGCCGCGACGGCTCCCGGCCGCGGATGGTGCCGGACCTTCTGCGCGGCCTTCCTGCCCATCCGTTCGATGGGGTCGACGGACTGCGCGCACCCGGTGAGCAGCGCGGCGGCCAGCGCGCAGCCGACCAGCCGCGCCCCGGCCCGCCGCACCGCAACGGCCGCCCCCGCCCTGGGAGTTGTCACAGGTAGTCCTCCAGGCGGGCCACCGCGTACCCCTTGTCGGTGACGTACTTCAGGAACGTGCGGATCATGTCGGGCATCGTGCCCTTCCAGTCCTCGCGTCCCCGGAAGTGCGTGAGGACGATGTCGCCCGGATGGATGTCCCGGTCCCACTCGCGGTAGTCCATCCGGCCCACGAACGCCTCGGCGTTCCAGATCGGCGCGTACTTGATGCCGCAGGCCTTCGCGGCCTTCAGGGTGTCCTGGTTGTAGTTGCCGAACGGCGGCCTGAAGAGCGTGGGCCGCTTGCCGTACTTCTTCTCGATGAGGTCCTGCATGCCGCAGATCTCGTGCTTCTGCCGCGCGTAGGACAGCCCCGGCAGGTACGGGTGGGTCAGCGTGTGGTTGTTGAGGGTGACGCCCAGGGTCTGCATCTTCTTGAAGTAGTCGTACTGGGGTCTGACCTCGGCATCGGTCAGGAACGCCGTGTACGGGATCCTGAGGTCGCTCATCATCCTCAGGAACCGCGGGTCCTTCTCGGCCCCGTCGTCGATGGTGAGGAAGACGACCTTGTCCTTGGTGGGGATCGTCGTGAAGACCGGCGGCAGGCCGAGCTCCGTCTGGCCGTCGACCTCGAAGCCCTTGCGCGCCCTGATCGTGGGCTTCTTCACGGGCGGCCTCGGCGCGGCCAGCGGCACCTTCGGCAGGCCCCAGCGCCTGGCCGCGGCGACCCGCTGGGCCTGCTGCGCCTTGAGCTGCGTGGCGTACGCGTCGAGGGCGCGGGCGGGCGGGGCGTTCAGGCCCTGCTGCTGACCGGAGGCCGGCTTCACCGCGTCGTCGCCGCCGGCGGCACAGCCGGTGGCGAGCGCGGCGGCCACGAGGGCGGCGGCCGCGACCCGGACGGCCGCCTGCCGTCCGGCCGGTCCCCGTGTCCCCTTCATAGCGGTTTCTTCGTTTTGTCGTACTAGTTGCATGGCGCCGGATCCTCGCAGCTCACAGCCCTGTTCAGGGGCCGACACCGCCGCGCGGCGCGCACCATCCACCGACTGGCCCACAATGGTCCGGGTGAGCGCCTTCTCCGATCCCGCCGACCCCGCCGATCCCGCCGGCTTCTCCGCCCTGCTGTCCCCCGAGGGCCGCGCCCTGCTCGACGAGCTGCGCGACCACGACCCCGCGCAGGAACTCGCGCTCGCCACCCGGCTGCGCCGCGAGCACCCGGCCGGGCTCGTCTCGGCGGCGCTCGCCCAGGCCCGGCTGCGGCAGCGGGCGGTGGCGAAGTTCGGGGCGCAGGACGCGGCCCGCATGTACTTCACGGCGAACGGCGTCGAGCAGGCGACCAGGACCGGCGTCGCCACGTACCGCGCCGCGTCCTTCAAGGCGCTCGGCGTCCGCTCCGTCGCCGACCTGTGCTGCGGCATCGGCGGCGACGCGATCGCGCTGGCCCGCGCGGGCATCTCCGTCCTCGCCGTCGACCGCGACCCGCTGACCTGCGCGGTGGCACGGGCCAACGCGCAGGCGCTGGACCTCGCCGAGCTGATCGAGGTGCGGGAGGCCGACGTCACGGAGGTGGACACGGCCGCCTACGACGCGGTCTTCGTCGACCCGGCGCGCCGCGGCGGCCGGGGCCGTGTCTTCGACCCCGAGGCCTACTCCCCGCCGCTCTCCTGGGCCGTGACCGCCGCGCTCAAGGCGCCGCGGGCCGCGCTGAAGATCGCCCCCGGCATCCCGCACGAGGCGATCGCGGCCGAGGCCGACGCCGAGTGGATCTCGGACGGCGGTGACGTGAAGGAGGCCGTGCTGTGGTTCGGCACCGAGCCGGGACGGGTGCGCGCCACGCTGCTGCCGGGGCCGCGGACGCTGGTCGGGCGGGGACTGCCGGATCCGCCGGTGCGGCCCGTGGGGCGGTACCTGTACGAGCCGGACGGCGCGGTCATCCGGGCGCACCTGGTCGCCGAGGTGGCCGACGAGGTCGGCGGCGGCCTGATCGACGAGACCATCGCGTACGTCACCGCGGACGAGCTGCGGCCCAGCCCGTACGCCACCGCCTACGAGATCACCGACCGGCTCCCCTTCAACGTCAAGAAGCTGAAGGCGCTGCTGCGGGAGCGCGGGGTCGGCGTCCTGACCGTGAAGAAGCGCGGCTCCGCGGTGGAGCCGGAGGAGCTGCGCCGCAAGGCGATGCCGAAGCCGTACGGGAAGGCGTCGGCGACGGTGTTCCTGACCCGGGTCGCGGGGGCGCCCACGATGCTGGTGGGCGCCCCCGTGGCCTGACGTCGCGGGGCTCCGCCCCGGGCCCCGCTCCTCAATCGCCGGAGGGGCTTGAGGAGCGGGGCCCGGGGCGGAGCCCGCTCCTCAATCGCCCGAGGGGCTTGACCTGCCCAGCAGGAACTCCCGCTCCCGCTCGTTGCGCGTGAGCGCCGCCGCCCGCTCGAACTCCGCCCGCGCCTCCTCCGTACGGCCGAGCCGCTCCAGCAGGTCGCCGCGCACGCTCGACAGCAAGTGGTAGCCGCGCAGCGCGGGTTCGTCCACCAGCGCGTCGACGAGGGCGAGGCCCGCCTCAGGTCCCTCGGCCATCGACACGGCGACCGCCCTGTTCAGTTCGACCACCGGTGACGGCGCCCGGGCGGCGAGCAGTCCGTACAGCGTCGCGATCTGGCCCCAGTTGGTCTCCTCGTACGCGTACGCCTGGGCGTGGCACGCGGCGATCGCGGCCTGCAGGGCGTACGGGCCGGGGGCGCCGGAGGCCACCGCGTCGGCCCGGCCGAGCGCGGCGAACCCGCGGCGGATCAGCAGCGTGTTCCAGCGCATCCGGTTCTGGTCCTTGAGCAGGACGGGCGAGCCGTCCGGTGCCGTGCGGGCGGACGCGCGGGAGGACTGGATCTCCAACAGGGCGGCCAGGCCGTGAACTTCCGGTTCCTTGGGCATCAGCGCCTGGAGGACGCGGGCCAGTCGCAGCGCGTCCTCGCACAGGCCGGGCCTGAGGTAGTCGTCGCCGGCGGTGGCCGCGTACCCCTCGTTGAAGATCAGGTAGATGACCTCCAGGACCGAGCCGAGGCGGGCCTCGCGGTCCGGTCCGTACGGCACCTCGAAGGCGACGTTCTTCGTGGCGAGGGTGCGTTTGGCGCGGACGATCCGCTGGGCGACCGTCGTCTCCGGGGCGAGCACCGCGCGGGCGATCTCGGCCGTGGTCAGGCCGCCGAGCAGGCGCAGGGTGAGCGCGACGCGGGCCTCGGCGGACAGCACCGGGTGGCAGCTCAGGAAGACGAGCCGGAGCAGGTCGTCGTCGATGTCGTCGGGGTCGTACGCGGCCGTGCCCGGCTCCTCGTACGCGAACTCCGTGGCCCGGCCGACCTCTTCGAGCTTGCGCGCGTAGTTCTCCCTGCGGCGCACCAGGTCGACGGCGCGGCGCTTGGCGGTGGCCGTGAGCCAGGCGCCCGGGTTGTCGGGGACGCCGGCCGCCGGCCACTGCTCCAGGGCGGCCACCAGGGCGTCCTGGGCCAGCTCCTCCGCTATGCCGACGTCACGGACGACGCGGGTGACGGCCGCGATGATGCGCGGCGCCTCCATGCGGAAGACCGTCTCGATGGCGTGGGCCGTGCTGTCGTGTCGCTCTGTCACGACCCACCATCAGACACCGCCGGAGGCGCCGGGCCAAGGCCCCTCCCGGACGTTCAGCCCTCCATGATCTGCCGGACCTCGGACGTGACGGTCCAGTGCTCCTCGTGGACCCGCAGGAACCGCTTCGTCCACTCCAGGCACTCGGCCTCGTCCTTGGTCTGCAGGATCGCGTAGCCGCCGACGACCTCCTTGGACTCGGTGAACGGCCCGTCGGTGACGGTGATCTCGCCCTTCTCGTAGCGCACGCGCTTGCCCTGCGCGGTCGGGGTGAGCCCGGCCGTGTCGAGCAGCACGCCCGCCTTCGTCATCTCCTCGATGAGCGCGCCCATGCGCTGCATCAGCCCTTCGCTGGGGCCCTCGGCGGGGGCGTTCGTCTCGTCGATGCGGACCATCGTCAGGTAGCGCGGCATGGTGATCTCCTCGGTACGGCGGCCGTTCCTTCCGGCCTCTCACCCCTGCGTCGAACGGGCACCGGCCGGATCGACACGGCCGGCGAACTTTCTCGGAATTTTTTTACGGTGCCCTGATCCACGCCCTGGAAGGGTCGGGGCCCATGCCGTTCGACCACAACGACCACTACCACGCCCTGCTGCTGCGCCGGCTGCCCCGGCACGGCCGCACCGCGCTCGACGTCGGCTGCGGGACCGGCCGCTTCGCCCGCCGCCTGGTGGCCCACGGCTACCGGGTGGACGCCCTCGACCCGGACCCGGGGGCCCTGGCCGTGGCGGAGGCGTCCGGCGGCGGTCCCCGCTACCGGCTGGGCGACGCGGCCCGCGTCGCGCTCCCGGCGGCCCGCTACGACGTGATCACCTGCCTGGCGAGCCTGCACCACATGCCGTTCGGGACGGTGACGCGCCTGCGGGACGCGCTGGCTCCCGGCGGCCGGCTCCTCGTCCTCGGCTGCTACGCGGGCATCACCCCGTGGGACGTCGTGGCCTCCCCGGCGAACGCCGTCGCCCGCGTCGCCGTCCACCTCGCCGACCGCGCCCGCGGCCTGACCGCTCCCCCGCCCGGACCGCCGGTCCGGGAGCCGGAGATGACGCTGCCCGAGGTCAGGGCGGCGGCGGCCCGGCTGCTCCCGGGCAGCGAGGTGCGCCAACTCCTCTACTGGCGCTACCTGTTGACGTACGAGCGGCCCGATTCCCCGCCGACCGTGGACATTTGACCGCGAAATTACCTACGGTGCGGCCATGACGACGCTGCGCAAGACCTTCCGTGCCCTCGACATCGGTGACGGCTCCGACGGCCGCTGGGCCGAGCAGGTCGGCCCGCTGTGGCCGCAGGCGCTGTCCTGGCTCACCGAGGAGGGGCGCACCCCGGAGGGCGCCGAGCGCGCCCGGAAGCTGTTCGCGACGCACCTGCCCGAGCTGCTGCCGGCGCTCGACCGGCTGTCCGGCCAGGTGGACCGGCCGGGCGCCGACACCCTCCTCACCCTCGCGGCGATCCGCCCGTTCTTCGCGGGCTGCACGCAGCTGGGCGTCCCCGGCACCCTCGTGCGCAACTACGACTTCGAGCCCGACGCCGTCGAGGGCGCGATCGTCCGCTCGCACTTCCTGCGGCCGGTGATCGGTACGCAGGACGGCGGCTGGGGCCTGCTCGACGGGATGAACGACGCGGGGCTCGCCGTGTCCCTCACCTTCGGCGGCCGCCCGGTGCACGGCCCGGGCTTCGCCGTCGTCATCGTGCTGCGCTACCTCCTGGAGACCTGCGACACCGTCGACGAGGCCGTGGCCCGGCTCGCCGGCATCCCCGTGAACATCCCGCAGAACGTCACCCTGGTCGACCGCGAGCGCGCCGTGACCGTCCACGTCGGCCCGGACATCGAGCTCACCGTGGCACCGGACGCCTGCGCCGCCAACCACCAGCACCTCCCGGTCCCCGACGAGCAGGAGCGGGCCACCCGCACCGGCCTGCGGCTCGCCACGATCCGCGCGGCGGGCCCCGACGTGACGGCCCTGCTCAGGCCGCCGCTGCACAAGAACACCTACGACGACGGGCTCGGCACCGTGTACACGGCGCACTACGAGCCGGGCGAGGGCCGGGTGACGTACCACTGGCCGCGGGCGGAGAGCTGGTCCCAGTCGTTCGGCGCCTTCACGGAGGGCACGCGGACGGTGGAGCTCAGCGCAGCGACTCCCACAGCTCCGTAGCCTCCGGCTCGTCCGCCACCACCCGGTTGATGTCCGAGGGCGCCCGCACCACCGGCATCGTCACCGTCTTCACCGCCTCGGCCGGCAGCTCGCCCAGACTCCTGGCCAGGCCGGAGAGTTCGGAGAGCGAGTCGAGGCCGGTGTCCGCGGTGAGGCTGCCGGTCGCGGCGTCGGCGACCTTGTAGAGGCGGGCCGGGTCGGTGAGCAGGCCGGTGTCGGAGGCCTCGGCGGCCAGCGACTTCACGAGCTCCTGCTGGAGCTTGATGCGGCCCAGGTCGCTGCCGTCGCCGATGCCGTGCCGGGTGCGCGCGAAGGCCAGGGCCTGTTCGCCGTCGAGGTGGTGCTGTCCGGCCTTCAGGTCGAGGTGGCTGAGGTCGTCGTCGATGTCCTCGTCCGTCGTCACGTCCACGCCGCCGAGCGCGTCGACGAGGTCGGCGAAGCCCGCGAAGTCGATCTCCAGATAGTGGTCCATGCGAACCCCGGTGAGCTTCTCGACGGTCTTCACGGCGCAGACCGGACCGCCCACCGCGTAGGCGCTGTTGAACATGACGTTGTACGCGACCGCGGTCGTGCCGCCGGACTCCGTCGGGCACGACGGGCGCTCGACGAGGGTGTCGCGGGGGATGCTCACGACGGTCGCCTCGGTGCGGTCCGCGTTCAGGTGCACGACCATCGCCGTGTCGGACCGGGCCCCGCCCTCCGCGCCGCCGCCGAGCGCCTTGTTCGCCTTGCCGGTGCGGGAGTCCGAACCGAGGACGAGGAGGTTCAGGACGCCCTTCTCGACGGGCTCCTGCGCCGGGGACGCCGAGGGCGACGCGGCGACCTGGTCGGCGCGGGCCGGGCGGTCGTCGCCGAGGGCCTTGTCGATGTCGACGCTGCGTATGTTGCGGTCGAGGTGCCAGTACGCCCAGCCGGCCGCTCCCCCGCCGAGCACGAGGACGCAGCCGGTGGCGATCGCCACCACCTTCACCGCACGCGCACGGAACCGTTTCTTCTCACTCACGCAGGGAACGTAAGTCCGAATTAGTACGCCGGTAAACCACTTGGCGCACAGTTCCGGAAATCTCAGCCGGTTCTCAGGCGCCGCTGCTCCCGGTTTCCCCCGGAATGAGCCGATAGACGGTCGACTCCCTGGCCCGGAACCCGAGCCGCTCGTAGAGCCGGTTGGCCGCCGCGCGCTCCGGCCGCGAGGTGAGGTCCACCGTCCTCGCGCCGGCCTCCGCGGCGATCCGGCCGGCCTCCTCGATGAGCCGGGCGGCGACGCCCCGGCCGCGCGCGGCGGCGTCGACCACCACGTCCTCGACGCGGCCGCGCAGTCCGGAGGGCAGCGGCAGCAGCGCCAGGGTGAGCGTGCCCACGATGCCCTCGGGCGCCCGCGCGACGAGCAGGACCGTGGCGTCGCCCGTCACCAGCCGGTCGACCGCCGCGCGGTCGAGCGGCACGGCCGTCGAGGACAGCTGCGGCAGCAGCCGTCCGAAGGCGTCGACGATCTCCTGGCTCGCGGCGCTGACGCGCTCGATGCGGATGTCCATCCGCGGAGACTACCCACGGCCCGCCGGGGCGGCCGTCACACCGCCTCGAACCGCCAGCGGTGCACGGCCCGGGTCACCAACGCGGCGTCGGGCTCGGGCAGTTCGGGGACGGCGGCGTCGTACGCGGCGTCCCACCAGGTGATGACGAGGACCCGGTCCTGCGGCGCGCGGAACGTCTCGCGCCTGACCGGCTCCCGGTCCAGGACCTGCGCCTTCGCCCAGGCCAGCAGCTCCGCGCCGCGCCCCTCGACGGCCCGGGCCTCCCACATCAGCGCGACCGTCACGAGTACAGATTGTCCTTGCTGACCTCGTGCACGTGGTCGTGGTGGTGGTGCCCCGGCACGTGCGTCTCGGTCACCGGCAGCGAGGAGTCCGCCGACAGGTCCCACGACGAGGGCTGCCGGTTGCGGGCCACCATCTCGGCGCCGAGCGCGGCGACCATCGCGCCGTTGTCCGTGCACAGCTTGGGGCGGGGCACCCGCAGCCGGATCCCGGCCCGCTCGCAGCGCTCCTGGGCCAGCGCCCGCAGCCGCGAGTTGGCGGCGACGCCGCCGCCGATCATCAGGTGGTCGACGCCCTCGTCCTTGCAGGCCCGCACCGCCTTGCGCGTCAGCACGTCCACGACGGCCTCCTGGAACGACGCCGACACGTCGCGCACCGGCACGTCCTCGCCGGCCGCCCGCTTGGCCTCGATCCAGCGGGCCACCGAGGTCTTCAGGCCGGAGAAGGAGAAGTCGTACGCGGGGTCGCGCGGGCCGGTCAGACCGCGCGGGAAGGCGATCGCGTCCGGGTCGCCCTCCTTCGCGTACCGGTCGATGACGGGCCCGCCCGGGAAGCCGAGGTTCAGGACGCGCGCGATCTTGTCGAAGGCCTCGCCCGCCGCGTCGTCGATGGTGGCGCCGAGCGGCCGCACGTCCGAGGTGATGTCGCTGGACAGCAGCAGCGAGGAGTGCCCGCCGGAGACCAGCAGGGCCATCGTCGGCTCGGGCAGCGGGCCGTGCTCCAGCTGGTCGACGCAGATGTGCGAGGCGAGGTGGTTGACGCCGTAGAGCGGCTTGCCGAGCGCGTACGCGTACGCCTTTGCCGCGCTCACGCCGACCAGCAGGGCGCCCGCGAGGCCGGGCCCGGCGGTGACGGAGATCCCGTCGAGGTCCTCGGCCGTCACCCCCGCGTCCTTCAGGGCGCGCTGGATCGTGGGAACCATCGCCTCCAGGTGCGCGCGGGAGGCGACCTCGGGCACGACGCCGCCGAAGCGGGCGTGCTCGTCGACGCTGGAGGCGACGGCGTCGGCGAGCAGGGTGGTGCCGCGGACGATGCCGACGCCGGTCTCGTCGCAGGAGGTCTCGATGCCGAGGACGAGCGGTTCGTCAGCCATGGTTCTTCTCTTCGGTCGCTTTCTCAGTGGTCAGGCGCATCACGAGGGCATCCACGTTGCCCGGCTGGTAGTAGCCGCGCCGGAAGCCGATCGGTTCGAAGCCGAAGCGCTCGTACAGCTTCTGCGCCCGGGTGTTGTCCACGCGCACTTCGAGCATCACCTCGGCGACCTCGAAGGCGGTGGCGTGCCGCAGCAGTTCGGTGAGCAGCCGGGAGCCGAGCCCGGTGCCCCACTGGTCGCGGGCGACGGCGATGGTCTGTACGTCGGCCAGGTCACCGGAGGCGGCCAGGCCGCCGTACCCGACGAGCCGGTCGCCCTCGTACGCGACGACGTACCGCCGCGTCGAGCCGAGGCCGCGCGCGTGCGCCAGCTCGGACCAGAACATGCCGCGCGACCAGGCGTCGTCCGGGAAGAGGTCCTTCTCCAGGGCGAGCACGGGATCGATGTCCCACCAGCGCATCTCGCGCAGTTCGGCGCTCAAGGGGGTCACTTGGGGGTGACCACCTTGTAGTTCTTGGGGACCTGCGCGTCGGGGCGGCGCAGGTAGAGGGGCCGCGGTTCGAGCAGTTCCTCGCCGGCCGCGAGCCGCTCCGCGGCGAGGGCGGCGAGGGCCGCGGCGGACACGTGCTCGGGCCCGTGCGCGTCCGGGAACGTGTCCGGGTACAGCACGGCTCCGGCGCCCACGGCGGGCAGCCCGGCGACCTGCTCGGCGATGTCGGCGGGCCGGTCGACGGCGGCGTCGGTGGTGCGGGTCCGCGGGTTCTCGTACCGGGCCCAGTACACCTCCTTGCGCCGTGCGTCGGTGGCGACGACGAAGGGGCCGTCCACCTGGGCCTCGAACGCGAGCCCGTCCAGCGTGCACACGCCGTGCACGGGGACGCCGAGCGCGAGGCCGAAGGTGTCGGCGGTCATCAGCCCGACGCGCAGTCCGGTGTACGGGCCCGGGCCGACGCCCACGACGATCCCGGTCACGCCGTCGAGCCGCACACCGGCCTCGGCGAGCACGCGGTCGACGGCGGGCAGCAACAGCTCCCCGTGTCTGCGGGCATCCACCTGACTCGACTCCGCGACGACGGACGAGCCGTCGTGCAGGGCGACGGTGACGGCGGGGGTGGCGGTATCCATGGCGAGCAACAGCACGCAAACAGCCTAGGCCCTGTCACGGGTTTCCCGTCGTCCGCCCGAAGGGCGGGCCTGACGGCGCCCGGTGCGTGCGGCTGCGAGGCGGAGGAGGGAGGCGACGCGGAGCGTCATCGACCGACGACAACGCCGCAGATGCGCGTGCCGGGCGCCGTCAGGCAGGCGGGAAACCCGTGCCAGGGCCTTCCGGCTCCGGAGGGGCGGACACGTCCGCGCTCCCACAAGCCCGGGGCGGCAGGGCCCCGGCTGCTACCGTCACCCTGAGGTTCGGACTTGAGAGGCAGGCACCTGGTGGCACGGAGCAGCACCGGATTCGTCACCGCGCTGACCGCGGGCGCGCTCGCCGTGGTCGGCGTCCTCGCCTACCAGGCGTCGGCGAACGCGCCGGCCGACCTCGGCAAGCCGAAGACCGACTCCCCGTCCGCGACGGCGTCCCGCTCCCCCAAGGAGAAGGCGGACCCGATGGCGCTGCCCGGGCAGTCCGGCAAGGGCGAGCGGGTCGTGTACTCGCTGGGCAAGGACCGGGTGTGGCTGGTCACTCCGGCGAACAAGGGCGTGCGCTCGTACCCGGTGACGGCGGGTTCGGTGGACCCGGCGCCCGGTGCGTACACGGTGACCTCGCGCTCCGGTTCGGTCACCGGGACGGACGGCGTGCCGATCGAGCACGTCGTGCGGTTCGCCACGGCGCAGGGGCTCGCGGTCGGGTTCAGCGCGGCGGTGGACGGGTCGACGGCGGCGCCCGGTGCGTCGAAGAAGACCGGTGGCATCCGCCAGTCGCGGGAGAACGGCGACCTGATGTGGGAGTTCGCCACGATCGGCCGCAGCGTCGTCGTGGTGCCGTAGCCGCCGTTACGCGCCGTAGGGGCGGATCTTCGCGTCACGCGGGCGGGTGCCGTGCGACTGCTCGTGGCCCGCGGCGGAGCCGCCGACCGATGCGGCCGCGCGCCCCTGGCAGGGCGCCTCCACCGGCGGGGTCGAGACGGTGCGGGCCGCCGCACACGCCGCCAGCAGGTCCCGCATCGAGAACCCGTCACGTTCCGAAGTCGACATGGACGCCTCCCGTGGGCCGCCGGAGCACGCTAAGTTAGGTAGACCTAACTACGTCACACCCCCATGTGAACACGGCAAAGCCGCGTCGCGCAACATTTTGCCGACGCGTTGTCGGAATACCCGCCGCCGGGCCGTCAGCCCGCCAGGGAGCCCAGGTCCGCCTCGGCCCAGCGCGCCCCGATGCCGTTCAGCGTCACGATCCTGACCTCGTCCGTGGTGTCGCCGGTGGCCCGGTCGATGATCACGTGCAGCCGGTCGTCGGACAGCTCCTCGACCTTGCCGTCGCCCCACTCCACGACGACCACGGAGTCCGGCAGCGACACGTCGAGGTCGAGGTCCTCCATCTCGTCCAGGCCGCCGCCGAGCCGGTACGCGTCGACGTGGACCAGGGCGGGGCCGCCGGACAGCGGCGGGTGGACGCGGGCGATGACGAACGTCGGCGACGTCACCGCGCCCCGCACGCCCAGGCCCGCGCCGAGCCCGCGGGTCAGCGTCGTCTTGCCCGCGCCCAGCTCACCGGTGAGCATCACGAGGTCGCCGGGACGCAGCTGCTTGGCCAGCGCGAGGCCCAACTCCCGCATCTCGTCCGGGGAGTTGACGGTCACCGTGACCGTAGAAACAGGGGTGACGGGGGTGGCGGGGTCAGCCGCCGGGCTGTGCGGTGCTGCCGGTGTCTCCATAACTGCCCACGGTAGCCCCTGCGGGGACCGCGCCCGCGCGGGCCAGGAGGTCGGCCAGCCGGTCCGTGACGACCTCCGGGTGCTCCAGCATCACCAGGTGCCCGGCGTCCGGTACAAGGACGAACTCGGCGTCCGGCAGCAGCGCCGCGATCGCCTCGCTGTGCTCGCTCGGCGTCACCAGGTCCTGGTCGCCCGCGAGGACCAGCACCGGGAGGCGCGCGAAGTGCGCGAGGGCGGCCGTCTTGTCGTGCTCCTGGAACGCCGGGTAGAACTCGGCGACCACGTCGATGGGCGTGCCCTCGATCATCCGCTCGGCGAACCGGGCGACCGCCGGATCGACGTCCCGGGACGCGAACGAGTACCGCTTGATGATCCCGGCGAACAGGTCGGCCGTCGCCCGCCGCCCCTTCTCGACCAGCTCGGCCCGCTGCCCCAGCACCTTGAGCACCCCGGGCAGCACGCGCCGGATCGCGTTCACCCCGGCCACCGGAAGCCCGTAGTTGACCTCGCCGAGCTTCCCCGACGACGTCCCGACCAGGCCCACGCCGACGACCCGGTCACGGATCAGGCCGGGCAGCCGGTCGGCCAGCGCCATCACGGTCATGCCGCCCATGGAGTGGCCGACGAGGACGAGCGGGCCCTCGGGCGCGGCCGCGGCGACGACCGCCGCCAGGTCGCCGCCGAGCCGGTCGATGGAGACCGGCACGCCCTCCTCGACCTGCTCGACGCCGCGCCCGGAGCGGCCGTGGCTGCGCTGGTCCCAGTACACGCAGCGCACGACGCCGCGCAGGGCCGCGCGCTGGAAGTGCCAGGAGTCCTGGTTGAGGCAGTAGCCGTGGCTGAAGACGACGGTGACCGGGGCGGGGGCCTTGCGGCCGAACAGGCGCCGTCTGCGCGGGCCCGCGCCGCTCTCCGCCTCCACCTCGTCGACCTCGTAGTACAGCTCGGTGCCGTCGTCGGCGTACGCCTTGCCGGGCACGCCGCGCAGCGCGCCGTACGGCCCCGACGCGTCGAGGGCGAGCCGGGCCTTGCGGCGCATCCCGCGCCCGACGGTCAGCCGCTCGACGGCGACACCGGCGGCGGCGCCCGCGGCGACCACGCCTATCGCGGCGCCCGCGAGGCCGGCCCGCCGCCAGGTCGCCGAGGCCGCGGCCTCGGCGACGGCCGCCGTGGCCTCTGCGCTGCTCTCGCTCACGTGCCGCTCCTCCTAGGGGCCAGGGGTCATGCTTCGTCCACGTAGACGCGCGGCACGCGGGAACCGATCCGCGTGACGATCTCGTACGCGATGGTTCCCGACGCGGCCGCCCAGTCCTCGGCGGTCGGCTCGCCCCCGTCGCCCGGGCCGAACAGCACCGCCTCGTCCCCGGCCGCCGGTTCGTCGCCGCCGAGGTCGACGACGAACTGGTCCATCGCGACCCGGCCCGCGACCGTGCGCCGCTTGCCGCCGATCAGGACCGGGCCCGTGCCGGAGGCGTGCCGCGGGATGCCGTCCGCGTAGCCGAGCGGGACGAGACCGAGGGTCGTCTCCCCCGGTGTGACGTAGTGATGCCCGTAACTGACGCCGAGTCCACCCGGTGCGTGCTTCACGAGCGCGAGGTTCGCCTTCAGCGTCATGACCGGGCGCAGCCCGAAGTCGGCGGGCGTGCCGAGCTCGGGGCTGGGCGAGATCCCGTACATGGCGATGCCGGGGCGGACGAGGTCGAAGTGGGTCTCGGGGAGGGTGAGCGTGCCCGGCGAGTTGGCGATGTGCCGCACCTCCGGGGTGACGCCCTCCCCCTCCGCGTACGCGACCATCTCGCGGAAGCGGTCCAGCTGCGCGGCGATCGACGGGTGGCCCGGCTCGTCGGCGCACGCGAAGTGGGACCACAGGCCGGTGACGGTGACCAGGCCCGCCCGCTGCGCGTCCAGGGCGGCGCCCACCAGCTCGGGCCAGTCGGCGGGCAGGCAGCCGTTGCGTCCGAGTCCCGTGTCGGCCTTCAGCTGGATCCGGGCGGTCAGGCCCGACTCCCGTGCGGCGGCGGTCACTTCCCGCAGCGCCCACATGCCGCTCACGGACATGTCCAGATCGGCCTCGATGCCCTCGCGCCAGGGCCCGCCGGGCACCCAGAGCCAGCACATGACGCGCCCGGTCAGCCCGGCCGCGCGCAGTTCGAGCGCCTCCTCGGCGGTGGCGGTGCCGATCCACTCGGCACCCGCCTCCTTGGCGGCGCGGGCCACCGGGAGCATGCCGTGCCCGTACGCGTCCGCCTTCACGACGGCCATGAACGCGGCCCCGGGCGCATGGGCGCGCAGGGACCGCACGTTGGCCCTCAGTGCGGCCAGATCGATCTCGGCACGGGCGCGGAGCGGGGCAGTCACGTTCTCGTTCATCGTGGGCCCAGTCTCTCAGAGGGGTCGGGCAGCCCCTCAGGTACCGGGCTTGCGGCCCCACACGTAGACGCGGTCGCCCTTCTTCAGGACGCCCCACAGCTTCTTGGCGTCGCCGAGCCGCATGTTCACGCAGCCGCGCGAGCCGGGCGGGTTGTACACGTTGCCGTAGATCGCGTGGAAGGCCTGCCCGCCGCTGAAGAACTGGGAGTACGGCATGGGGGTGTTGTACAGCGTCGACCAGTGGTTCTTGTGCTTCCAGTAGACCTTGTGCCAGCCCGTGCGGGTCGCGTACCCGGCCCGCCCGCTGCGGATCGGGACCGGGCCGAAGACGACCTTCTTGCCCTTGGTGACCCACATCAGCTGGCGCGGCAGGTCGACGCAGGCGAGGCGGTACGCGCGCGTGGGGCACTTCTTCGCCGCGTTCGGGTTCTTGCGGGCGGACAGCCACTGCATGCGGGCCCAGGTGACGGGTCCCGCGTAGCCGATGTTCGGGCGGATGCCCTGCTTGGTCTGGAAGGCGCGGATGGCCCGGCAGTCGGCGGGCGACTGCTTGCCGTCCACCTTCAGACGCAGCCAGCGCTCGACCTTGCGCTGGTGGGTGCCGGTCTTCTTGGTGCAGGTGGCGGCGGCCGGCGCGCCGAGGCTGCCGGGCGCGGCCGGCACCTCGCTCGGCGGCACGTACTCGACGAGCGGGTCGGACCCGAGCGGCGGCTCGTACGGCTCGACGGCGTCCTCGGCGGCGCTCGGCTCGTACACCCGGGGCGGCAGCGCCTGGTCGGGGGTGTCCAGCGGGCGGGTGTCGTACGGCGCGAGCGGGATGCCGGGGACGAGCGCGGGGCCCTGGGCGGGGGCGGCGGGCCGGGGCGGGACGGGGTCGGCGAGGGCCGGGCCCGCCGGCAGCGCCGCGGCGAGGGCGAGCAGGGCGGCGACGCCGCCGCGCACGAGGGTGCTGGTCATGGGCCGAGGGAATCCGGCCGGGCGCCCGATGCCCGGCAGCCGCGCGGCGAGGTCCCCCGAAAAGCCGTTGATCTGCCCGGCTGAACCTAGGTACCGTAAGCAAATACCTAGGGTCCCTAGGTTTGTGGTTCCCCGGGAAGACGGAGCGAGGACGACGATGATGATGGCCAGGGCGGGTCTCACCCGGGAGCGGGTGGTGGCGGCCGCCGCCGACCTCGCGGACGCCGTCGGCTTCGAGCACCTCACGATCGCGGCGCTCGCCCGCGGCTTCGGCGTCAAGGACGCGAGCCTGTACGCGCACGTCAGGGGCGTCTCCGACCTGAGCACCCGGGTCGCGATCCTGTCCGGGCTCGACCTCGCCGACCGGATCTCGGACGCGCTCGCGGGCCGGTCGGGCCGTGACGCGCTGCTCGCGTTCGCGCACGCGTACCGGGACTTCGCGCTCGCCCACCCCGGCCGGTACGCGGCGACGCAGCTGGAGCTCGACCCGTCGGCGTTCGACGAACACCCCGGACTGCGCCGCAACCTCACCTGCGTCCACGCGCTGCTGCGCGGCTACGGCCTGGGCGAGCCCGACCTGACGGACGCGGGCCGGCTGCTGCGCAGCACGTTCCACGGCTTCGTCACGCTGGAGCTCGCGGGCGGCTTCCGGCACGACCGGGACGTGACGGCGACCTGGGCCCGCGCCCTGGAGGCGCTCCACATCACGCTCACCAACTGGCCGACGGAGGAGAGCAGTTGATCACCACCCACACCCTGCGGGTGCCCGGCGCGACCCTCCACCACGAGCTGCGCGGCACCGGGCCCGTCCTCCTGCTGCTGCCCGGCGCGGGCGGCGACGCCGCGGCCCTCGACCCGCTCGCGGACGCCCTGGCCGACACGTTCACGGTGCTCACGCACGACCCGCGCGGCTACTCGCGCAGCACGCTCGACGGCCCGCACACCGAGCAGCGGGTACCGGTCCACGCGGACGACGCGCGCCGCCTCCTCGACGCGGTCTCCCCCGGCGAACCGGCCTACGTGGCGGGCGCGTCCAGCGGCGCGATCGTCACCCTCGCGCTGCTGGCCCGGCACGGGGAGCGGGTGCGCGCGGCGGTGGCGCACGAGCCGCCGTCGTGGAGCGTGCTGCCGGACGCGGCCGAGCAGCTGGCGTTCTTCCAGGAGGTGTACGAGACGTTCGAGGCACGGGGCCCGGAAGCGGCCGGCGAGCGGTTCCTGCGCGGGATCGGCCCGGTCCTGCTGCCGCGCCCCGCCACGGACGAGCCGCCCTCGCCCCGGGCCGTGCGGGCGATGACCAGGATGGCGGCGAACGCCCCGCTGGCGCTGCGCCACGAGCACCGCAGCTTCGCCGCGTACGAGCCCGATCTCGACGCGCTCGCGCAGGCCGGGCCGCGCCTCACCCTGGCGGCGGGCACGCGGACCCGCCCGCACCTCCCGTACCGCCCCGCGGCGCTCATCGCCGACCGCCTCGGGCTCGAACTGGCCGCGTTCCCCGGCGCCCACAACGGCTGGTCCACCCACCCCGCCGAGACCGCCGACCTGCTCCGCACCCACCTCCTGGGAGACACTCGATGACATGCGCTACGCCTACGACGTGGAAACAGTCAGGTCCGCCGAACGCGCACTGATGGCGCGGCTCCCGGACGGCGCGCTGATGCAGCGGGCCGCCGCGGGACTCGCCGCCGCCTGCGCCGACCTGCTCGGCAAGGTGTACGGGTCCCGGATCGCGCTGCTGGCCGGGTCCGGGGACAACGGCGGCGACGCCCTGTACGCGGGCGCCCGGCTGGCGCGGCGCGGCGCGGGCGTCACGGCGCTGCTCCTCGCGCCCGACCGGGCGCACCCGGGCGGCCTCGCCGCGCTGCGCGCGGCGGGCGGCACCGTGCTCGACGCGGCGGCGAAGGCGGCCGTGGAGACCGTCGGCCGGGCCGACCTGGTGATGGACGGCATCGTGGGCATCGGCGGCAAGGGCGGCCTGCGCCCCCGCGCGGCCGAACTGGCCGCCGCCGCACGGGGGCTCGTGGTCGCCGTCGACCTGCCCAGCGGGGTCGACGCGGACAGCGGCGAGGTGCACGGCGAGGCGGTCGACGCGGACGCGACCGTCACGTTCGGCACGTACAAGCCAGGCCTCCTCATCGACCCGGCGCACGGTTACGCCGGCGCCCTCCGCCAGATCGACATCGGCCTCGAACTCCCGCTCGCCGAGGCGCGGTTGGAGTCGTTGCAGTACGACGACGTGGCGGCGCTGCTGCCCCGCCCCACCGGCGAGAGCGACAAGTACCGGCGGGGCGTGGTGGGCGTGGTCGCCGGTTCGGCGCGCTACCCGGGGGCGGCGGTGCTCGCGGTCGCCGGGGCGCTGCACGGCGGGGCCGGGGCGGTCCGTTACGTGGGTCCCGCGGCCGACGCGGTGCTCGCCCGGTTCCCGGAGACGCTGGTGTCGGCCGGTCCGCCGGCCAAGGCGGGGCGGGTCCAGTCCTGGGTGCTCGGGCCCGGCCTGGGCGACGACGCGTCGGGCGTCGGGGACGTCCTGGCGTCGGACGTGCCGGTGCTGATCGACGCGGACGGCCTCCGGCTGGCGGGCGAGGCGGCGGTACGGGCCCGCACCGCCCCCACCGTCCTCACCCCGCACGCCGGGGAGGCGGCGGCCCTGCTGGGCTCGGCCCGGGACGAGGTGGAGTCCCGACGCCTGTCCTCCGTACGGGAGTTGGCGTCCCGGTACGGCGCGACCGTCCTCCTGAAGGGTTCCACGACGCTGGTGGCGTCCCCGGACGGCGGCCCGGTCCGGGTGAACCCGACGGGCACGCCCTGGCTCGCCACCGCGGGCAGCGGCGACGTCCTGTCGGGCCTGACCGGTTCCCTCCTGGCGGCGGGCCTCCGCCCCCTGGACGCGGCATCGGTGGCCGCATACCTCCACGGCCTCGCCGCCCGCCATGCGGCGGACGGCGCCCCCGTATCGGCCCAGGACGTCTCCTCGGCGATCCCTGCGGTGTGGCGGGACGTGGTGGGCGTCTAGCGTCTGCCGATCCCTGCGGGTGGGCGGGTGCGGGTCCGGTGGGGGCGGGTCGCGCAGTTCCCCGCGCCCCTGGCGCCGTAACCGCTTGCGCGGTGAGTGGCCGCAGCTCTCGTCGTGGTTGCTCGCGCAGTTCCCCGCGCCCCTGGCGCCGTAACTCCGCATGCCCGGCGGGCGACCGCGGCTCTCGTCGTGGTTGCTCGCGCAGTTCCCCGCGCCCCTGAAAGCTGCGGCTTCGCCGCGCTTTCTCCTGGAGGCGCACGGAGTGCGCCTTTCAGGGGCGCGGGGAACTGCGCGAGACGCCCCAGCGGCCCGCACTCCGCGACGCGACAGCAACGGGGCAGACGCAGTCGGCCTTTCAGGGGCGCGGGGAACTGCGCGAGACGCCCCACCGGCCCGCAGCCCGCGACGAAAGCCGGACCCGCCCCGCTACCCCTCCGCCACGACCACCGCGGAAGCGACCCCCGCGTCGTGGCTCAGCGACACATGAAACCCGGTCACCCCAAGCTCCGCGGCCCGAGCCGCCACGGTCCCGGTCACCCGCATCCGCGGCTGCCCACTCTCCTCGACCCACACCTCCGCATCGGTCCACCGCAACCCGCCCGGCGCCCCCAGCGCCTTGGCGATGGCCTCCTTCGCGGCGAACCGCGCGGCGAGCGAGGCGACCCCCCGCCGCTCGCCGCTCGGCAACAGCAGCTCGCCCTTCAGGAACAGCCGCTCGGCCATCCCGGGCGTACGCTCCAGGGACGCCGCGAACCGCTCGATCTCCGCAACGTCGATACCGACCCCGATGATGCTCATACCGGGCACCCTACGGCGGCCGGAGCACTCACTCCACGGTCACCGACTTCGCCAGGTTCCGCGGCTGGTCCACCTCGTTGCCGCGCGCCGTGGCCAGCTCGCACGCGAAGACCTGGAGCGGCACCGTCGCGACGAGCGGCTGCAGGAGCGTGGGGGTGGCGGGGACCCGGACCACGTGGTCCGCGTACGGGGTCACCGCGTCGTCGCCCTCCTCCGCGATCACGATCGTCCGCGCGCCCCGTGCCCGGATCTCCTGGATGTTGGACACGATCTTGTCGTGGAGCACCGACCGGCCCCGCGGCGACGGCACCACCACGACCACCGGCACGCCCTCCTCGATCAGGGCGATCGGCCCGTGCTTCAGCTCGCCCGCCGCGAAGCCCTCGGCGTGCATGTAGGCGAGTTCCTTGAGCTTGAGCGCGCCCTCCAGGGCCACGGGGTAGCCGACGTGCCGCCCCAGGAACAGCACGGTGTCCCGGTCGGCCAGCGAGCGGGCCAGTTCGCGCACCGGCTCCATCGTCTCCAGGACCCGCTCGACCTCCTCCCCGCTGCGCGCCAGCTCCCGTACGACGGCGGCGATCTCGTCGCCCCACTTGGTGCCCCGCACCTGCCCCAGGTACAGCGCGACCAGATAGCAGGCCACGAGCTGCGTCAGGAACGCCTTCGTCGAGGCGACCGCGACCTCGGGACCGGCGTGCGTGTACAGCACCGCGTCCGACTCGCGCGGGATCGTCGAACCGTTCGTGTTGCAGATGGCGAGGACCGTCGCCCCCTGCTCGCGCGCGTGCCGCAGCGCCATCAACGTGTCCATCGTCTCGCCGGACTGCGAGATCGCGATGACCAGGGAGCGGGCGTCCAGGATCGGGTCCCGGTAGCGGAACTCGCTGGCCAGCTCCACCTCGCACGGGATCCGCGTCCAGTGCTCGATGGCGTACTTGGCGATGAGCCCGGCGTGGAACGCCGTCCCGCACGCCACGATCACGACCTTGTCGACCATGCGCAGTACCTGCGGCGGGATGCGCAGCTCGTCCAGCGTCAGCTGGCCCTCGGCCCCGATCCGGCCGAGCAACGTGTCCGCGACGGCCTTCGGCTGCTCGGCGATCTCCTTGAGCATGAAGTAGTCGTAGCCGCCCTTCTCGGCGGCGGAGGCGTCCCAGTCGACGTGGTAGTGCCGGACGTCCGCGGCCCGCCCGTCGAAGTCCGTCACCGTCACCGCGTCCCTGCGCAGCTCGACGACCTGGTCCTGGCCCAGCTCGATCGCCGAGCGGGTGTGCGCGATGAAGGCGGCCACGTCCGAGGCCAGGAACGCCTCGCCCTCCCCCACGCCGACCACGAGCGGCGAGTTGCGGCGGGCGCCCACGACCACGTCCGGGGCGTCCGCGTGCACCGCGACCAGCGTGAACGCGCCCTCCAGGCGGCGGCACACCAGCCGCATCGCCTCGGCGAGGTCGCCGCAGGCGGAGAACTCCTCGGCGAGCAGGTGCGCCACGACCTCGGTGTCGGTCTCGGAGGCCAGGACGTGGCCCCGCTCGGCGAGCTCGGCGCGGAGCGCGGCGAAGTTCTCGATGATGCCGTTGTGGACGACGGCGACCCGGCCCGCGTTGTCCAGGTGCGGGTGCGCGTTGGCGTCCGTGGGGCCGCCGTGGGTGGCCCAGCGGGTGTGTCCGATGCCGGTGGCGCCGGCCGGCAGGGGCCGGTCCACCAGCTCCTTCTCCAGGTTGGCGAGCTTCCCGGCCTTCTTGGCGGAGGCCAGCGACCCGTCCGCGAGCACGGCCGCACCCGCCGAGTCGTACCCCCGGTACTCCAGGCGCCTGAGCCCGGCGAGGACGACGTCCAGAGCCGACTGTGAACCTACGTATCCCACGATTCCGCACATAAGCGGCAGCGTAAGCCCGCTGTCAGCGCCCCCACACGATCCGGTCCCGCGCGTCCTGCACGAGCCAGAGGTACTCGGCCTCCTCGCAGCGCGGCTTGCTGCCCATCTCGTAGAAGTCGAGGCAGTCGTCGAGGTCCTCGCCTATGTCCTCGTCGGGCAGCTCGGCCGCCAGCTCGCTGCGGACGTGCCCCGCCCACTCCTCGCTCCGCGTCGCGGCAGCGGATCTGCGCCGTACGAAACCTGGCACGCGCAGCACGGACATGACGGCTCACCTCCCGCCCCGCGGGTGCGGCTCTGCCCCACGGGTGTCCGGAACGTATCGCCGCCTCCACCTCAGGTCCATACCTGTGCACGACCTGTGACGGACGGTGCCGACACGTGGCGTGACGCACCCCACCCCCCGCCCCGTCCACACAGCCGTAACAATGGACTGTGATCTCTCCGGTCTCCGAACCCCTGCGGAGCGCCCACCGGCACAAGCCGGAGGCGACTCCCTACGTCGACCTCACCCGCACGGAATGGAGCGCGCTGCGAGACAAGACGCCGCTTCCGCTGAGCGCGGCGGAGGTGGAGCGGCTGCGCGGCCTCGGTGACGTGATCGACCTGGACGAGGTCCGCGACATCTATCTGCCGCTCTCCCGGCTCCTCAATCTGTACGTCGGCGCCACCGACGGTCTGCGCAGCGCCGTGAACACCTTCCTCGGCGACACCGTGCAGAAGGCGTCGCAGGCGGGCACCCCGTTCGTCATAGGGGTCGCGGGCTCGGTGGCGGTCGGCAAGTCGACCGTCGCGCGTCTGCTGCAGGCGCTGCTGTCGCGCTGGCCCGAGCACCCGCGCGTGGAGCGCGTCACCACGGACGGGTTCCTGCTCCCCACCAAGGAGCTGGAGGCCCGCGGCCTGATGAGCCGCAAGGGCTTCCCCGAGTCGTACGACCGCCGCGCCCTCACCCGCTTCGTCGCCGACATCAAGGCCGGCAAGGACGAGGTGACGGCCCCCGTCTACTCGCACCTGATCTACGACATCGTGCCCGGCGAGAAGCTCGTCGTGCGCCGCCCCGACATCCTCATCGTCGAGGGCATCAACGTGCTGCAGCCCGCCCTGCCCGGCAAGGACGGCCGCACCCGGGTCGGTCTCGCCGACTACTTCGACTTCAGTGTGTACGTGGACGCGCGCGAGGAGGACATCGAGCGCTGGTACCTGAACCGCTTCCTGAAGCTGCGCGCGACGGCCTTCCAGGACCCGTCCTCGTACTTCAGGAAGTACACGCAGGTGTCGGAGGAGGAGGCCCTCGACTACGCGCGCACGACCTGGCGCACCATCAACCGGCCGAACCTGCTGGAGAACGTGGCCCCCACCCGCGGCCGCGCCGGTCTCGTCGTCCGCAAGGGCCCCGACCACAAGGTGCAGCGGCTGCGCCTGCGCAAGCTCTGACGCACGATGCGCGGAAGGCGCGCTTCCCTGATCGGGGAGCGCGCCTTCCGTGGGTGTCTCGTCCGGCCTAGCCGAGCG
Organism: Streptomyces sp. KL116D; assembly: GCF_030766975.1. Taxonomy (NCBI): domain Bacteria; kingdom Bacillati; phylum Actinomycetota; class Actinomycetes; order Kitasatosporales; family Streptomycetaceae; genus Streptomyces; species Streptomyces sp. KL116D. Next base: position 96,133 of record NZ_JASERH010000032.1, on the reverse strand, counting down.
CCGACTTCACGACGTCCGCGAGCCGTCCCGCGACGCGCCGCGCCTGCTCGATGTCGGCCGCCTCGACCATCACCCGGACCAGCGGCTCGGTGCCCGAGGAGCGGAGCAGCACCCGCCCCGTGGAGCCGAGCTCGCGCTCGGCGTCGGCGATCGCCGACGCCAGCTCGGGGGAGGTGGTGACCCGGGACTTGTCGACGTCCGGCACGTTGATGAGCACCTGCGGCAGCCGCTCCATCACGCCCGCGAGGTCCTGCAGCGACCGGCCGGTCTGCGCGACCCGCGCCGCGAGGAGCAGGCCGGTGAGCGTGCCGTCACCGGTGGTCGCGTGGTCGAGCACGATCACGTGGCCGGACTGCTCGCCGCCCAGCGCGTAGCCGTGCTCCTTCATGTTCTCCAGCACGTACCGGTCGCCGACCGCGGTCTGCACGAGGTGGATGCCCTCGCGCTCCATGGCCAGCTTGAGGCCGAGGTTCGACATGACGGTCGCGACGACGGTGTCCTGGCGCAGCTCGCCGCGCTCGCGCAGCGCGAGGGCGATCACGGCCATGATCTGGTCGCCGTCGACCTCGGACCCGGTGTGGTCCACGGCGAGGCAGCGGTCGGCGTCCCCGTCGTGCGCGATGCCGAAGTCGGCCTTGTGCTCGATGACGGCGGCCTTCAGCAGGTCGAGGTGGGTCGACCCGCAGCCGTCGTTGATGTTGAGCCCGTCGGGCTCGGCACCGATGGTGACGACGTCCGCGCCGGCCCGGGTGAACGCCTCGGGCGAGACCCGGGACGCGGCACCGTGCGCCTCGTCGAGGACGACCTTCAGGCCGTCGAGCCGGTTCGGCAGCACACCGACGAGGTGCGCGATGTACTGGTCGAGCCCCTCGTCGTACGACTTCACGCGGCCGACGCCGGCGCCGGTGGGACGGTCCCAGGGAGCGCCCGTGCGGTGCTCCTCGTAGACCGTCTCGATGCGGTCCTCCAGGGCGTCGTCCAGCTTGTGGCCGCCACGGGCGAGGAACTTGATGCCGTTGTCGGGCATGGCGTTGTGACTCGCGGAGAGCATCACGCCGAGGTCGGCTCCCAGCGCACCGGTGAGATACGCCACCGCGGGGGTGGGCAGCACACCGACGCGCAGGACGTCGACGCCGGCACTGGCCAGGCCCGCCACGACCGCGGCCTCCAGGAACTCGCCCGAGGCACGCGGGTCACGGCCGACGACGGCGACCGGACGGTGCCCCTCGAAGGAGCCCGCCTCACCGAGTACGTGTGCCGCGGCGACCGAAAGGCCGAGCGCCAGCTCGGCGGTCAGGTCCGCGTTGGCGACACCGCGCACGCCGTCCGTGCCGAAGAGTCGTCCCACTTGGTGTCCTCCACAACTTCATGTCGTCCATAAGCCGAACGCCCCGGCGGCACGGAAGGTGCCGCCGGGGCGAACGGGAAAAACAAGCAGGCAGCGAGATTTAGCGCTTGCTGTACTGCGGGGCCTTGCGGGCCTTCTTGAGACCGGCCTTCTTGCGCTCGACCGCACGGTCGTCACGCTTCAGGTAACCGGCCTTCTTCAGCGCCGGGCGGTTGTTGTCCACGTCGGCCTCGTTCAGCGCGCGGGCCACGCCGAGGCGCAGGGCACCGGCCTGACCGGAGACGCCGCCACCCGAGATGCGGGCGATGACGTCGTAGCGGCCGTCGAGCTCGAGCACCTTGAAGGGCTCGTTGACTTCCTGCTGGTGGACCTTGTTCGGGAAGTAGTCCTCGAGCGTGCGCCCGTTGACCTTCCACTTGCCCGTGCCGGGCACGATGCGAACGCGCGCGATGGCGTTCTTGCGACGGCCCAGGCCGGCGGCCGGCTGCGGGTCACCGAAGCGGGCGGGGTTGGACTCCGAGGTGTACTCGCCCTCGACGGGCGCGTCCGACTCGGTGGTGTAGCTCTCGACGTCGACGATCTCTTCGACCGGCGTCTCGGCGGTGGTCTCGGCCACGATGCTCCTCAGATTCTTTTCTGTCTTTGGGGGTGTGGCCGGAACTACTGCGCGACCTGGGTGATCTCGAACGGCACCGGCTGCTGGGCAGCGTGCGGGTGCTGGTCGCCCGAGTAGACCTTCAGCTTCGAGAGCATCTGACGGCCCAGGGTGTTCTTGGGGATCATGCCCTTGATGGCCTTCTCGACGGCCTTCTCGGGGTTCTTCGCCAGCAGCTCGTCGTAACGGACGGAGCGCAGACCACCCGGGAAGCCGGAGTGGCGGTACGCCAGCTTCTGGGTCTTCTTGTTGCCGGACAGGTGAACCTTGTCGGCGTTGATGATGATGACGAAGTCGCCCATGTCCATGTGCGGAGCATAGGTCGGCTTGTGCTTGCCACGGAGGAGGGTCGCAGCAGTGGTGGCCAGACGTCCCAGGACGACGTCCTGCGCGTCAATGACGTGCCACTGGCGGGTCACATCGCCGGGCTTAGGGCTGTACGTACGCACTTCGCAGCCTTCTTCTTCAGTGGATGGGTGCTGAACATGGCATCACTGAAGCGATCGTGCAGCTGGGGACGACAGTGCCGGGTTCAGCGCCCGTATGCCGCCCACTGGTAACTGCTCCAGGGAACCCGTGTAAGGGCGTCTCACATGAGAATGAGCAAGCCGATACACATAACGACTAGGCAGGATACCCGCGCTGACCCGGACGGGTCAAAACGTGATCGTCCCGGGAACCGGGGACCGTGGGCGTTCCTGTCGTGCCGGAAGGTTCCAGGGTAACCGGCCCCCGCCGGGCGCAGTGCAGTCCCGCGACCAGGGCGAGGCCGCACAGCGCCGCGCAGTCCAGGAACGCCCGGCGCTCCCCGGTGTCGAGCCAGGGCCAGGCAAGTCCCGGCACCTGCGGCAGCAGCACCGCCCAGAACCAGGGGCCGCGGGCGGGCGCCCCCGGCTCCAGCGCCCCGGCGAGCAGCAGCGGCACGACGACCAGCAGGTAGTGGTCGTAGGAGGGCCGGGAGACCAGGAAGGCCGAGAGCAGCAGCATCACGGCGGTCTCCACCGGCCGCCGTACCCCCTCGTCGCCCCGCCGCCACCGCCGCCGGGCGCACCACAGCCCGGCCGCCGCGCCCGCCGCAGCGACGAGGGCGGCCGCGGCGGGCGGGACGCCGAGTCGGGTGAGGACGGCCCCGGGGGACGCCTCGTAGAGCCGGACGAAGACGTCGTCGCCGCGCAGCAGGAAGGGCAGCGTCCGGGTGAAGAAGCCGGCCGGATCGGGCATCGCGAGGGCCGCGGCGGCCGAGGCCCCGGCGGGCACGGCGACCAGGGCCGCGAGCCCGCGCCACTGCCGGGCCAGGACGAAGAGGAGGGCGACCGGCGCGAGCAGCGGCTTGAGGGCGAGCGCGGCCCCGATCACGAGCCCCGCCGCGAGCCACCGCCCGCGGGTGGCGAGGAGCAGGGCGCAGGGCAGCGCGGCGGCGGCCGTCACGGTCCAGTTCGCGAGGTGCACCAGGTGCGCGAAGGGCGCGAAGCCGAGGGCGAGCGCGAGCAGCCCGGCCACGGCGAACCGGCTGCGCCACCCGACCCCGTGCACGCGCAGCGCGCACGCCCACCCGGCGACCAGTCCGCCGGTCACGAGCACGGGCACGGCGACCCGCAGCACGCCGGCCGGCGCCGCCGCCTGCGGCACCGCGGCGAGCACGGCGCTCGGGAAGTAGAGGAAGTGCGGATCGGCGTAAGGCGATCCGCCGGCCAGCCAGAGCCGGGCCGCGTGGACGACGATGCGGTTGTCGACCCCGCTGCCGGGCGACTTGAGGGCGGCGTGCACGGGGATTGCGGCGAGCACGAGGGCGAGGACGGCGCGGGCGGCCCCCGGGGCGGGCCGCAACAACCAAGCAGCCAAGGGAGATTGGGCCGATTTCATGCGGTTCACGTTAGGGCGGTGCGACCGGAGGGCCGGGGAAGGGCGCGGGTGGGCGCGGCGGAGCCGTACCGGTGTCGCACCGGTACCTCATCGCCACCGCATCGGCACCGGATCGGGACCGGACGGGGACGACAGGCCCGCCTGCGCCCCGTCTAAGATGCGCGACATGAGTTTCGGGCAAGGGGGACCCCAGTGGGGCCCGGGTGACAACGGAAACGCCCCGGACTGGGCGGCGCTCGCCGAGGCCTCCGAGGCCCGCGCGCGCAAGAAGCGGCTGATGATGATCGGCGGCGCCGTCGTCGCGACGCTCGCGGTCGGCTCGGTCGTCGCCTGGGGCATCGTCTCGGCGAACAAGGACAGCGAGGCCGGGAACAAGCCGGCCGACCAGCTGCCGAGCACCGCGGACATCCCCAGCGCGGGCAAGACCCCGGGCCCGTCCTTCGCGGAGACCACGCCGCCGCCCCCGCTCGACCCGAACGACTTCATCGACAGCGCCGCCAAGGACAAGGCCCCGCTGAACCAGGACACGCTCTTCCCCGGCAAGACGCTCACCGTCGGCGACCGGGTCTACAAGAAGGGCGCCACGACCCGCACCACGGACTGCGCTTCCGCGGCGCAGAAGGGCCTGTCCGGCGTCCTGAAGAAGAACGACTGCACGCAGCTGATCCGCGCCACCTATTACAAGGGCGGCTCCGCGGTCACCATCGGCGTGGCGGTCTTCGACACCAAGGCGCAGGCCATGAAGGCCAAGGAGCAGTACTCGGACGGCACCGTCGTCTCGCTGCCCGGCGCCGGCGTCCCCACGTTCTGCCGGACGACGGTGTGCCGTGCGACGGCGAACGCCTGGGGACGCTACGCGTACTTCACCAACGGCGGCCTCACCAACGGCAAGGACGCCACCAAGAAGGACACCGCCATGTTCACCCTCGGCGACGACCTCCAGCAGTTCACGTTCGAGCAGATCAAGAGGCGCGGCGAGACACAGGCCTCGGCGGCCGCGACGGCGGGCTGACCGCCCGCAGCGTCAGCGTCTGGTCGACCGACTCCACGAAGGCGGCCGTGTCGAAGCCGTGCGCCGGCACCGCGGCCGCCTCGGGTGCGCTCTTGAACACCCAGGTCCGGTACGACCAGAAGCGGAACAGCGTCGCGACGCCGATCCCGCCGAACTTGAAGGAGTTGCTCCACAGGGCGTCGTGCAGGCCGAGCCCGTACGTCGCCCCGTAGAGCACCCCGTTCTCGATCAGCAGCCCGACGGCGCTGAAGAACGCGAACAGCGCCATCTCGCGCCGCTTGCTGCTCACCGTCTCCCGGTCCCGGTACGTGAAGTACCGGAACCCGATGTAGTTGCCGACGATCGCGACCGCGGTGGCGGCGACACCGGCGCGCACCGTCTGCAGGTCCGTGGTCCAGCGCAGCAGGTTGAACGCCACGAGGTTCACCACGATGCCGAGCAGGCCGACCGCCCCGAACTTGGCGATCTCGGCGTAGAGCCTGCTGAGCGCGGACGGGGCGCCCCCGTGTCTCCCGGTCATCGGCGGCTCAGAGCCCCCGGTAGCGGCGGCGCAGCCGCAGCGGGATCATCGCCGACTCGACCTGCGTGGCGAGGCTCATCTTCGACTCCCCCTCGGTCCGCTCCTCGAACCGGATCGGGACCTCGACGACCTCACAACCCCCGCGCACCGCCTTGTACTTGAGCTCGACCTGGAAGCTGTAGCCCGCGCTGTCCAGGGACCGCACGTCGACGGCGGCGAGCACGTCGGCGCGCCACATCGTGAACCCGGCGGTCAGGTCGGAGATCTGCCGCGTGCCGAGCACGGTGCGCGCGTACCCGTTGGCGAACCGGGACAGCGCCTTGCGGTGCCAGCCCCACTCCTCGTCGAGCGAGCCGCCCTCGACGTACCGGCTCCCGATGACCAGCCCCGCCCCGGACTCCTCGGCCGCCGCCAGCATCCGCGGCAGCGCCTCCGCCGGGTGCGAGCCGTCGGCGTCCATCTGCACCACGTACGCCGCCCCCTCGGCGACCGCCGCGCTCATCCCGGCCGCGTACGCCCGCCCGAGCCCGTCCTTCTCGACCCGGTGCAGCACGCTCATCCGCCGCTCGCCGTCCGGCAGATCGGCGTTGTACTTCTCCGCGAGCTCCTCGGCCAGCCGGCCCGTGCCGTCCGGGCTCGAATCGTCCACGACCTTCAGCCGCAGCCGCGGAATCGGCTGCCCGAGGACGAGCTCGGCGATGCGCGGCAGATTGGCCGCCTCGTTGTAGGTGGGCATCACCACGGTGACCCGGGCGTCGGATCTCCCCAGATCCGCGCTGCCCTGTGCGTACGTCATCTCTTTCCCTCCCCACCGGGGGCCTCCCCAGCCCCCGGAAATCCCAGCCCCGGCCCGTGCGGCCGGGTCAGGTGTGGACCTTCCGGTCGCCCGCGTCGTCGTCGCCCGCGTCGCGGCCGGTGGAGCGTGACCGTTCCATGAGCAGCACCTGGAGGTTCTCCAGCTTCTCGGTGCGCACCACGCGGAAGCTCCGGTCGAGTGCGGTCCTGGTCTGCTTCGGCATCCCTGCGTACGGGTCGCCGTTGTACGTGCTCGCCACCATCCAGAGCCGATCGGTGCGGGCCAGGCAGGACGACGGCCTGGGGCACTCCGCGGCGCCGAACGAGCCCAGCTGCTGCGGGGTGCGGTACATCAGGACGTCCTCGGGGCGCCCCGCGTCGTCGCGCAACTCGTAGTCGAGGGCGCGGCGTTCGGACATCACGCCGTTGAAGACGATGCCGTCACCCTTGCGCTGCTCCGCCGCGATGAGCCGGGCGGCGCCGCGGAAGTCCGGTTCTCCGAGCGGCGGCCGGCGCGCGTCCCGGATCCCCGGCAGCGCCTGCCAGGCGAGCCCCGCCACGGCGGCGAACGCGAGAACCATGCCGAGGCCCTTGCGTGCCGCGGCCCCCGCGCCCGCCCGGGCCCCCGTCACGGGTCCCGCGATCCGGCAGACGGCGACCGCGCCGAGCAGCACCCACGCGGGCATCGTGAAGAGCAGATAGCGCGGCAGGAACAGGTGCAGCTTGGACGCCGTGACGTAGGTGACGAGCGGCGGCAGCACGATCCACACCGCGAGCGGCAGTGCCCTGCGGCCCGCGAAGAACAGTCCTGCCCCGGCGAGCACCATGACCGGCACGGCCACCGCCCACGACCCGAAGAGGTTCTTGGGGAAGTCGACGAGGTCCTTGAAGACGGGGTTGTTCCAGGCGATCTGACCGCTCTGGCCCGAGCCCTGGATCGCCATCGGCACGACGAAGCACATGCCGAGTGTGGCCGCCGCCGCGTACGCCCACCCGACGATCCTGTCGCCCGACCGGCGCGCGATGAGGATCATCACGAGGTGCGGGGCGAGCACGGCCAGCGAGGCGAGATGGCTCCAGCCCACCAACGGCACGGACAGCGTGTATCCCACCCACACCTTGAAGGTGGGCCGGTCCAGGGCGCGCGCGAGCAGCAGCGTCGACAGCAGCACGGCCGCGACGGCGAACGCGTACGGCCGGATCTCCTGGCCGTACCGGGTCACGCTCGGCAGCACGGCGAAGGCGAGCCCGGCCACCAGACCGACCCGCGTCGTGAACAGCCGCCGCCCGAGCAGCCCGAGCAGCCCCGCCGAGAGCCCCATCGCGACGGCGCCGGGGATGCGCAGCGCGGCCGGTGAGTCACCGGCGACCATGACCCACAGGTGCATGCACACGTAGTACGGCGTGAAGACGACGTCGATCGTGCGGATCAGGACGCTGAGGTCGTGGATCGACAGCGTCGCCGCCCACCAGGTGGCGTGCTCGTCGCGCCACAGCTGGCGGTCACCGAGGCCGCGCAGGATCGGCACGAGAGCCACGAGCGTGGGCAGCACCAGGACGAGGGCCGCGGCGAGCGGCCCGTCGGAGGTGCGGGCCCCCTGCCGCCCGCGTCGGCGCGCGGCGCGCCCACCGTCGGCCGGCCCGTCCGGGACGTCCGCGCGGACGGCCTGGTGGACACTCATTGCTTCACCCAGATCCGGTAGGCCTTCGCGCCGCCGGGCGTGCTGAAGGGGATCACGGCCGCGAGCCGGTAGCGGCTGTTGCCCTTCAGCCCCTTGGCCACCGCCTCGTACGTGTCGGGCGTGACCATGCCGTGCAGCACGATCACGTCGAACTTCCCGTCGCGCACGGCATGTTCGAAGGCGTCGGGGCCGGAGTACCGTCTGCCGTCCTTGGCCTGGTAGTCCATGACGTACGTGTTCTGCCACTGGCCCCAGTCCGTGCGGTCCCGCAGGTAGTAGCCGGGGACCTCCTGCTCCTCCGCGAGATAGGTCCCCTCGTGGTCGACGAGCGGACGCAGCGTGGCGATCACCCGCGTCGAGTCGGGCCAGCTGTAGGCCTGCTGGGCCTGCACCATGCCGAAGACGAGCGTCAGGACGTACAGCATGATGCCGAGCTGCGGGTGCCGGAAGTGCGGGCCGATCAGGCGCGCCAGACCGAGGCCCGCGAGCGGCGCAGCGAACAGCAGGCCGAAGCCGACGTGCTTGTAGAGCGAGATCTCCGTCTGCAGATGGATCTGGTAGGCGGGTGCGAGCAGCGCGGTGCCGGTGAGCACGACGCCGAGCCCGGTGCGCCGCCAGCGCCCCGAGGTCTCCCCCGCGATCCACGGCATCTCGCCCATGCGGCCGCGCAGCGCGTACGCGACGGTGCCGGCCAGGGCCGCCAGGAAGACCAGCCCGCCCCATTCGGCGCTGTGCCGGAGCATCGTGGACGCCGTGTCGGTGCCGTGGGCGCGGTCCGTGGTGGTGGAGCTGATACCGCCGAGCGGCCCGGAGAGCAGATAGCCGGCGGCGAGCAGCGCCCCGGTGCCGAGCCCCAGGACCACCCCGCGGACCAGGGCGCGCACGCCCCGGTGCCGGTGCGCGGTCAGTACGGCGAGCAGGACCAGCGTGGGCAGATAGAGCCCGGACGCGTACTTCACCCCGAAGGCGAGGGCGGCGGGCGGCGCGGCGAGCAGCACGGCCGCCGCGTTCATCCGGTCGGTCCGCACGACGAGCCACGCCGACAGGGCCAGCAGGAAGACCGCCATCGCGTCGTACGTGGCGAGGTTGCCGAGCACCGACGTGGCCTGCACGACGGAGAACAGGGCGGCGGCGCCGAGCGCGGCCCGCAGGTTGAACAGGCGGCGGGTGAACGAGTACAGCAGCCCGGTCGCGCCCAGCATGAACAGCAGGCTCAGCAGGCGCACCCCGGTGAGCCCGAACCGGTCGTCGACCAGGGCCGCGAGCACCGGGTACAGCTTGGGGTGACCCGAGAAGTAGCTCGCGAAGTCCACCGGCAGCCTGGTGCCGTGCAGCAGGTTGTCCAGCTCGTAGTGGCCCGAGGCGATGTACAGGGCCTCGTCCTGGAAGGCCGTGCGGCGCAGGCGCAGCGAGAGGCCGGCCTGGACGAGGAGGACGCACAGCAGCACTCCGCGGCCGAGCAGCTTGCTGCGCCGGGAGTCCACCGACCACGCCGATTCGGGCACGGCCGGCAGCGTGTAGCCGGGCTCCGGTTCGGGCTCGGGCTCCGGTTCGGGGACCTGCTGCGGGTACTGGCTGTAGGGGTCGTACTGCTGGTAGGCCTCGTCGAACTCGTACGGGTCGTAGGTCTCGTAGTACGGGGCCTGCGGCTGTTGCGGGATGTGGACGTTCACGTACCCGGGGGCGCCGGGATACGCGTACGCGTTCTGCGCCTCGTATCCGTAGACCTCGTGGTACTCGGCCTCGTCCGGGGTCCCCCGCCCCCAGGAGGTCTGATGCGGTCGGTCGCTCATGGCCGGGTCACATCGAATCCGAAGCGGCCGTCGGCGGCCTGCTCCTTGAAGGTGCGCTGCGACAGCGGCCCGCTGGTGATGCGCCAGTCGGACTCCTTGTCGAAGTTGAACCACACGAACCCGACGAAGTCCTCGCGGGCCGCGACCCCCTTGAACAGATCGGTGATGTCGGCGGGCTTGCGCTCGCCGGCCTGCGCGGCGGTCTCCGCGATGACGAACGGCTTCTTGGTGAACGCCCGGATCTGCTGCACGGTCGGTCCGTAGAGCGTGCTGAACGTGGCCGGACCACCGCTCGCGTAGTAGCCGATGACACCGACCCAGTCGACGTAGGTGTCACCCGGCCAGTACGGGGCGAGCTTCACCTTCGGCATCGGATTGACGACGTTCGGGCTCCACACCCAGATGACCTGGGTGGCGCCCTCGTCGGCGAAGACGTCGTGGACGTGCTTCCACGCCGCGACGAACTCCTTGGCCGTGGCCTTCTTCGTCCCCCACTCGTACCAGAACCCGTTCATCTCGTGGGCGAAGCTGATCGCGACGGGGAGGTTCAACTCCTTGACCGAGGAGGCGTAATCCCGCAGGTACGCGTCCTCCTTGCCGGCCGCGATCTCCTTCAGGGACGCCTTGAAGGGCTCCCAGGCGATGAACGGCAACGCGCCGTAGTCCCACGCGTTCTGCACGAGGCGGGTCTCGTAGCGGTCGCCCCACGCCGAGTAGAACTCGACCAGGTTGGGCTTCTTGCCCGCGGCCTTCGCGAACGACTCGATCGCCGTCATCTTGGCGGGCGCCCCGTCGGCGGCGACTCCCAGATACTTCTTCTTCGGCTTGAGCAACGGCCGTACGTCGTACGGCGGTTCGGGCTTCTCGTCGTCCGCGCTGGCGCCGGCCGACGCGTGGGGCGTCTTGCCCTGGCTGCGCGCGTACTCGTCACGCCCGGTGTCGGAGAAGGTGCTGCACGCGGAGACGGCGGCGAGCATCGCCGCCACGAGCAGCAGCCTGATGGCAGTCCTCATACGGCGGCGACTCCTTGGCGGCGCGGTTGCACGAGCACCCGGCCCACGACCATCGCGTAGAACAGACCGGCCGAGAGCATCAGGGCGAAGTCCGGTGGATACTGCGTCAGCACGCGCCAGGCGGCCACGCCGACCCAGGCGACGGCGGTGCCACCGGTCCAGCAGATCATTCCGGCCCAGTAGCGGCGCATGCCGTTCTTCTTGGCGCCCTGGGAACCGGTCGGCTTCCACCCCATGGGCCGGCCGCGCAGCACGTCCCACACGGCGAAGACGTGCGACCAGCCGTACATCAGCCGGACCGACCAGGCTTCGAGCCGGTAGGGCGCGCGATGCCACAGGGGCAGCACGAGGGTCACGTACGCGACGCTCGGCAGCACCCACATCGACGCCTCGGCACGCAGCAGGTCGGGCCGCAGGATCAGCAGGGCCAGCGGGATGATCGGCATGAGGAACGTGGCCAGGGCGGTCTGGAGGTAGTAGAGGAACCCGGAGACGTAGCAGAGCCGGGTCTTGAACTTCATCTCCATCTCCCAGAACCGCTTGCTGGTGAGGAGTTCGAGAGAACCCATGCACCAGCGGTACTGCTGGTTGTGGAAGGCACCGGCCGTGTCCGGGCAGACACCGGCGGACAGGGCCACGGGCACGTACCGCAGCTTCCAGCCGAGGGCCCGCAGATCGAAGCCGGTGTACATGTCCTCGGAGTGCTCGATCAGCGTGATCCCACCGATCTGGGCGAGCGCCGTCCGCCGGTACACGGCGCAGGAACCGACGCAGATGGAACCGTCCTTGTCCTCACGCGACGTCTGCACCGACCGGTAGAACTGCTCCTGTACGGCCCCGGCTCCGCGCTCGATCCAGTTCTGCCGGTCGACCGCGCGGAAGAACTGAGGGGACTGCACGATGCCGACGCGCGGATCGTCGTCCATGTGCGGCAGCAGCTCGTCGAGCAGATCGTGCCGGGGAGCGAAGTCGGCGTCGAGGATGAGGATGTGGTCCCCGTACGTCATCTGGAAGGCGTGGTGCAGGTTGCCGGCCTTCTTGAACCAGCCGCGGTTGGGGCGCACCACGTAGTGGAAACCGAAGTCCCCCGCCATGGCGCCGACTTCGGCATCATCGGCGTCGTCCAGTACGTGGACGTTCACGACGCCCCGGTAGGTGCCCGCGAGCCGGCTCACGTGCACCCAGGTGTTGTGCAGCACTTCCAGCGGCTCACCGCACACGGGCAGGAAGACGTCCACGCTCGGGTACTGCGCGGGCTGCCAGCGCCGGACCAGCTGCCGGTGCCCCTTGATGTCGAAGTCCCGGCTCAGACCGTCCAGATAGAGCGAGATCAGATAGTCCGCGACCACGAACGCGAGCAGCGGCATGGTCAGCCAGAACCACGGGCTCGACGCGGTGAACAGGAACTGACTGACCGCGAGGCAGAAGAAGCTGATCAGCGACCCGATGGTGAGCATCCAGAGATGCCGGTGGGCGTACGAGTACTTCTCCGCGTCGTCGGGGGGCTGCGGCAGGAGCCCGTGATTCCGCGAAACGGACCCGCGCCTCCGGCTGTTCGAGGCACGGGTGGAACCGGCTGTGCTCATGCATGACCCCCCGGACCCCACTGAGCCCGCACTACCCCACTGCGCCCGGCCACCCCATGTGATCCCTTGGCCAGACCCGCGGCAGCGTAACCGAGTTACCGGGGTTAATCCCGAACAAACGTGTTACCTGAGGGTTTCCTCTCACCTTCCCGAACTCGTACAACCTTCCGCCGAGTTGGGGTGTCGTCTCAGCAGCACCCGGCCCCGGGAAGCGTCCGCCTGTTGCGCGCCTCCAGGTTCCGCGCGGCGAGCAACTCATCGGCGGGATAACCGACTTCCTCCAGCGTCAGCCCGTGCGGCCGCACCACGTGCACGGCGGAGTCCCGCACTCCGGCGGCCAGCACCTTCCCCGGCCAGTCGCTCCCCCGGTGCCCGTCACCCACGAACAGCAGCGCCCCGATGAGCGAGCGCACCATGTTGTGGCAGAACGCGTCGGCCCGCACGGTCGCCGTGATGATCCCGTCGTCGCCGCGGACCAGGCTCAGCTCCTGCAGCGTACGAATGGTCGTGGCGCCCTCCCGCCGCTTGCAGTAGGCGGCGAAGTCGTGCTCCCCGAGCAGCTGCCGCGCCGCCTCGTTCATGGCGTCGACGTCCAGCGGCCAGTCGTGCCACAGGACGTGCCCCCGCAGCAGCGGATCGACGCCCCCGGGATGGTCCGTCACCCGGTACGCGTACCGCCGCCACACCGCCGAGAACCGCGCGTTGAACCCGCTCGGCGCCTCGGCCGCCGACCAGATCCGCACGTCCTTCGACAGCCGCCCGGCCAGCCGCTTGAGCAGCTTCTCCGCGTGCTCGGCCCACACGTCCACCGGCAGGTCCACGTGCGCCACCTGCCCCCGCGCGTGCACCCCGGAGTCGGTCCGCCCGGCCACGGTCAGCTCGTACGTCTCCGCGGACCGGGTCACGGTCCGCAGCGCGTCCTCGATCTCCCCCTGCACGGTCCGCCGCCCGCCGGCCTGCTTGGCCCACCCGGAGAAGTCCTTGCCGTCGTACGACAGATCGAGCCGCACCCGCACGAACCCGTCCGCTACCTCGTCACTCACCCATGCATCCTCTCTGCAACGCGAAGCGGGCCCGTCCCGGTGAAGGAACGGACCCGCTCAACACGCCCCGAAGGGGCGCGGGGAACTGCGCGACCAGCCACGACGAAGCCGCGGCCGCCCAGAAACAGCACCCGGTGGACGACTAGGCGTCCTTGGACTCCTCGGCGGCAGCCGGCGTAGCGTCCTCGACGACCTCGGCGGCCGGAGCGGCAGCCTCGGCGTCCTTGGCGGCACGCTTGGTGGCGGCCTCGGCCTCACCGGTGGCCTGCTGCGCGACCGTCAGGGCCTCGACCAGCTCGATGACAGCCATGGGCGCGTTGTCGCCACGACGGTTACCGATCTTGGTGATACGGGTGTAACCACCCGGACGGTTCTCGTAGCGCGGGGCGATCTCGGTGAAGAGCGTGTGGACGACGCTCTTGTCCGTGATGACCGTGAGCACCTGACGGCGGTTGTGAAGGTCGCCCTTCTTCGCCTTGGTGACCAGACGCTCCGCGTACGGGCGCAGACGACGGGCCTTGGCCTCGGTCGTCGTGATCTTGCCGTGCTCGAAGAGGCTCTTCGCGAGGTTCGCGAGGAGCAGCTTCTCGTGCGCGGCGCTGCCGCCCAGACGGGCACCCTTGGTGGGCTTCGGCATGGTGTTTCTCCTAGGTGTCTGCCCCGGCCGTATCAGGTACCGGGGTCAGGGCCCCGCAGACGGATGCCTGCGGGCAGTCACATCAGTACTGCTCGGTCTCCACGAAACCGGCGTCCGCGTCGTCGTCGGCGCCGAAGGCGTCGGCGGCGGCGGTCGGGTCGAAGCCGGGAGGCGAGTCCTTCAGGGCGAGGCCCATACCGGCCAGCTTCGCCTTGACCTCGTCGATCGACTTCGCACCGAAGTTGCGGATGTCGAGCAGGTCGGCCTCGGAGCGGGCCACGAGCTCACCCACGGAGTGGATGCCCTCGCGCTTGAGGCAGTTGTACGACCGAACGGTGAGCTCGAGCTCCTCGATCGGCAGCGCCAGATCGGCGGCGAGCGCGGCGTCCGTCGGGGACGGACCCATGTCGATGCCCTCGGCGTCGATGTTCAGCTCGCGGGCGAGACCGAACAGCTCGACCAGCGTCTTGCCGGCGGACGCCATGGCGTCGCGCGGCCGCATGGCCTGCTTGGTCTCGACGTCGACGATCAGCTTGTCGAAGTCGGTGCGCTGCTCGACACGCGTGGCCTCGACCTTGTAGGTGACCTTCAGAACCGGCGAGTAGATCGAGTCGACCGGGATGCGCCCGATCTCCTGACCGACCTGCTTGTTCTGGACGGCGGAGACGTAGCCGCGACCGCGCTCGACGGTCAGCTCCATCTCCAGCTTGCCCTTGCCGTTGAGCGTGGCGAGGACGAGGTCGGGGTTGTGCACCTCGACACCGGCCGGGGGCGCGATGTCGGCGGCGGTGACCAGACCCGGGCCCTGCTTGCGCAGGTACATCACGACCGGCTCGTCGTGCTCCGAGGAGACGACCAGCTGCTTGATGTTGAGGATCAGGTCGGTGACGTCTTCCTTGACGCCCGGCACGGTGGTGAACTCGTGCAGGACACCGTCGATGCGGATCGACGTGACCGCCGCACCCGGGATCGACGACAGGAGCGTACGGCGGAGGGAGTTGCCGAGGGTGTAACCGAAGCCCGGCTCCAGCGGCTCGATCACGAACCGGGAGCGGAACTCGTCGACGACCTCTTCGGTCAACGAGGGACGCTGAGCAATCAGCATGAAATGCATCCTTCAGTCATGGGCACCCACTATTTGATGCCCGACTTGTACTGCAAGGGTACGGGCGGCACGGCCCGAAAGAGCCGTACCGCCCGAAATCCTCTGACCAAGCGGTCGTGCGTCAGACGCGACGGCGCTTGGGCGGACGGCAGCCGTTGTGCGGCGTGGGCGTCACGTCCTGGATCGAGCCGACCTCAAGACCGGTCGCCTGGAGCGAACGGATGGCGGTCTCGCGACCGGAACCCGGGCCCTTGACGAAGACGTCGACCTTGCGCATGCCGTGCTCCTGCGCGCGACGGGCGGCCGACTCGGCAGCCATCTGCGCGGCGAACGGCGTGGACTTGCGGGAGCCCTTGAAGCCGACGTGGCCGGCGGAGGCCCACGAGATCACGTTGCCGGTCGGGTCCGTGATGGACACGATCGTGTTGTTGAACGTGCTCTTGATGTGCGCGTGGCCGTGAGCGACGTTCTTCTTTTCCTTGCGGCGCACCTTCTTGGCAGCGCCCTGACGACCCTTGGGGGGCATGTCGTTCTCCTACAGGGAGGTGGTCGGTCCTACAGCGAAGACCGCTGAAAAGCGTCCGCTGTGGACTACTTCTTGCCCGGCTTCTTCTTACCGGCGATGGCGCGACGCGGGCCCTTGCGGGTACGAGCGTTCGTGCTGGTGCGCTGACCGCGGACCGGCAGGCCGCGACGGTGACGCAGACCCTGGTAGCAGCCGATCTCGACCTTGCGGCGGATGTCGGCCTGGATCTCGCGACGGAGGTCACCCTCGGTCTGGAAGTTCTGGTCCACGTACTCGCGAAGCTTGACGAGGTCTTCCTCGCTCAGGTCGCGAACACGGATGTTGCGGTCCACACCGGTGGCGTCCAGCGTCTGCTGGGCGCGGGTACGACCGATACCGAACACGTACGTGAGGGCAACCTCGACGCGCTTGTCGCGCGGGAGGTCAACACCTTCAAGGCGTGCCATTCATGGCTCCTGTTGATACTCGGAGGTCTGCAGCAGAACCGCTCCCATCCGCCGTTCCCTCCGTCAGAGGAGAGTCGGTACGAAGTGGGTCCTCGGCCTCCGACCGAGGGTGTCGCCACGGTGGAAGGTTCCACCGCCGGCGGGTTCTGCGTATGTACTCAATGTGCTGCGTCGCGCGAACTCTGCGAACGAACTGCAGTTAACGGGTCTGCGTCAGCCCTGGCGCTGCTTGTGGCGCGGGTTGTCGCAGATCACCATGACCCGACCGTGACGGCGGATCACCCTGCACTTGTCGCAGATCTTCTTGACGCTCGGCTTGACCTTCATGGGTGAGGTTCTCCGGGTCAGTTGCCGGCGGCCCGCGGAAAGCGGAGCTCGGGCAAGATCTACTTGTACCGGTAGACGATCCGGCCACGCGTCAGGTCGTACGGAGACAACTCCACCACGACCCGGTCGTCAGGGAGGATGCGGATGTAGTGCATGCGCATCTTGCCGCTGATGTGTGCCAGGACCTGGTGGCCGTTCTGGAGCTCCACCTTGAACATGGCGTTCGGAAGAGACTCGACGACAGTGCCTTCGATCTCGATGGCACCTTGCTTCTTGGCCACGCTTCGCCCTTCGAATCGACTACCTTGATCGACTCTTGCTTGACATGCGGACATGCCAGTACACGAGAGCCGACGAGTCAGTCTACGTCAGTACCCCCAGAAAGACGAATCCAGGGATTCTGCCCTACCACAAAGATCACTAAGCACACCGACAGGGGCCTAACCCAGCGGGTCGGGCGCCGCCGTCACACCCATCTGCGCCAGCTTCGCCTTGCCGCCGTCCGGCGCCGTCAGCACCAGCGGACCCTCCTCCGTCAGCGCCACCGAGTGCTCCCAGTGAGAAGACCAGGTGCCGTCCGTCGTGATGACGGTCCAGTCGTCCTCCAGGACCTCGGTGCGCGGGGTGCCGAGGGAGACCATCGGCTCGATCGCGAGGCAGAAGCCGGGGACCAGCTTCGGGCCCTTGCCGCGGCGGCGCTCCACGTAGTTCAGCAGGTGCGGGTCCATGTGCATCTCGGTGCCGATGCCGTGGCCGCCGTAGTCCTCGACGATCCCGTACTTGCCGCCGCCGGGCTTGGGCTGGCGGCGGATGTACGTCTCGATGGCACGGGAGATGTCCACCAGCCGGTTACCGGCCTTCATCGCCGCGATGCCCGCCCACATCGACTCCTCGGTCACCCGGGACAGCTCGATCAGCTCCGGGGAGTGACCGGAGCCGACGAACGCGGTGTACGCGGCGTCGCCGTGCCAGCCGTCGATGATCGCGCCGCAGTCGATCGAGATGATGTCGCCGTCCTCCAGGACGACCTTCTCGCTCGGGATGCCGTGGACCACGACCTCGTTCTTCGAGGTGCAGATCGTGGCGGGGAAACCGCCGTAACCGAGGAAGTTCGACTTCGCCCCGTGCTCGGCGATGACCTTGCGGGCGACCTCGTCCAGGTCCCGGGTGGTCGCGCCCGGCACGGCCGCCTCACGGGTCGCGGCGTGGATCGCCGCGACGACAAGCCCCGCCTCCCGCATCTTGCGAATCTGGTCGGGGGTCTTGATCTGCACCATGGGGGCCTGCGCTCTCCGTCATCCGGTACGAGGGTTTACGTACCCACCAACACTAAGGCCGCGGTCCCCCGTGCGGGGAACCGCGGCCTCAGCCACGTACAGAAGAAGAGCGGGACTAGCGTCCCAGGGCCTCCATGGCCCGCGCCGTGACTTCCTCCACCTTGCCGAGCGCGGAGATCGTCACGACGAGCCCCTGCTCCCGGTAGTAGTCGATGATCGGCTCGGTCTGCGTGTGGTAGACCTCGAGCCGCTTGCGCACGGTCTCTTCCTTGTCGTCGTCGCGCTGGTACAGCTCGCCGCCGCAGACGTCACAGACGCCCTCGGCCTTCGGCTGCTTGTACGCGACGTGGAAGACGTGCGCCGAGTCGTTACGGCAGATGCGGCGGCCGGCGATGCGCTTGACCACCTCGTCCTCGGGGACCTCCAGGTCCAGAACCGCGTCCAGCTTCACGTCGTCGGCCTTGAGGGCGACGTCCAGCGCCTCGGCCTGCGAGACGTTGCGGGGGAAGCCGTCGAGCAGGAAGCCGTTCACGGCGTCCTGCTGCTCCATGCGGTCCTTGGCCATCCCGATGGTGACCTCGTCCGGAACCAGCTGGCCCGCGTCCATGTAGGACTTCGCCTGCTTGCCGAGGTCCGTGCCCTGGCTGATGTTGGCACGGAAGAGGTCGCCCGTGGAGATGTGCGGGATCGACAGGTTCTGGGCAAGGAACGCGGCCTGCGTTCCCTTGCCGGCACCAGGCGGCCCGACGAGGACGATTCGCATCAGCGGAGGAACCCTTCGTAATTGCGCTGCTGGAGCTGGCTCTCGATCTGCTTCACCGTCTCCAGACCAACACCCACGATGATGAGGATGCTCGTACCGCCGAACGGGAAGTTCTGGTTTGCCCCGAAACCAACCAACGCCATCGTCGGTACGAGAGCGATCAGACCCAAGTACAGCGAACCCGGCCAGGTGATCCGGTTGAGCACGTACGAAAGGTACTCAGCGGTCGGTCGGCCAGCCCGGATGCCCGGGATGAAGCCACCATACTTCTTCATGTTGTCCGCGACTTCCTCGGGGTTGAACGAGATCGCCACGTAGAAGAACGCGAAGAAAACGATCAGGAGGAAGTACGTGACGATGTAAATCGGGTGATTTCCCTTGGTCAGGTGGTCGTCGATCCACACCTTCCACTGCGAGTCGCCGCCTGCGAACTGAGCGACGAGTGCGGGGATGTAGAGGAGGGACGACGCGAAGATGACAGGGATCACACCCGCCTGGTTCACCTTGAGCGGGATGTACGTAGACGTGCCGCCGTAGGAACGGCGGCCGATCATGCGCTTCGCGTACTGGACCGGAATACGGCGCTGGGCCTGCTCGACGAAGACCACCAGGCCGACCATGACCAGGCCGACGAGGATGACGGTGCCGAACTCGATCCAGCCGTCGGCCAGCGAACCCTGCTGCTTGATGGCCCAGAGGGCGGACGGGAACGTGGCGGCGATCGAGATGAACATCAGGATCGACATGCCGTTGCCGATGCCGCGGTCGGTGATCAGCTCGCCGAGCCACATCATCACGCAGGTACCGGCGGTCATCGTGATGACCATCGTGATGGTGATGAAGATCGACTGGTCGGGCACGATCTGGCTCGCGACGGGGCAGCCCTGGAAGAGGGCGCCGGTCCGGGCGGTGGCGACGAGGCCCGTGCCCTGGAGGATGGCGAGCGCGACGGTCAGGTAACGCGTGTACTGCGTGATCTTCGCCGTACCGGCCTGGCCCTCCTTCTTGAGGGCTTCGAGGCGCGGGATCACCACGGTGAGCAGCTGCAGAATGATGCTCGCGGTGATGTACGGCATGATGCCGAGCGCGAAGACCGTGATCTGCAGCAGCGCGCCACCGCTGAACATGTTGACGAGACCGAACAGGCCGGTGTTGGAGCTGGCCTGGTCCATGCATGTCTGGACATTGCCGTAATCCACGCCGGGAATCGGGATGTGCGCCCCGAGCCGGTAGATGACGACGATGCCGAGCGTGAAGAGCAGCTTCTTGCGCAGGTCGGGCGTCTTGAACGCCCGGGCGAACGCGGTGAGCACGGTGCCTCCTGCGACCCCCGCGCGCGTGCGTCAGAGGTGACGGTCTTGAGGATTCGACGAATGGGTAACGGTCAAAACCCGGGATTGGTGCCGGGGGCACACAACAGCCCGGAAATTAACAGCGGACGCCACCTTACCGGCGTACATGCCCCCCTAGGAACGACCAACCGGGGATACCCCATTTGTGGGGTATCCCCGGTCGGGATCGCTCACGTCATCGAGACGTCCGAGTGACTCAGACGAGCTCGGTGACCGTACCGCCGGCGGCGGTGATCTTCTCCTTGGCGGAGCCGGAGACGGCGTCGACCGTCACCTGCAGCGCCACGGTGATCTCGCCCTGGCCCAGGACCTTGACGAGGCTGTTCTTACGGACAGCACCCTTCTCCACCAGACCCTCGACGGTGACTTCGCCACCCTCGGGGTACAGCGAGGCGAGCTTGTCCAGGTTCACGACCTGGAACTCGACCTTGAAGGGGTTCTTGAAGCCCTTCAGCTTCGGGAGACGCATGTGGAGGGGCATCTGGCCACCCTCGAAGCGCTCCGGAACCTGGTAACGGGCCTTCGTGCCCTTGGTACCACGACCGGCCGTCTTACCCTTCGACGCCTCACCACGACCGACACGGGTCTTGGCGGTCTTGGCGCCGGGGGCCGGACGGAGGTTGTGGATCTTCAGCGGGTTGTTCTCCGCCATGATCAGACCTCCTCAACCGTCACGAGGTGGCGGACGGTGTGCACCATGCCGCGGAACTCGGGGCGGTCCTCCTTGACGACCTGCGTGTTGATGCCCTTGAGACCAAGGGAACGCAGGGTGTCACGGTGGTTCTGCTTGCTGCCGATGTACGACTTCACCTGCGTGATCTTGAGCTGCGCCATTACGCACCAGCCCCGGCACGCGCACGGAGCAGAGCCGCGGGGGCAACGTCCTCGAGGGGCAGACCACGGCGAGCCGCGATCTCCTCGGGGCGCTGCAGACCCTTCAGGGCCTCCACGGTCGCGTGCACGATGTTGATCGCGTTGTCGGAGCCCAGGGACTTCGACAGGATGTCGTGAACGCCGGCGCACTCGAGCACGGCGCGCACCGGACCACCGGCGATAACACCGGTACCCGGGGACGCGGGCTTGAGCAGCACGACGCCGGCAGCCTTCTCACCCTGGATCGGGTGCGGGATGGTGCCCTGGATACGGGGGACCTTGAAGAAGTGCTTCTTGGCCTCCTCAACACCCTTGGCGATGGCGGCCGGCACCTCCTTGGCCTTGCCGTAACCGACACCCACGGTGCCGTCACCGTCGCCCACTACGACGAGCGCAGTGAAGCTGAAGCGACGACCACCCTTCACAACCTTGGCGACGCGGTTGATCGCGACGACGCGCTCAACGTACGCGGTCTTCTCGGCGGCGGCGTTGCCACCGTCGCGACCCTTCCGGTCCCGCCGCTCGCCGCCACCGGCACCGCCACCGCGGCGCTGGGGTCCAGCCATTGGAATTACCTCTCTCTGTTTCCGCTAGCTACGGAACCGGCTCAGAACTTCAGGCCGGCTTCGCGGGCGGCGTCCGCCAGGGCGGCGATGCGCCCGGCGTACTGGTTACCACCACGGTCGAACACGACAGCCTCGACACCGGCGGCCTTGGCGCGCTCGGCGACCAGGGCGCCGACCGACTTGGCCTGGGCGGACTTGTCGCCCTCGCCACCGCGGATCGAAGCGTCCAGGGTCGAAGCGGACGCGAGGGTGTGACCCTTCACGTCGTCGATGACCTGGGCCACGATGTTGCGGTTCGAGCGCGTCACGACCAGGCGCGGACGCTCAGCCGTACCCGAGATGTGCTTACGGATACGAATGTGACGACGCTTGATGGCAGCACGCTTGTAAGCGTCGCCCTTAGCAATCTTCTGCCCGTATGCCATGGCTTACTTACCCGCCTTTCCGACCTTGCGGCGGATGACTTCGCCCTCGTACTTGACGCCCTTGGCCTTGTACGGGTCGGGCTTGCGCAGCTTGCGGATGTTGGCCGCAACCTCGCCGACCTTCTGCTTGTCGATGCCCTCGACCGAGAACTTGGTCGCCGATTCGACCTTGAACGAGATGCCCTCGGGCGCCTCGACCAGGATCGGGTGGCTGTAGCCGAGCGAGAACTCCAGGTTGGAGCCCTTCGCCAGAACGCGGTAACCGACACCGCTGATCTCGAGCTTCTTCACGTAACCCGTGGTCACGCCGGTGATCATGTTCGCCACCAGCGTGCGGGACAGGCCGTGCAGGGCCTTGTTCTGACGCTCGTCGTTCGGGCGGGTGACGTTCAGAACGCCGTCCTCACCCTTGGCGATCTCGATCGGCGCCACGACGGTGTGGGTCAGGGTTCCCTTGGAGCCCTTGACCGTGACCGTCTGGCCGTCGATGGTGACGTCCACGCCGGCGGGAACCGTGATGGGGAGCTTGCCAATACGCGACATAGCTGTTTCCTCCGTTCCCTTCCGCTACCAGACGTAGGCGAGGACTTCCCCACCCACGCCCTTCTTGCCTGCCTGCTGGCCGGTCAGGAGACCGTGCGACGTGGAGATGATCGCCACGCCCAGGCCACCGAGGACCTTCGGCAGGTTGGTGGACTTCGCGTAAACGCGCAGACCCGGCTTGGAGATGCGCTTGATGCCGGCGATCGAACGCTCACGGTTCGGGCCGAACTTCAGCTCGAGGACGAGGTTCTTGCCGACCTCGGCGTCCTCGACCTTCCAGCCGGTGATGAAACCCTCCTGCTGGAGGATCTCGGCGATGTGCGACTTGATCTTGCTGTGCGGCATAGCCACGGTGTCGTGGTACGCCGAGTTCGCGTTCCGCAGACGCGTAAGCATGTCTGCGATCGGATCAGTCATGGTCATGAATTGGCCTTCGGCCTCTCTCGCCGGGGTTTCCTGTATGCGCCATCCCTCTCCCCACACAGGGGCGGGACGGGTGCGGCGCGGGGACCTACGGCGTAGTAAGTCGGTCAGGGCGGCAGACGCCCAACCCTCCTAGCCTAAGCCATGAGAGCAGGGACCTCTGCCGACCCTTTACTTACCGAGAGATCCAAATAGTCCCAACTAGGGGACTACCAGGAGCTCTTGGTCACGCCCGGCAGCTCGCCACGGTGAGCCATCTCACGAAGGCACACGCGGCAGAGGCCGAACTTGCGGTACACGGAGTGCGGGCGGCCGCAGCGCTGGCAGCGGGTGTACGCACGCACACCGAACTTGGGCTTACGAGCAGCCTTGGCAATGAGAGCCTTCTTCGCCATCTCGCTTACGCCTCCTTGAACGGGAAGCCGAGGTGACGAAGGAGGGCGCGGCCCTCGTCGTCGTTGGTCGCCGTGGTGACCACGGTGATGTCCATACCCCGGACGCGGTCAATCTTGTCCTGGTCGATCTCGTGGAACATGACCTGCTCGGTCAGACCGAAGGTGTAGTTGCCACGGCCGTCGAACTGCTTGGGGGACAGACCACGGAAGTCGCGGATGCGCGGAAGCGCGAGCGACAGGGTGCGGTCCAGGAACTCCCACATGCGGTCGCCACGGAGCGTGACGTGGGCACCGATCGGCTGGCCCTCACGCAGCTTGAACTGCGCGATGGACTTGCGGGCCTTGGTGATGGCCGGCTTCTGACCGGTGATCGTCGTCAGGTCACGGACGGCACCGTCCATGAGCTTCGAGTCACGGGCGGCGTCGCCGACACCCATGTTCACGACGATCTTCACGAGACCGGGGGTCTGCATGACGTTCTCGTACGAGAACTCTTCCTGCAGCTTGGCCGCGATCTCCTCGCGGTACTTCGTCTTGAGACGCGGAGTGGTGGTGGTCGTCATCAGATGTCCTCACCCGTCCGCTTGGCAACGCGGATCTTGTTGCCCTCGTCGTCGAAGCGGTAACCGACGCGCGTGACAACCTTGTTGCCGTCCTTCTCCACGACCAGCTGGACGTTGGAGACGTGGACGGGGGCCTCGGTGGTCACGATGCCGCCGGCCTGCGAGCCGCTGGCGGTCGGGCCGGCCTTCGTGTGCTTCTTGACCCGGTTGACACCCTCGACCAGGACGCGCTCCTCGCGCGGGTAAGCGGCAATGACCTTGCCCTGCTTGCCCTTGTCCTTACCGGTGATGACCTGGACCAGGTCGCCCTTCTTGATCTTCATGCTTACAGCACCTCCGGCGCGAGCGAGATGATCTTCATGAACTTCTTCTCGCGCAGCTCACGGCCCACCGGGCCGAAGATACGGGTGCCGCGAGGGTCGCCGTCGTTCTTCAGAATGACGGCGGCGTTCTCGTCGAAGCGGATGTACGAGCCGTCCGGACGGCGGCGCTCCTTGACGGTGCGAACGATGACCGCCTTGACGACGTCACCCTTCTTCACGTTGCCACCGGGGATCGCGTCCTTGACGGTGGCGACGATGACGTCACCGATGCCCGCGTAGCGGCGACCCGAACCACCGAGAACACGGATGGTGAGGATTTCCTTCGCACCCGTGTTGTCGGCGACCCGAAGTCGCGACTCCTGCTGGATCACGTCTATCTCCTGATCGTCTGCCGGTTCCCGGCAGGGGTTCTGGAACGAACCCCTGCCGAGCCTGGCGGAACTGTCCTGCGGAGTTTCCCGCAGGAATTACTTGGCCTGTCGCAGGCGAAGACCCGCGCCCCGGGAACGGGGCGAGGGACAGCGGGGGCGGATGGCCCCCGCTTGATTACTTCGCCTTCTCCAGGATCTCGACGACGCGCCAGCGCTTCGTCGCGGACAGCGGCCGGGTCTCCATGAGGAGGACACGGTCGCCGACGCCCGCGGCGTTCTGCTCGTCGTGCGCCTTGAGCTTGTTCGTACGGCGGATGACCTTGCCGTACAGCGCGTGCTTGACGCGGTCCTCGACAGCGACGACGACGGTCTTGTCCATCTTGTCGCTGACGACAAGACCCTCACGGGTCTTGCGGAAGCCGCGGGCGGCAGTCTCTTCAGTCACAGTCTTCTCGCTCATCAGGCGCTCTCCACCGTCTCGATGCCCAGCTCGCGCTCACGCATGAGGGTGTAGATCCGCGCGATGTCCTTGCGGACGGCCTTGAGCCGGCCGTGGTTCTCGAGCTGACCGGTCGCCGCCTGGAAGCGGAGGTTGAACAGCTCTTCCTTGGCCTCGCGGAGCTTGTTGAGAAGCTCCTCGTTGCCCAGCTCGCGCAGCTCGGACGCCTTGGTCCCGGCCGACATCACGCCTCACCTGCTTCGCGCTTAACGATCTTGCACTTCATCGGCAGCTTGTGGGCCGCACGAGTCAGGGCTTCACGCGCGATCTTCTCGTTGGGGTACGACAGCTCGAACATCACGCGTCCGGGCTTGACGTTGGCGATCCACCACTCCGGCGAACCCTTACCGGAACCCATGCGGGTCTCGGCAGGCTTCTTGGTGAGGGGACGGTCCGGGTAGATGTTGATCCAGACCTTGCCGCCACGCTTGATGTGACGCGTCATGGCGATACGAGCGGCCTCGATCTGACGGTTCGTCACGTACGCCGGGGTGAGGGCCTGAATGCCGTACTCACCGAACGCAACCTGCGTGCCACCCTTGGACATACCGCTGCGCTTCGGGTGGTGCTGCTTGCGGTGCTTGACCCTACGGGGGATCAGCATTTCGGTCAGGCCTCCGTTCCGGTGCTCTCAGCCGGAGCAGCGGCGGGCGCCTCGGCCTTGGGGGCCTCGGCGGCCGGAGCCGACTGCTGCGGCTTGCGACCGCGACCGCCACGCTCGCCACCACGGCCACCACGGGCCGGGCGGTCGTTGCCGCCACGGGCCGGACGGTTGCCGGCGCGGGCTGCGGCGTTCTCGGCGCGAACCTCGGCGATGTTCTTGACGTCGCCCTTGTAGATCCAGACCTTCACGCCGATGCGGCCGAAGGTCGTCTTGGCCTCGAAGAAGCCGTAGTCCACGTTGGCGCGGAGCGTGTGCAGGGGCACGCGGCCCTCGCGGTAGAACTCCGAACGGGACATCTCGGCACCGCCGAGACGACCGCCACACTGGATCTTGATGCCCTTGGCGCCCGCCTTCATCGCCGACTGCATGCTCTTACGCATGGCGCGACGGAAGGAGACGCGGGAGGACAGCTGCTCCGCAACGGCCTGGGCCACGAGCTGAGCGTCGACCTCGGGGTTCTTGACCTCGAGGATGTTCAGCTGGACCTGCTTGCCCGTGAGCTTCTCGAGGTCACCGCGGATGCGGTCGGCCTCGGCGCCACGGCGGCCGATGACGATGCCGGGACGAGCGGTGTGGATGTCCACCCGCACGCGGTCACGGGTGCGCTCGATCTCAACCTTCGAGATGCCGGCGCGCTCCATGCCGGACGTCATCATCCGACGGATGGCGACGTCTTCCTTGACGTAGTCCTTGTACAGCTTGTCGGCGTACCAACGCGACTTGAAGTCGGTCGTGACACCGAGCCGGAACCCGTGCGGGTTTACCTTCTGGCCCATTACCGGGTTCCTTCCTTGCTGCTGACGACCACGGTGATGTGGCTGGTCCGCTTACGGATCCGGTAGGCACGGCCCTGAGCACGCGGACGGAACCGCTTCAGGGTCGGGCCCTCATCCACGTACGCCTCGCTGATGACCAGCGTGGAGGCGTCGGTGTGGTCGTAGTTGTGCGCGGCGTTGGCAATGGCGCTGTCCAGCACCTTGCCGACCGGCACGCTCGCGGCCTGCGGGGCGAAACGCAGGACCGCCTGAGCCTCCGTGGCATCCATGCCACGGATGAGGTCCACCACGCGGCGGGCCTTCATGGGCGTGACGCGGATGTACCGCGCCTGGGCCCTGGCTTCCATGGTTGTCCCTTCGGTGTTAGTCATAGTCGATTCCACCCCGCCTTAGCGGCGCTTCGACTTCCGGTCGTCCTTGACGTGACCCCGGAAGGTGCGCGTCGGCGAGAACTCGCCGAGCTTGTGGCCGACCATCGACTCGGTGACGAACACCGGGATGTGGGTCTTGCCGTTGTGCACCGCGATCGTGTGGCCCAGCATGCTGGGGATGATCATCGAGCGGCGGGACCAGGTCTTGATGACGTTCTTGGTACCGGCTTCGTTCTGAGCGTCCACCTTCTTTACGAGGTGGCCGTCAACGAAGGGTCCCTTCTTGAGACTGCGCGGCATCTAAACCCGCTCCTAGCGCTTCTTGTTCGACTTGCGGCGGCGGACGATGTACTTGTTGCTCGCCTTGTTGCGATCACGAGTACGACCCTCCTTCTTGCCCCACGGCGAGACCGGGTGACGACCACCGGAGGTCTTGCCTTCACCACCACCGTGCGGGTGGTCGACCGGGTTCATCACGACACCACGCACGGTCGGGCGGACGCCCTTCCAGCGCATGCGGCCGGCCTTGCCCCAGTTGATGTTCGACTGCTCGGCGTTGCCGACCTCGCCGACGGTGGCGCGGCAGCGCGCGTCGACCAGGCGGATCTCACCGGAAGGCATACGAAGGTGGGCCATCGTGCCCTCCTTCGCCAGCAGCTGCACGGAGGCACCCGCGGAGCGGGCGAACTTGGCGCCACCACCGGGACGGAGCTCGATCGCGTGGATCGTGGTACCGACCGGGATGTTGCGGAGCGCCAGGTTGTTGCCGGGCTTGATGTCGGCCGCCGGGCCGTTCTCGACCACGGCGCCCTGGGCGAGCCCACGGGGGGCCAGGATGTAGCGCTTCTCGCCGTCCGCGTAGTGCAGGAGCGCGATGCGCGCGGTGCGGTTGGGGTCGTACTCGATGTGAGCGACCTTGGCCGGCACGCCGTCCTTGTCGTGACGACGGAAGTCGATCACGCGGTAGGCGCGCTTGTGTCCGCCACCCTGGTGGCGAACGGTCACGCGACCGGAGTTGTTACGACCGCCCTTGCTGTGCAGGGGGCGGACCAGCGACTTCTCCGGCGTGGACCGCGTGACCTCGACGAAGTCGGCGACGGAGGAGCCACGGCGGCCCGGCGTCGTCGGCTTGTACTTGCGGATTCCCATTTCTCAGTCCTCGTCCGATATTCGGACCAGGGTCTCCGTTAGGAGGCCTGGCCGAAGATGTCGATACGGTCGCCCTCAGCAAGGGTCACGATCGCGCGCTTGGTGTCGGCACGCTTGCCGAACCCGGTGCGCGTGCGCTTGCGCTTGCCCTGACGGTTGATCGTGTTGACGCCGGTGACCTTGACCGAGAAGACCGCCTCGACGGCCTGCTTGATCTGGGTCTTGTTGGCGCCGGGGGCCACGATGAACGTGTACTTGCCCTCGTCGAGGAGCGCGTACGACTTCTCGGAGACGACCGGCTTGACGAGAACGTCGCGCGGGTCCGAGAAGGACTTGCTCAGCGGGGTGGGCTCAACGGCGATCTTGCCCTCGGTCGCGATGCGCTTCGCCTTGGCGACGCGCGCGGCCTTCGCAGCCTTCGCAGCCTTGGACGCGATGCTCTGGTGACGGATAGCCATCAGGCTTCGCTCCCTTCGGTGTCATTGGCCTTCGGGCCGGACACGAAGGACTCGAAAGCGGCCTGGGTGAAGACCACGTCGTCCGAGACGAGAACGTCGTACGTGTTCAGCTGGCCCGGCTCCAGGATGTGGACCTGGGGCAGGTTGCGGGCGGAGAGCCACGCGGCCTCGTCGGCGCGGTCGGCGACCAGGAGCAGGTTCTTGCGCTCCGAGATCTTGCCGAACAGCGTCTTGGCGGCCTTGGTGGAGACCTCGCCCTCGACCACGCCGGAGACGACGTGGATGCGAGCGTTGCGGGCCCGGTCGGTGAGGGCGTGACGCAGCGCGGCAGCCTTCATCTTCTTCGGGGTCCGCTGCGAGTAGTCACGCGGCACGGGACCGTGCACGACGCCACCACCGGCGAACTGCGGCGCGCGGGTCGAACCCTGGCGGGCGCGGCCGGTGCCCTTCTGGCGGTAAGGCTTCTTGCCACCACCACGGACTTCGCCGCGGGTCTTGGTCTTGTGCGTGCCCTGGCGGGCAGCGGCCAGCTGCGCGACGACGACCTGGTGAAGCAGCGGAACGCTGATCTTCTCGACGTCGAAGATCTCCGCGGGGAGCTCGACCGTCCCGGTCTTGTCGCCTGCCGGCGAAAGGATGTCAACAGTGCTCATCGGTTACCTCAGGCCCCCTTGGCCGCAGTGCGGACCAGGACGAGGCCGCCGTTCGGACCAGGAACCGCGCCCTTGATGAGCAGCAGACCCTTCTCCGCGTCAACGGCGTGGACGGTCAGGTTCTGGGTGGTCACACGCTCGTTGCCCATGCGACCGGCCATGCGCATGCCCTTGAAGACACGGCCCGGGGTGGCGCAGCCACCGATGGAACCGGGCTTGCGGTGCACGCGGTGCGCACCGTGGGAAGCCTTGCCGCCATGGAAGTTGTGACGCTTCATGACACCGGCGAAGCCCTTGCCCTTGCTCTTGCCGGTCACGTCGACCTTCACGCCGGCCTCGAAGGTCTCGGCGGTGATCTCCTGGCCGAGGGTGTACTCGCTGGCACCAGCGGTACGGATCTCGACGAGGTGACGACGGGGGGTGACGTCGGCCTTGGCGAAGTGGCCCTTGAGGGGCTTGTTCACCTTGCGCGGGTCGATCTCGCCGAACGCGATCTGGACGGACTCGTAGCCGTCGGTGTCGTTCGTGCGGACCTGGGTCACGACGTTGGGGCCGGCCTTGACGACGGTGACCGGAACAACACGGTTGTTCTCGTCCCACACCTGCGTCATGCCGAGCTTCTCGCCCAGGATGCCCTTGATCTGCTTAGCCATCTCTCAGATCACCGGCCTTCAGAGCTTGATCTCGATGTCGACACCGGCCGGGAGGTCGAGTCGCATCAGGGAGTCAACGGTCTTGGGCGTCGGGTCGAGGATGTCGATCAGGCGCTTGTGCGTGCGCATCTCGAAGTGCTCGCGCGAGTCCTTGTACTTGTGCGGCGACTTGATGACGCAGTACACGTTCTTCTCGGTAGGCAGCGGCACCGGGCCCGCGACCGACGCACCAGTGCGAGTCACCGTCTCGACGATCTTCTTCGCCGAAGAGTCGATGACCTCGTGGTCGTAGGCCTTGAGCCGGATGCGGATCTTCTGTCCCGCCATGGCTACTTAGTAGTCCTGTCTCTCGAAACGCTCTGGCTCCTGGGGGCCCTGTTTCACACTTCCTCCGACCCACGCGGTCGGGCGTGTCGCAGTCTTGCTGACAGAAATATCCGTACGGATTTCCCTGCTAACAGGAACCGCGGCCCTGGGCCACATGGACTGGGGGAAGAAACCCACCAGGCGCCTGGTCTCGCCCCGCGCTGAGCTTCCCGAAAGATTCCCGTACGTCCGCCCCAGCGCTGCCGCAAGCGACAGATAGGGCGACGAGTACTGTGGGACTCGCTTCCGGTCCTCCCGGCGGGAGGCGCGCAGCATCGGCACTCAACCGAGCAACCCCGACAGTCTGCCATACGGGGCACGTCCGGGGCCAATCGAGCCGTAGAGAGTACCCCCTGAGTGACGAAGGTCAAACCAGGGGTGTCCACGCCCCACGACCCCCGTCGCCGCGCATTGGCCTGTACCAGCCCCTTGCTCCTGCTGCTCCCACACCCCAAGCTCCCTTCATGGAGCTGGAGTTGCGGCATCTGAGGACGGTCCGGACGATCGCCGATGCGGGCAGCCTCACCCGGGCGGCGACCGTGCTGGGCCTCGCGCAGCCCGCGCTGAGCGCCCAGCTCAGGCGGATCGAGCGGGCCCTCGGCGGGGAACTGTTCGAACGCGGTCGGCACGGCGTACGAGCCACGGCCCTCGGCGAGCTGGTCCTGGAGCGGGCCAGGATCGTCCTGCCGGCCGTGTCCGGGCTGCAACAGGAGGCGATCCGGTTCGCTGCGGCCCGGCCCGGCCGCGAGCGGCTCCGGCTCGGCGGCACGCACGGCCCGCTGCTCGGCGCCCTGGTGGACCGGCTGGCCGGAGCGCTGCCGGACACCACGGTGACGACCCGCGCCTCCTGGTCCGAGGGCGAGCTGGCCGAGGACCTGGACCAGGGCCGCCTCGACTTCGCCCTGCTCGGCACCTGCGGCTCCGCTCCGCCGCCCGGCCCCGCCCACCTGGAGTGGCGGGAGATCGCCCTCGACCCGGTCTGCGCGATGCTCCCGGACGGCCACCCGCTGGCCGGGGCCGCCGAGCCGGAGCTCACCGCGCTGGCCGACGAGGCGTGGGCCTGTGTGCCCGGCGACGGCTGCTTCGCGGACTGCTTCGGCGCGGCCTGCGCGCGGGCCGGCTTCACCCCGCGCCGGATGTACGAGACGGACACCGCGTCCTGCGTGCACCTGGTGCAGGTGGGGCGGGCGGTGGGGCTGTGCCGGGCCACGTTCCCGCCGACCCCGGGGATCACCGTGCGCCCGCTCGCCGGGGCCCCGCTGCTGTGGCGGCACCTGCTGGGGCTGCACCCCGCGGCCCAGCACCCCGACACCGCCGGGCTCGTCCTCGCCCAGGCCCGTGCCGCGCACGCGGCCACCGCCCGCACGGCCGCCGCCGGAGCTTCCATAACGCCGGCCCCCGGGGTCGGCTGACCTCTTATGCGGCCCGATCCGGCCTCCTACGGTTTCGGCACCTCCCCACCGACAACCGAGGAGACGCCATGCTCCACAGACGCACCAGGGCCGTGTGTGCGGCCCTGACGACGTCCGCCGCGCTGTTCGTCGCGGGGCTCGGCAGTTCCGCGAGCGCCGACTCCGCCCCCTCTCCCGCCCCCACGGCCGCCGAGACCCTCGGCGCCGACCAGGCACCGCCCGCCCTGCTGAGCGCCATGCAACGGGACCTCGGCCTCGACCGTGCGCAGGCGCGGGAGCGGCTGGCCAACGAGGCGGCGGCGGGCGCCACCGCGGGCGCCCTGCGGCTCTCGCTCGGCCGGGACTTCGCGGGGGCCTGGGTGCGCGGCGCCGAATCCGCCGTGCTGACCGTGGCGACGACCGACGCCGCCGACGTGCCGGGCATCGAGGCGGCGGGCGCCCGCGCCGCCGTCGTACGCCACCCGCTGTCCGCGCTCGACGCCGCGAAGGCCCGCCTCGACCGGGCCGCGGACCACCGCGACACCACGGCCACCCCGGTCTGGTACGTCGACGTACCCACCAACTCCCTTGTGGTGGAGGCGAGTCGGCGCGGCGCGGTGCCCGCGCTGCTGAAGTCCGCCGCGGTCGACGAGGGCCTGGTGCGGGTCGTCGCGTCGACGCAGCGGCCCCGGCCGCTGTACGACCTGCGGGGCGGGGACGCGTACTACATCGACAACTCCAGCCGCTGCTCCATCGGCTTCCCGGTGACCCGCGGCACCCAGCAGGGCTTCGCCACGGCCGGGCACTGCGGCCGGGCGGGCAGCAGCACCACCGGGTCCAACCGGGTCGCCCAGGGCACCTTCCAGGGCTCGATCTTCCCGGGCAACGACATGGCGTGGGTGGCCGCCAACTCCTCCTGGACCGCGACCCCGTACGTGAACGGGTCGAGCGCCCAGGTCGCCGGGTCCACGCAGGCGACGGTCGGCTCCTCGGTGTGCCGCTCGGGCTCCACCACCGGCTGGCACTGCGGCACGGTCCAGCAGCTGAACACCAGCGTCACCTACCCCGAGGGCACGATCTCCGGAGTGACCCGCACCTCGGTCTGCGCCGAGCCGGGCGACTCCGGCGGCTCGTTCATCTCCGGCAGCCAGGCCCAGGGCGTCACCTCGGGCGGCTCCGGCAACTGCACCAGCGGCGGCACCACGTACTTCCAGCCGATCAACCCGCTGCTGCAGACCTACGGGCTGACGCTGAGGACCACGGGCGGCGGCGACCCGGGCGAGCCCGGTGAGCCGGGCGGCACCTGGGCGGCCGGCACCGTCTACCAGGCGGGCGCCACCGTGACGTACGGCGGCGGCACGTACCGCTGCCTCCAGGGCCACCAGGCGCAGCCGGGCTGGGAGCCGCCGAACGTGCCCGCGCTGTGGCAGCGGGTGTGACCCCCGCCTGAGGGCAGGGCCCGGAGCGGCTGGTGACGACGGGGAAGCGTGTGTTTGGCTGTGACGGATCTTCCTGCGAGAGCCGTCAGAGGGGAACTGCACGTGAGTCAGCCGGCCGGTCCGGGCCCGCACTTCGTCCCGCGCAAGCCCATCAATCCACGGTTCGAGGAGGACCTGGCGTTCCGCTCCGTGAGCGGGCCCGACCGGTACGCGGGCACGACCGGGCTGCCCGTCCGGTACGTCGCGGTGGCCGACGCGAAGGGCACCGTCACCGGGTACGTCTGGGCGAACGACGAGGACGGCGCGGCCGGCCAGATCGACCGCGGGGACGCCGGGAACCAGGCGGTGAACCTGCGCCCCCGCCTCGACGACGCCAAGGCCCGCGGCCTCGCCCCGGTCGCGGCGCTGCGGGAACTGGTCGCCGCGGCCGGACCGGGCCGTCTGGTGGCCGGGCCGCTCGCCACCGCCCCGCACCTGCGCCTCCTGGACGACCTCGCGGACCGGCCCGCCCCGGAGCGCCGGTGGTCCGCGGCGCGCGGCGCCCTCGTCGGGCTCGCGCTCGGCGACGCCATGGGCCGACCGCTGTCCACCCTGCCCCTGGACCGGATCACGGCCACGTACGGCACCTGGTCGGCGATGGAACTCCCGCTGTACGACGGGGAGTCGGTGCGCGTCTCCGACCAGACGCAGCTCGCCCTCGCCGTCGCCGAGGGGCTCGCCGAGGTCGCCGTCAGGGCGCCCCTGACGGAGGCGGAGGCCCGGCACAGCCTGACCACGCGCGGCGCGCTGCCCGCCCCGCCCTGGATCACCCCCGGGGCCGTCGCCGCCGCCCTGCGCACCCACCTGGTCCGCTGGCTGCGCGCCCCCGACAACGACCGGTCCCCCGGCCGCACCACCGTCGACGCCTGCACCGCGCTGGCCGGGGAGACGCCCTGGCAGGCGGCGTCCGCCCTGACCTCCAAGGGCTGCGCCGGCGTGGTCAGGGCCGCCGTCGTCGGGCTCGCTCCGTACCTGAGCGCCGAACAGCGGGCGGGCGTCGCCCAGTTGCAGTCCGCGCTCACCCACGGCCATCCGACGTCGCTGGCCGCGAGCGACCTCGCCGCGCACGCCGTCCACCTCTTGGCACACGGCTGCCCGCCCGCCGACCTGCTGCCCCGCCTGCGCGCCCACGCGGCCGCGTCCCGCTGGACGTACCGCACGGACTGGCTCGGCGACCTGGCCGTACGGGCGGGCGCGGCGAGCCCCGCCGCCTTCGTCGCAGCGGGCTGGGACGAGTGCCTGACGGCCCTGGACACCGTGGCCACGGCGGTCGCCGCCAAGGACCCGGACCGGGACCCCGGAGCCGCCGTCGGCACCGCCTGGACCGCCGACGAGGTCCTGGCCGCCGCCCTGTACGCCTTCCTGATCACCGACGCCCGCCCCCGCGACACCCTGCGCCGAGCGGCCCACACCTCCGGCGCCTCGGCCGCGACCGCGGCCCTGGCAGGCACCTTCGCAGGCGCCCACCGCGGCACGGCGAACTGGCCGCGGGAGTGGCAGGGGGCCGTGGAGTACCGGGAGCGGCTCGAAGTGCTCGGCACCCGCTGGGACTTCGTGACCAGGGACTGACGTCTCCTTCCGGGTGAACGGAACATGTACGCGCATGGAACCCGTGCCGCTCGGTGACCCTCTAGCCAGGTGAACCACCTGAACAGAGGCGAGCGCCCCACCGACCGCTGCCTCCACAGCGGACGGAGTGAGCGCCACCGTGCGGAAGCGACCTGCGATACCGAGGCCCGAAAAGCCCGTTAAGAGACCAATCTCCCCGGGTCTCTCGCGTCGCGGCATGCTCCTCGGCACGGCCGCCGCGGCGGCCGCCGGCTCCCTCACCGCCTGCTCCCGCCTCACCCCCGCTCCCCCGCCGCACACCACCGCCCCGTCCCCCGCGACGGGCCGCCCGGCCGCCCAGGCCGAGCGCGCCCTGCTGCTCCAGGTCCTCGCCCACCCCGACGACGACCTGTACTTCATGAACCCGGACACCCAGCACACGCTGGCCGCCGGCACCCCGCTCGTCTGCGTCTACGTCACGGCCGGCGAGGCCGACGGGCGGAACAAGACGTCGGCGGACCGCGCCCCCGCCCCCGACAAGGCCGCCTACGCCGCCGCCCGCCACCAGGGCCTGCGCCAGTCGTACGCGACCCAGCTCGGCCTGCCCGTCTTCACCCGCTGGGAGACGAGCGCGATCCGCTTGCGCAGCGGCTTCCAGGCCGAGGTCAGCACCCTCCAGCACCGTGGCCGCCGGATCGAGCTCGTCCACCTGGACCTGGCGATGCACACCCCGGCCGGTCACATGGGCGTCCCCGCGCTGTGGCGCGACCGCGGCCTCCTGCTGCGCACCCTCGTCCCCCAGGGCTCCCCGGTGCGCGCCGTCCAGACGTACGACTACGAGTCGCTGGTCGGCGTCCTCGTCGAGCTCTACGAGCGCTACCGCCCCACCCTCGTCCAGACCCTCGACCCCGACCCGGACATCCAGGCGAGCGACCGGATGACCCAGATCCGCGACAGCGAGCAGCCCGGCTACTCCGACCACGCCGACCACACCGCCGTCGCCTGCTTCAGCTGGGCCGCGCTGATCCGCTGGGCGGAGCGGACGAAGAGCGGCCCCCCGGCCTTCGCCGTCACCGCCTTCCGCGGCTACTACAACCACCACTGGCCCAAGAACCTCCCGCCCCAGGTCCTGGACCAGAAGGCCGCCCACCTGATCCCGTACGGCGCGGCCCCCGACTGGCAGTGCGGCAACCCCGCGGGCTGCGGCGACTACAACGTCGGCGGCGACCGCCCCCTGACCAACCGCAAGGGCTGGGTCCGCGCCACCCACTACCGCTACCCGGGCCCCCGCCTCGCGCTCGCCCCGGCCGCCGACGGCCGCCTCACCGCGTACGGCGTCCTCGGCCTGCGCGCGGTCCGCTACGACGAGAGGCCCACGACGGACGGCGGGTTCGGCGCCCCGGTCGACCTCGGCGGCGGCCCCCTCGCCCCGGTCCTCGGCAGCGCCACGCTCACCGACGGCCGGCACCTGGTGTTCGGCCTGCGCCTCGCGGCGATCGAGGGCCGGGGCGCCCCCGACGTGCGCGAGATCGTGGTCCTGGAACAGCGCGGCCCGCGCCGCTACGGCTCCTGGACCGGCCTCGGCAACCCCGAGGGCACCGACTCCGACCGCGGCCGCCGCGTCGGCGTCCCGGTCGCCGTCACCGCCCCCGACGGCCGCGTCCACCTCTTCGTACGCGACGCGGACCAGGGCGTCAGCACCCGCGTACGGGACGCGGCGGGCACCTGGTCGCCCTGGCGGCGGCTCGGCGGCGGCCCGGTCCAGGACGGACTCACGGCGGTCGTCGGGGACGACGGAGTCGTGCACGTGTACGCCCCCGGCCGCGACACCGTCCACCACTGGACGCCGGACGGGCCCGCGCCGCTCACCGGCCTGCCCACCCCGGCGGACGCGATAGCCGCAGCGGGCAGCCGTCTCTACTTCCGCCCGCCCGCCTCCGACCGCCTGCTCTCCCCCGGCGCCCCGGCCGTCCGCTTCCCCGGCTACGGCCCGGTGACGGCGGCGGGCGCGTACCTGCTCGGCCGCGACACCGACGGGCACGTCCAGCTCCTCCACGACGGCCACATCACCCGCCCGGCCACGCCCCCCGCCACCCTCGACGGCCCGTCCCTGAGCGTGGACCGGCGCGGCCCGACGGCCGCGGGCCTGTCCCCGGACGCCCGCCCCTGGCTGTGGCGCCCGACCCAGGCGAAGGCCTGACCCTACGGCGCCGGCCCTGGGACACTGCGCCCATGAGCCGCCCCACCCTCCCGGACCGGGACGTCGCCGGCCGCGGCCTGCTGCGCCTCGTGCTCGCGGTGCCGTTCGTCCTGCTCACCCTGGTCGCGGCCTGGTTCTGCCGGCTGGCCGTGACGATCCGCCCCGCGGGCGCCTGGGACGACGACGCGTACCGCGGCATCGAGGTGTCCTGCTTCGTCGCCGTGTCCCTGGCGGGCGCGGTCGTCCTCCTGTGGCTGCCGCCCTCGGTACGCCGGTTCATGAGCTGGCCGTGGGCGGTCCCGGCCACGGTCCTCGTGGCGGTCGCCGTGGTGCGCTGGGCGACCGTCCCGCGATAGCCCTGCAGAACCTGCGCGCGCGCATGCAAAAGGGCCCGTACGACGTGATGTCGTACGGGCCCTTTCAGAGCTCGCAGGAGCTACCAGGCATCAAGCCCCGAAGGGACTCAACAGGTAAGCGATGCTTACTTGTTGATCTTGGTGACCTGGCCGGCGCCGACGGTCCGGCCACCCTCACGGATGGCGAACTTGAGGCCCTCCTCCATGGCGACGGGCTGGATGAGCTCAACGGTCATCTCAGTGTTGTCGCCCGGCATGACCATCTCGGTGCCCTCGGGGAGGGTCACGACGCCGGTCACGTCCGTGGTGCGGAAGTAGAACTGCGGGCGGTAGTTGTTGAAGAACGGGGTGTGACGGCCACCCTCGTCCTTCGACAGGATGTACGCCTGCGCCTCGAACTCGGTGTGCGGCGTGACCGAACCCGGCTTGATGATGACCTGGCCGCGCTCGACGTCCTCGCGCTTGATGCCACGAAGCAGCAGACCGACGTTCTCACCGGCCTGGCCCTCGTCGAGGAGCTTCCGGAACATCTCGATACCGGTGACCGTGGTGGTGGTCTTCTCGGTCTTGATGCCGATGATGTCGACGGTCTCGTTGACCTTGAGGATGCCGCGCTCGATACGACCGGTGACGACGGTGCCACGACCGGTGATCGTGAAGACGTCCTCGATCGGCATCAGGAACGGCTTGTCGACGTCACGCTCGGGCTCCGGGATGGCCTCGTCGACGGCCTTCATGAGCTCGAGGACCGAGTTGCCCCACTCCTTGTCGCCCTCGAGGGCCTTCAGAGCGGAGACCTTGACGACCGGAACGTCGTCGCCCGGGAACTCGTACTCGGAGAGCAGCTCACGGACCTCGAGCTCGACGAGCTCCAGGATCTCCTCGTCGTCCACCATGTCGGCCTTGTTCAGGGCGACAACGATGTACGGAACGCCGACCTGGCGGGCCAGGAGCACGTGCTCCTTGGTCTGCGGCATCGGGCCGTCGGTGGCGGCGACCACGAGGATGGCGCCGTCCATCTGCGCGGCACCCGTGATCATGTTCTTGATGTAGTCCGCGTGACCGGGGCAGTCGACGTGGGCGTAGTGACGCGTCTCGGTCTGGTACTCAACGTGCGCGATCGAGATCGTGATACCGCGCTGGCGCTCCTCAGGAGCCTTGTCGATCTGGTCGAAGGCCGAGGCCTCGTTCAGGTCCGGGTACGCGTCGTGCAGCACCTTGGTAATGGCGGCCGTGAGGGTCGTCTTACCGTGGTCAATGTGACCGATGGTGCCGATGTTGACGTGCGGCTTAGTCCGCTCGAACTTCGCCTTCGCCACTGGGGTCCTCCTGTGGAGTGGTTCTGTACGCCTTACTTCATCGGCGCCAGGTGATCTTTGCTGGAAAGCCCGGTGCCCGGGGGCAATCCGCGACTGTTGTCACGGATTGCCCGGTCGGGCTCCGGAGTCAAGCCTAAAGCGTGAACTCGAGTGAGTTACTCGCCCTTGGCCTTCGCGATGATCTCCTCGGCGACGTTCCGCGGAACCTCGGCGTAGGAGTCGAACTGCATCGAGTAGCTCGCGCGACCCGACGTCTTGCTGCGGAGGTCGCCGACGTAGCCGAACATCTCCGAAAGCGGCACGAGGCCCTTCACGACGCGAGCGCCGCTGCGCTCCTCCATGGCCTGGATCTGGCCACGGCGGGAGTTGATGTCGCCGATGACCTCACCCATGTAGTCCTCGGGCGTGGTGACCTCGACGGCCATCATCGGCTCGAGCAGCACGGGCTTGGCCTTGCGCGCGGCCTCCTTGAAGGCCTGCGAACCGGCGATCTTGAACGCGAGCTCGGAGGAGTCGACCTCGTGGTAGGCACCGTCGAGAAGCGTGACGCGGACGCCCGTCATCTCGTAGCCGGCCAGGATGCCGAACTGCATGGCCTCCTGCGCACCCGCGTCCACCGACGGGATGTACTCCCGGGGGATGCGGCCACCGGTGACCTTGTTCACGAACTCGTACGCCGGACCGTCGGACTCGGTGATCGGCTCGATCGCGATCTGCACCTTGGCGAACTGACCGGTACCACCGGTCTGCTTCTTGTGGGTGTAGTCCACGCGCTCGACGGCCTGACGGATCGTCTCGCGGTACGCGACCTGGGGCTTGCCGACGTTCGCCTCGACGCGGAACTCGCGCTTCATGCGGTCGACGAGCACCTCGAGGTGAAGCTCGCCCATACCACCGATGATGGTCTGGCCGGTCTCCTCGTCCGAGTGCACCTGGAAGGAGGGGTCCTCCTCCGAGAGACGCTGGATGGCGACACCCAGCTTCTCCTGGTCACCCTTGGACTTCGGCTCGATGGCGACCTGGATGACCGGCGCCGGGAAGTCCATGGACTCCAGGATCACCGGGCTCTTGTCGTCACAGAGCGTCTCGCCCGTGGTGGTCTGCTTCAGACCCATGACGGCGACGATGTCACCGGCGCCCACCGACTCGATCTCCTCACGCTTGTTCGCGTGCATGCGGTAGATCTTGCCGATGCGCTCCTTCTTGCCCTTGACGGAGTTCAGCACGGCAGTGCCGGACTCCAGGCGGCCCGAGTAGACCCGGACGAAGGTGAGCTTGCCCAGGTGCGGGTCGCTCATGATCTTGAAGGCGAGCGCGGCGAGGGGCTCCTCGTCCGACGGCTTGCGCTTGACGACGACCTCGGGGTCCTTGACGTCGTGGCCCTCGATGGCCTCGACGTCGAGCGGGGTCGGCAGGTAGCGCACGACGGCGTCGAGCAGGGGCTGAACGCCCTTGTTCTTGAACGCGGTGCCGCAGAACACGGGGGTGACGGTGGTGTCGCCGCCCTTGCCGGAGGCGATGGTGATGCGACGCACGGCGGCGTGCAGCTGCTCGACGGTGGGCTCGGTGCCCTCCAGGAACAGCTCCATCATCTCTTCGTCGTTCTCCGCGACGGCCTCGAGCAGCTTGCCGCGGTACTCCTCGGCAGCCTCGGTGTGCGTGGCGGGGATGTCGACGATGTCGTACGCCTCGCCCTTGGCGGCCTCGGCCGACCAGACGAACGCCTTCATCGTGACGAGGTCGACGACACCCTGGAAGTCGGCCTCTGCACCGATGGGCAGCTGCATGACCAGCGGGGTCGCACCGAGGCGGTCGACGATCATGTCGACGCAGCGGTGGAACTCGGCACCGGTACGGTCCAGCTTGTTCACGAAGCAGATGCGCGGCACGCCGTAACGGTCGGCCTGACGCCACACCGTCTCGGACTGCGGCTCAACGCCGGCGACGCCGTCGAACACCGTCACAGCACCATCGAGCACACGCAGGGAGCGCTCCACCTCAACGGTGAAGTCGACGTGCCCGGGGGTGTCGATGATGTTGATCGTGTAGTCGTCGTTCTCGAGCGGCCAGTGAC
The DNA here is from genome assembly GCF_030766975.1 of Streptomyces sp. KL116D. Classification (NCBI taxonomy): domain Bacteria; kingdom Bacillati; phylum Actinomycetota; class Actinomycetes; order Kitasatosporales; family Streptomycetaceae; genus Streptomyces; species Streptomyces sp. KL116D. The sequence continues at coordinate 55,953 of NZ_JASERH010000032.1, read as the reverse complement.
AGGTGGTGGCAGCAGAGGTGATCGTGATGCCACGCTCCTGCTCCTGCTCCATCCAGTCCATCGTGGCGGCGCCGTCGTGGACCTCACCGATCTTGTACGAGACGCCGGTGTAGAACAGGATCCGCTCGGTCGTGGTCGTCTTGCCCGCGTCGATGTGGGCCATGATCCCGATGTTGCGGACCTTGGCCAGGTCAAGTGAAGTGGTAGCCATAAGGCTTCAGTCTTCTCTCGGTCTCGATGTGGGTAGCGACTACCAGCGGTAGTGCGCGAAGGCCTTGTTGGACTCGGCCATCTTGTGCGTGTCCTCGCGCTTCTTCACGGCAGCACCGAGGCCGTTGGAGGCGTCGAGCAGCTCGTTCATCAGACGCTCGGTCATCGTCTTCTCGCGACGGGCGCGGGAGTAACCGACGAGCCAGCGGAGCGCGAGGGTGTTGGCGCGGCCGGGCTTGACCTCGACCGGGACCTGGTAGGTCGCGCCACCGACACGGCGGGACTTGACCTCGAGGGTCGGCTTGATGTTCTCGAGCGCGCGCTTCAGCGTGATGACCGGGTCGTTGCCCGACTTCTCACGCAGGCCCTCCATGGCGCCGTACACGATGCGCTCGGCGGTGGAGCGCTTGCCGTTCAGCAGCACCTTGTTGATGAGGGAGGTCACCAGAGGAGAACCGTAGACCGGGTCGATGATGACCGGGCGCTTCGGGGCGGGGCCCTTACGAGGCATTCTTACTTCTCCTTCTTGGCGCCGTAGCGGCTGCGGGCCTGCTTGCGGTTCTTGACACCCTGGGTGTCGAGCGAACCGCGGATGATCTTGTAACGAACACCAGGCAGGTCCTTCACACGGCCACCACGCACGAGCACGATGGAGTGCTCCTGCAGGTTGTGTCCCTCACCCGGGATGTAGGCCGTGACCTCGATGCCGGAGGTCAGACGCACACGCGCGACCTTACGGAGGGCCGAGTTCGGCTTCTTCGGGGTGGTCGTGAACACACGCGTGCAGACGCCACGGCGCTGGGGCGAACCCTCGAGTGCGGGCGTCTTGTTCTTCTCGACCTTGTCCTGCCGGCCCTTCCGGACCAGCTGCTGGATCGTAGGCACTACTTCTCCGGTTTCTGTGTGCCGATCGTGAAACTAACCTGGAACGTCGCCGACCCACGCGGTCGGGTGTGTCGAATACTGCAGACCCCCGCTCAAAGGCGGGAAGGCGGCAGATTGCGGTGGCCTTGATCAAAACCGTGAACCGGCTCCGATCCGGACTCGCCGTGCGGCTGAAGACACGCACACGAGCCCAGGCACACCCCAGGCACAAGGTCTGAGCGTACCTATCTCATACGCTGCGGTCAAAACAAATACCCCGCAGCCAGGACACGCCGGGCGTGGCGTCACTGCCTGCTACTAGCCGCCACTCTGGGCCGCGGCCACGATCGCGATCAGCAGCACCAGTGCCCAGCCGGCCACGGACAGCCACCCGAGCACGAGCCCGCCCACGGCCATCCCGTCGCCCTGCTCCCCCGTACGCCTGATCTCGGCCCGCGCCATGTGTCCCAGGATCACGGCCGGGATCCCGGTGGCCCCCGCCGTGAAGAACGTCGCCACCCCGCACGACAGCGACCCGATCGCCTTGCCGTTGGTGGGCGGCGGCGGCACCGGAGCCGGCAGGAACGTCCGCGGCACGGGCGCCTGCGGGAACGACTGCTGGGGTACGGGCCCCTGCGGCAGGTCGGCGACCAACTGGGACAGCTCCCCCACCGTGCGCGCCTGATAGGCCCGCTCGACCCGCTTCTCGTACTCCCCCTGCGGCAACCGCCCCTCGGCGAACCCGGCCCGCAACACGTCGACCGCGCGCTCCCGGTCGGCGTGCGCGGCGAGCATCGACGGCTGGTGGCCCTGCTGAGGCGGCCAAGGAGCGGGCTGCCACGACGAATTCGACACGAGACCAACTCCCCCGGACCGGACTTTCGGTGCCCTCCATCATGCGCCAACGCGCCGCAGGGCGGCCACCCCGGAATTCCTCGGGGTGACCGCCCTGCGGTTCAAGCAACCTGCTCGCTTACTGGTTGTACGGACCGTAGTCGTAGTCCTCCAGCGGAACGGCCTGGCCGGAGCCGGTGCCGAACGGCGAGTAGTCGATGTCGTCGTAGCCGACGGCCGAGTACATCGCGGCCTTGGCCTCCTCGGTGGGCTCCACCCGGATGTTGCGGTAGCGGGACAGACCCGTACCGGCCGGGATGAGCTTACCGATGATGACGTTCTCCTTGAGGCCGATGAGGCTGTCGGACTTGGCGTTGATCGCCGCATCCGTCAGGACTCGGGTCGTCTCCTGGAAGGAGGCGGCCGACAGCCAGGACTCCGTCGCCAGCGAGGCCTTGGTGATACCCATCAGCTGCGGACGGCCGGAGGCGGGGTGACCGCCCTCGGTGACCACACGACGGTTCTCGGTCTCGAACTTCGAGCGCTCGACGAGCTCGCCCGGCAGCAGCTCCGCGTCGCCGGACTCGATGATCGTCACGCGGCGCAGCATCTGCCGGATGATGATCTCGATGTGCTTGTCGTGGATCGACACGCCCTGCGAGTTGTAGACCTTCTGGACCTCGCCGACCAGGTGGACCTGGACCGCACGCTGACCCAGGATGCGCAGCACGTCGTGCGGGTTGGTGGCACCCACGGTCAGCTTCTGGCCGACCTCGACGTGGTCGCCCTCGCCCACGAGCAGACGGGCACGCTTCGAGATCGGGAACGCCGTCTCGTCGCTGCCGTCGTCCGGGGTGACGACGATCTTCTTGGTCTTCTCGGTCTCCTCGATGCGGATACGACCCGCAGCCTCGGAGATCGGGGCGACACCCTTCGGCGTACGAGCCTCGAAGAGCTCGACGACACGGGGCAGACCCTGGGTGATGTCGTCACCGGCCACACCACCGGTGTGGAAGGTACGCATCGTCAGCTGGGTACCGGGCTCACCGATGGACTGGGCGGCGATGATGCCGACCGCCTCACCGATGTCGACCAGCTTGCCGGTCGCCAGCGAGCGGCCGTAGCAGAAGGCACAGGTGCCGACCGCGGACTCGCAGGTGAGGACCGAGCGGGTCTTGACGACCTCGACGCCGTTGGCGACCAGGGCGTCGATGAGGACGTCACCCAGGTCGACGTTGGCCGGCGCGATGACCTTGCCGTCGACGACGATGTCCTCGGCGAGCATGCGGGCGTACACGCTGGTCTCGACGTCGTCCGCCTTGCGCAGGACGCCGTCGGCGCCACGCTCGGCGATCGTGAGCTTGAGGCCACGGTCGGTGCCGCAGTCCTCCTCGCGAATGATGACGTCCTGGGAGACGTCGACCAGACGACGGGTGAGGTAACCCGAGTCGGCGGTACGCAGAGCGGTGTCCGCCAGACCCTTACGAGCACCGTGCGTCGAGATGAAGTACTCCAGCACCGACAGGCCCTCACGGAAGGAGGCCTTGATCGGACGCGGGATCGTCTCGTTCTTGGCGTTCGACACCAGACCACGCATACCGGCGATCTGACGCATCTGCATCATGTTTCCTCGGGCACCCGAGTCAACCATCATGAAGATGGGGTTGGTCTTCGGGAAGTTCGCGTTCATCGCCTCGGCAACCTCGTTGGTCGCCTTGGTCCAGATCGCGATGAGCTCCTGAGTGCGCTCTTCCTTCGTGATGAGACCGCGCTCGTACTGCTTCTGGACCTTCTCGTCCTGCGCCTCGTACCCGGCGACGATCTCCTTCTTCGCCTCGGGAACGACGACGTCGGAGATGGCCACGGTGACACCGGAACGGGTCGCCCAGAAGAAGCCGGCCGCCTTCAGGTTGTCGAGCGTCGCCGCCACGATGACCTTGGGGTAGCGCTCGGCCAGGTCGTTGACGATCTCGGAGAGCTGCTTCTTGCCCACCGAGTAGTCGACGAACGGGTAGTCCTCGGGCAGCAGCTCGTTGAAGAGCGCGCGGCCCAGCGTCGTGCGCAGCCGGAAGCTGTCGCCCGACTGGTACTCCGGCTCGCCCTCCTCGACGGCCGGCGGCGTCCAGCCACGCGGCGGGATGGTGCCCACCGGGAAGCGGATGTCGACCTGCGACTGCAGCGCCAGCTCGCCGGCGTCGAACGCCATGATCGCCTCGGCCGTGGAGCCGAACGAACGGCCCTCGCCCTTGGTGTCACGGAGCTCGCCGTCGGTGGTGAGGAAGAACAGACCCAGGACCATGTCCTGCGTCGGCATCGTCACCGGACGGCCGTCGGCGGGCTTGAGGATGTTGTTCGAGGACAGCATCAGGATGCGGGCCTCGGCCTGCGCCTCCGCGGAGAGCGGCAGGTGCACGGCCATCGGTCGCCGTCGAAGTCCGCGTTGAACGCAGCGGTGCAGGCGAGCGGGTGGATCTGGATGGCCTTGCACGCTCGACCAGCTGCGAGCTCGAGAAGGCCTGGATGCCGAGGCGGTGCAGGAGTGGGAGCACGGTTCAGCAGAACCGGGTGCTCGGCAGATGACCTCTTCGAGGACGCCGTACACGACCGATGCGGCCGCGCTCCACCATGCGCTTGGCGCTCTTGATGTTCTGCGCGTGGTTCAGGTCGACGCCAGGCGCTTCATCACGGCGCCCAGCGAGAAGAGCTCCAGCGCCATGGCCTTCGGCAGACCGCACTGGTGCAGCTTCAGCTGCGGGCCGACGGCGATGACGGAACGCGCCGAGTAGTCGACTCGCTTGCCGAGCAGGTTCTACGACGGAATCGACCCTGGACGCGCCCTAGAGCATGTCGGACGGCGACTTCGAGAGCGGACGGTTGCCGGGGCCCGTGACCGGGCGACCACGGCGGCCGCGTGTCGAAGAGCGCGTCGACGGCCTCCTGGAGCATGCGCTTCTCGTTGTTCACGATAGATCTCGGGCTTGCACCGAGGTCGAGAAGAGCGCACCAGGCGGTTGTCGCGGTTGATCACGCGGCGGTACAGGTGCGTTCAGGTCGGAGGTCGCGAAGCGGCCACCGTCCAGCTGCACGCGTCGGACGCAGGTCGGCGGATGACTTTCGGCACGGCAGTCGAGCACCATGCCCTTGGGCTGTTGCTGGTCTGCAGGAACGCGGAGACGACCTTGAGGCTGCCAGAGCGCACGGGTCTTCTTCTGGCCCTTGCCGGTACGGATGATCTCGCGGAGGCGCTCGGCCTCCTCCTCGAGGTCGAAGGTCTCCAGGCGCTTCTGCAGCGCTGCGGCACCATCGACCCGTCGAAGTACGTGCCGAAGCGGTCACGCAGCTCGCGGTAGAGCAGCTCGTCGCCCTCAGGTCCTGGACCTTGAGGTTCTTGAAGCGGTTCCACACCTCGTCGAGACGGTCGATCTCGCGCTGGGCGCGGTCGCGCAGCTGCTTCATCTCGCGCTCGGCACCCTCGCGCACCTTGCGGCGCACGTCGGCCTTGGCACCCTCGGCCTCGAGCTCGGCCAGGTCGGTCTCGAGCTTCTTGGCGCGGGCCTCAGGTCGGAGTCACGGCGGTTCTCGACCTGCTGACGCTCCACCTGGACGTGCGCCTCGAGGAGGGCAGGTCGCGGGTACGACGCTCCTCGTCGACGAACGCTGATCATGTCGCGCCGCGAAGTAGATGACCTTCTCGAGGTCCTTCGGGGCGAGGTCGAGCAGGCTGGCGAGGCGCGACAGGGACGCCCTTGAAGTACCAGATGTGCGTGACGGGAGCGGCGAGCTCGATGTGGCCCATCCGCTCACGGCGCACCTTGGCGCGCGTGACCTCGACGCCACAGCGCTCGCAGATGATGCCCGCTGAAGCGGACACGCTTGTACTTGCCGCAGTAGCACTCCCAGTCCCGGGTAGGACCGAAGATCTTCTCGCAGAAGAGTCCGTCCTTCTCGAGGCTTGAGGTGCGGTAGTTGATGGTCTCGGCTTCTTGACCTCGCCGTGGCTCCACTGACGGATGTCGTCAGCGGTGGCCAGACCGATCCGGAGCTCATCGAAGAAGTTGACGTCGAGCACTATGCGTCAATCCCTCTCAGGGTTCGTAAGTCTGTGGTCTGAAACGGGGGTCGCGGGGTCGGTGCGGGGCTCATCCTGAGCCCCCGCACCTGACTCCCGTCAGACCTCTTCGACGCTGCTCGGCTCGCGCCGGGACAGGTCGATGCCGAGCTCCTCCGCTGCGCGGAAGACGTCCTCGTCGGTGTCGCGCATCTCGATGGACATGCCGTCCGAGGACAGCACCTCCACGTTGAGGCACAGGGACTGCATTTCCTTGATGAGCACCTTGAAGGACTCGGGAATGCCGGGCTCGGGGATGTTCTCGCCCTTGACGATGGCCTCGTAGACCTTCACGCGGCCGGTGACGTCGTCGGACTTGATGGTCAGCAGCTCCTGGAGGGCGTAAGCGGCGCCGTACGCCTCCAGCGCCCACACCTCCATCTCACCGAAGCGCTGGCCACCGAACTGGGCCTTACCGCAGCGGCTGCTGGGTGATCATCGAGTACGGACCGGTCGAGCGGGCGTGCAGCTTGTCGTCGACCAGGTGGTGCAGCTTGAGGATGTACATGTACCCGATCGAGATCGGGTCCGGGAACGGCTCGCCGGAGCGGCCGTCGAGACAGCCTCGCCTTGCCGGACGGGAGGACCATGCGGTCGCCGTCGCGGTTCAGAATGGTGTGCTCCAGCAGACCGGCCAGCTCGTCCTCACGCGCACCGTCGAAGACCGGGGTCGCGACGTTCGTACGCGGCTGGACCTGGTCGGCGCCGATCGCCTGGAGGCGCTGGGCCCACTCGTCGCGAGGCCGGAGACGTCCCAGCCCTGGCTGGCGAGCCAGCCGAGGTGGATCTCCAGGACTGTCCCGGGTTCATTCGGGACGGCACACCCAGCGGGTTCAGGATGATGTCGACCGGAGTTCCGTCCTCGAGGAACGGCATGTCCTCGATCAGGAAGGATCTTCGAGATAACACCTTGTTGCCGTGGCGGCCGGCGAGCTTGTCACCGTCGGTGATCTTGCGCTTCTGGGCCACGTAGACGCGAACCAGCTGGTTCACGCCCGGGGAAGCTCGTCGCCCTCTTCGCGGTCGAAGACGCGGACGCCGATGACCTTGCCGATCTCGCCGTGGGGCACCTTCAGGGAGTGTCACGGACCTCGCGGGCCTTCTCACCGAAGATCGCGCGGAGCAGGCGCTCCTCCGGCGTCAGCTCGGTCTCACCCTTGGGCGTGACCTTGCCGACGAGGATGATCGCCGGCGACGACCTCGGCACCGATACGGATGATGCCGCGCTCGTCGAGGTCGGCGGGACCTCCTCGGAGACGTTCGGGATGTCCCGAAGGCCGATCTCCTCGAGCCGAGCTTGGTGTCACGCGCGTCGACCTCGTGCTCTTCGATGTGGATCGAAGAGAGCACGTCAACCTCGGACGAGACCCGCTGGCACAGGATGATGGCGTCCTCGTAGTTGTGACCCTCCCACGGCGCTGAGACGCCACGAGCAGGTTCTTGCCGAGGGCCCATCTCGCCCTCTTCGGTCGCGGGACCGTCGGCCAGCACCTGGCCGGCGATGACCCGCTGGCCCTCGTCCACGACGACGCTACTGGTTCACAGAGGTGCCTGGTTGGAGCTTTGGCGAGAACTTGTGCAGGCGGTACGTGGTGCATGTACGCGTGCCGTCGTCGTTGGTTGCGGTGATGTGGTCGCGGAGACCTCCTGGACCACACCGTCGCTTCTCGGCCTTGAGCACGTCGCCGGCGCGTCGACGGCGCAGCGGTACTCCATGCCGGTGCCGACCAGCGGCGCCTCGGACTTAATCAGCGGCACGGCCTGACGCATCATGTTCGCGCCCATGAGGGCACGGTTGGCGTCGTCGTGCTCGAGGAACGGATCATGGCGGTCGCGACCGACACCATCTGGCGCGGCAGGAGACGTCCATGTAGTCGGCTTGATCCGTGCGCCGGGCACGTAGTCGACCTCTCGCCACGACGGCGGACCAGGACGCGAAGGCCTCGGCGAACCGGAGCTCGTCGGTCAGCGGCGCGTTGGCCTGCGCGATGACGAAGCGGTCCTCCTCGTCGGCGGTGAGGTAGTCCACCTCGTCGCCGACGACACACCGTCGGTCACCTTGCGGTACGTCTCGATGAAGCCGAACGCGTTGATCGGCCGTACGAGGCGAGCGGCCGATCGGAAGGCCGATGACCGGGCCTTCGGGCGTCGTCGATCGGGCGCATGCGGCCGTAGTGCGACGGGTGCACGTCACGGATAGCCTCGAAGCCGGCCCGCTCACGGGATGGCAGACCACCCGGGCCGAGGGCGTTCAGACGACGCTTGTGCGTCAGCCCCGACAGCGGGTTGTTCTGGTCCATGAACTGGGACAGCTGGGACGTACCGAAGAACTCCTTGATCGACGCCACCACGGGGCGGATGTTGATCAGGGTCTGCGGCGTGATCGCCTCGACGTCCTGCGTGGTCATGCGCTCGCGCGCGACGCGCTCCATACGGGCGAGACCCGTACGGACCTGGTTCTGGATCAGCTCACCGACGTTACGGATGCGGCGGTTGCCGAAGTGGTCGATGTCGTCGGTCTCGACGATGATGTCGCGACCCGACTCGCCGACCGTCTCGGTCTCACCGGCGTGCAGCTTGACCAGGTACTTGATGGTCGCGATGACGTCGTCGGTGGTGAGCACGCCGGCGTCCAGCGGCTCGTCGGCGCCGAGCTTCTTGTTCACCATGCGGCGGCCGACCTTCGCGAGGTCGTAGCGCTTCGGTTGAAGTAGAGTTCTCGAGCAGCGTCTGCAGCGGCCTCACGCGTGGGCGGCTCGCCCGGGCGCAGCTTGCGGTAGATGTCGAGCAGCGCGTCGTCCTGGCCCTGGGTGTGGTCCTTCTCCAGGGTGGCGCGCATGGACTCGTGCTGGCCGAACTCCTCGAGGATCTGCTCGGTCGTCCAACCGAGAGCCTTGAGCAGGACGGTGACGGACTGCTTGCGCTTGCGGATCGATGCGCACACCGACCATGTCGCGCTTGTCGATCTCCATCTCCAGCCAGGCACGGGACGGGATGATCTTGGCGGAGAAGATGTCACTTGTCGGACGTCTTGTCGATGGAGGAGTCGAAGTAGACACCGGGCGAACGGACCAGCTGCGACACCACGACACGCTCGGTGCCGTTGATGACGAACGTGCCCTTGTTCGTGCATGAGCGGGAAGTCGCCCATGAAGACCGTCTGAGACTCGGTCTCACCGGTCTCGTTGTTGGTGAACTCGGCGGTGACGAAGAGCGGGGCGGCGAGACGTGAAGTCGCGCTCCTTTGCACTCGTCGATCGAGTTCTTCGGAGGCTCGAAGCGGTGGTCGCGGAACGTCAGAGACATCGACCCGGAGAAGTCCTCGATCGGGAGATCTCCTCGAAGATCTCCTCGAGGCCGGACTTGGTGGGGACGTTCTGTCCGCTTTCGAGAGCCGCCTCGACACGAGCCTTCCACGCGTCGTTGCCGAGCAGCCAGTCGAAGCTCTCGGTTTGCAGCGCAAGAAGGTTCGGAACCTCGAGGGGCTCCTTGATCTTTGCAAAGGAGATGCGCAGCGGGGCGGTGCTGGCGCCGTTGTTCGTATTCGCGGTCGAGGCGTTGCGCGAGGCGGCCAAGAGTCCTTCCGAGGGCTCGGACTCACTACGCGCGTACCGGTCCCAAGCCGTGCAGGGGGACGGCCCCTCTGATCTGGGGATAAGGCCAGGTCAGGGCGGGTTTAGTCCACAGTGCTCAAGCGAGGCATGCCCCTGGTGACGGCAGGGAGCAGCTAACAGGCAGCGCAGAAAGGGACAGTGTAGCCAGAAGGCCCACTGATGTCCAGTGCGGGTTTTTGAGACCCTCGTTGTCCTCAACCGTTCACCGTCTGCGGCGTTCCTTGTGCGCTGAGCGCACATCTTTACTGCCCTCTTCGCCGTCGATCCATGCCTCGGATCCGGATCGTTGTGACGACGCGTCCTGAGAATTGCGCGCTGCGTGCGGTTCGTCAAGGCCCCCTCTTGGCCGAACAGGGGTGGCGCCAGGCGCAGCGAGATCACCATACTCGTCGCGACCGACATCGCAAGGCACCGTCCACCTGCGGCCAGCGAACGCCGAAGGGCGACCGCAGTTGGGTGATCGCCCTTCAGTACGTCAGTGTTACAGCTCGAGGGACCAGTTTCACCGAAGAGGAGTCAGCAGACTCGCAAGGTCACTTGACTTCGACGGAGGCGCCGGCGCCCTTGAGGGCCTCGGCGGCCTTCTCCGCGGCGTCCTTGGCGACCTTCTCGAGGACCGGCTTCGGGGTGCCGTCGACGAGGTCCTTGGCCTCCTTGAGGCCCAGGGAGGTGAGCTCGCGCACGACCTTGATGACCTGGATCTTCTTCTCGCCGGCGCCGGTGAGGATGACGTCGAACTCGTCCTGCTCCTCGGCGGCAGCGGCGTCGCCGCCACCCTGGGCCGGACCGGCGGCAGCGGCGACGGCCGCGGCGGCGGTGACGTCGAACTTCTCCTCGAAGGCCTTCACGAACTCGGAGAGCTCGATGAGGGTCATCTCCTCGAACTGGGCGAGCAGGTCTTCCTGGCTGAGCTTCGCCATGATGGGCGATCCTTCCACTAAATCGGCTGGTGCCGGTTGTCCATGTAGGCGGGCGTACTGTCGGCCCGCTTCGACCGTCGCCTCAGGCGGCGGTCAATGTGCGAGCCGAATTACTCGGCACCGCCCTGCTCGGCCTGCTTGGCACGAAGCGCCTCCGCGGTGCGGACGAACTTCGAGGGCAGCGCCTGGAAGAGCTGAGCAGCCTGGGACTGCTTGCCCTTGAAGGCACCGGCCAGCTTGCTGAGCAGAACCTCGCGGGACTCGAGGTCCGCAAGCTCTTGATCTCGTCGGCGGACAGCGCCTTGCCGTCAAGGACACCGCCCTTGATGACGAGGTTCGGGTTCTCCTTGGCGAAGTCACGAAGACCCTTCGCCGACTCCACCGGGTCACCGGTGACGAAGGCAACCGCCGTCGGACCGTTGAACAGGTCGTCGAGCGTGGTGATCCCGGCCTCGTTGGCCGCGATCTTGGTCAGCGTGTTCTTCACCACGGCGTACTCGGAGTTCTCACCGAGCGAACTGGCGCAGCTGCTTGAGCTGGGCCACGGTGAGACCCCGGTACTCGGTCAGCACGGCGGCGTTCGAGCTGCGGAACTTGTCCGTGAGCTCGGCTACCGCGGCAGCCTTGTCGGGCGTCGGCATAGAGCGTCGGCCTCCTTCCGGGTGATGAGGACCGCTCAGAAGGAGGCTGGGAAAAACGAAACGCCCCGGCACAGGTGCACGGGGCGTGAGCTCGACCAGAATCCGTGAGGACTCCAGGAGCACTTCCACAGTCACCTGCGCGGGTCGTCCGCGGTTTCAGCGGATCTCTTCGGCCGCCAGCACCCTCTTGCGAAAGTGCGGCAACGACCAGCGGTCTTTGGCTTCTGTGGAAGGTTACGTGAAGGGATACGTGTCAAGCAAATCCGCTCAGACGTCGCTGTCGGAGGCGCCCTCGCCCGCCGCGTCGCCGAGCTCCTTGAGCATGTCCATGAGGTCGAAGGTCTGGTTCGCCGGCGGTACGTCGACCTTCACCGCGGCCCCGTAGTCGGAGAACTTCTCGGAGACCTCGACGGCGCCCTGCGCGCTGTCCATCGTGACGTCCATCCGGACCGGCAGGTCGTCCTCGTTGACCCACAGCTCCGTGTCGTAGTCCTTGATGCCGGCCTTCTTGACGTTCTTGAGGAGCTCGCTGCGCTCGGACTTGCTGAGCACCTTGAGGGAGTCGTTCGACTTCATCATCTCGTCGACCGTCAGCTTGCCCTTGTAGTGCTGGGTCTTCACGCCGTCGACCGTGGCGGAGCCGATGTGCTTCAGGTTCGGCGAGTCGAGCAGGACCGCGATCTGCTGGGCCGGGTCCTGGTTCACGCTGTCCAGGCTGCCGGTCATCTGGCGGGTGAGCGCCTGGTCGCCGGACTCCTTCGCGAGGGCGCCGAGGTCCATCTTCATCCAGCGCTTGCCGTCCATGTCCTTGGCGGCCGCGGTGCCCATGTCCATGTACATCACGTCGTCCTGCCAGACCATGCGGATGTCCTTGGGCGCATCCGTCCCCGGCGGCCAGCGCGGAACCGCTCATCGTCATATCCATGACGGTGGGGTCCCAGCCCATGGTGCCGGACATCTTCATGGTGCCGCCGCCCGTGGCCGAGGCCATCGGCGACGACGGCATCTTCATGGTCATCTCGACCTTGGCGGACTTGACCTCGGACGTCTTCTCGTACGCGGCCGTCAGGGCGCGGGTGATCTGCGAGTGGGACTGCGCGTCCGACTCGGTCCCCTTGTCCGAGCCTCCGCCGCAGGCCACGGCCCCGGTGCAGAGCAGTGCGGTCGCGGCGGCAGTGCCGAGCGCGCGTCGTACGACAACAGTCATCTCAATCCCACCCCTTAGAACATGCGTACTGAGCGCACCATATCGGACGCCTCGGACAGCGGTCCGTGGATCAGCGGGCCTCGGTCACGTCGTCGAAGTCGACGGTGTCGTGGGCGGACGGCCGCTCGGCGCGGGCCTTCGCGCCGTAGTCGCTGTAGCGGACCGTGCTGGTGAAATCGCCCGCGCGCTGGGTGCGCCGCACCAGGAGGTGGCGGGCGTCGAGCCAGACGTCGATGCGCTGCTTGCCCGCGGTCCCCCGGTAGTGGGTGGTCGGACGCCGTGCACGGTCTCCCGCCCGACCCTGCGGACGTCGTCGGCCTTCGCGAGCGCCTTGAGGGAGTCGGCCGGGGTGAGGTCGCTGTGCGCGTCGTACGGGTGGCGGATCCAGTGCCGGCCGCCCTGGAAGGCGGCGAACGCGTCGGTCATGCGCGTGTAGTACGCGTCGGGCAGGAACCGCGTCTGGGACGGGTCGCCGCCCAACTTGCGGGTGGAGGCGGCCAGTTCGCCGCCGGTGACGCGTACTTCGAGGGTGCCGCGGGACCGCCGGACCAGCCGAGCGCGCCCGCGCTGCGCGACGTGAGGCGGCTGCCGCTGTCCATCGTCGCCTCGACGCGCGCCGAGCCGGCCGCCGCGACCTTCCGCTGCGCCGTGCGCAGGGCGCGCGCTCGCGGCCTCGTCGGCCTGCGGCTCCCGCCCGCCGCAGGCGACCAGCAGTGCGCCCGCCGCGACGAGCGCCGCGATCCGTCCGTGCCTCATCCGCTCCCCGGGTCGGTCACGACGACGCTAGCGCAGCCCGTACGTACGAGGGCGGGAAAGAGGAACGGGCCCCGCACCTCGGAAGGTGCAGGGGCCCGTCGCCGACTTCAGGCGAGCTGTGCAGCTCAGACCGCGGCCGGGTCCTCCTCGGTGAGGAGGTTGCGGGTGCGGTTCGGGTCGACCGGAATGCCGGGGCCCATCGTGGTGGTGATGGCGGCCTTCTTGATGTAGCGACCCTTGGCGGCGGACGGCTTCAGACGGAGGATCTCCTCCAGCGCCGCGCCGTAGTTCTCCACCAGCTTGGTGTCGTCGAAGGACGCCTTGCCGATGATGAAGTGCAGGTTCGAGTGCTTGTCGACGCGGAACTCGATCTTGCCACCCTTGATCTCGTTCACGGCCTTGGCCACGTCCGGGGTCACGGTGCCGGTCTTCGGGTTCGGCATGAGGCCACGGGGACCGAGCACGCGGCCGAGGCGGCCGACCTTGCCCATGAGGTCCGGGGTGGCGACGACGGCGTCGAACTCGTTCAGGCGCTGGCCCTGGAGATCTCGTCGATGAGCTCGTCGGAGCCGACGATGTCGGCGCCGGCGGCCTCCGCGGCCGCAGCACGGTCACCGGTCGCGAAGACCAGGACCCGGGCGGTCTTGCCGGTGCCGTGCGGAAGGTTCACGGTGCCACGGACCATCTGGTCGGCCTTGCGCGGGTCAACGCCCAGGAGCGGAAGGCGACCTCGACGGTGCCGTCGAACTTCGACGCGGAGGTCTCCTTGGCGAGACGGACGGCCTCGAGCGGGGCGTAGAGCTTGTCCCGGTCGATCTTGGCGTCCGCAGCGCGGAGAGTCTCGCTGCGCTTGCTCACTACTGCTCCTGTGTGTTCTGAGGAGTCGTGGTCCGGGCCGAGCAGGCCCTGCCACGGATGTACCTACGAGGTGGGTGTCAGCCCTCGACCGTGATGCCCATGGAGCGGGCGGTGCCGGCGATGATCTTGGACGCGGCGTCCAGGTCATTGGCGTTGAGGTCGGGCATCTTGGTCGTGGCGATCTCGCGGACCTGCGCCTCGGTGATCTTGGCGACCTTGGTCTTGTGCGGCTCGCCGGAGCCCTTCTCGACACCAGCGGCCTTGAGGATCATCTTCGCGGCCGGCGGGTGCTTGGTGATGAAGGTGAAGGAGCTGGTCTTCGTAGACCGTGATCTCCACCGGATGACCCAACCGCGCTGCGACTCGGTCGCGGCGTTGTAGGCCTGCAGAACTCCATGATGTTGACGCCGTGCTGGCCCAGCGCGGGGCCGACCTGGCGGAGCCGGGCTGGCGGCGCCGGCCTGGATCTGGAGCTTGATGAGCCCCTGTGACCTTCTTCTTCTTGGGAGGCATGTGCTCTCTCTCTCCGGGTCTTAGTGAGAGTGTTCAGCCGCCACCCGTGAACGATGATCGTCCAGATCATCCGGATGGAGGCATACCGCACAACGATAACGGGTATCCATGCGCGGCTACAAAAACCGAGCAGGTCAGACAGGCTTTTGCGAGCCCATCTGACCTGTTCGGAAGCGGTGTGCCCAGAAGCTGCTAGGACGTACTAGTTCTTCTGGATCTGGTCGAAGCTGAGCTCGACCGGGGTCTCGCGGCCGAAGATCTCGACGAGGCCCTTGACCTTCTTCTTCGGAGTCGGCGTTGATCTCGTTGATCGTGGCCTGCAGCGTCGCGAACGGGCCGTCGGTGACGGTGACCGAGTCGCCGACCTCGAAGTCCAGGACCTCGACGGTGACCTTGCGGGCCGGAGCCGAAACTTGCCCTCGGCCTCGGCGGCCTCGCGGGCGGCCTTCTCCTCGGCCTCCGGGGCGAGCATCTTGACGATCTCGTCCAGGGTCAGCGGGTACGGGTCGTAGGCGTTGCCCACGAAGCCGGTGACGCCCGGCGTGTTGCGGACGACGCCCCGGACTCGTTCGTCAGATCCATGCGGACGAGCACGTCAGCCGGGCAGCTTGTTCTGCCGGACGTTCTTGCGCTCGCCGTTCTTGATCTGGACGATCTCTTCCTCGGGCACCTCGGCCTGGTAGATGAAGTCGCTCGACGTTCAGCGAGACGGCGCGCTGCTCCAGGTTCGCCTTCACGCGCTTCGTCGCAGCCCGCGTAGGTGTGGATCACGTACCACTCGCCGGGCAGGCCGCGCGAGCTCGTCACGCAGAGCGGTGATCGGGTCGACCTGCTCCGCGACGGCTTCCTCGGCCTCGATCTCGGCCTCGACGGCCTCGTCCTCGGCGTCGTCGACGTCGTTCCCGCCGTCGGCCTCGACCTCGAGGGCGGCCTCCTCGGCGGGCTCACCAGCGGCGATGTCGGCAGCTTCGACCTGGTCCGGGTCTCGGCGTCCGCCGCCTCGACGATGTCGAGCTGGTCCTCCACGGACTCCGCCGACTCGATGGCGTCGTTCAGGTTCGGGTCAGACACGGTGGCTGCTTCTTCCTGGATACATGGGGGTGGAACACGCGAAAGGGGCGCGGACACGGCGCCCTCCGCTCGGCTCAGCCGAAGATGTACTTGATGAGTGGTTGAACCCATAGTCAATCACGGTAACCAGACCGATCATGATGACGGCGAACACAATCACCACGGTCGTGTACGTCGAGAGCTGACTGCGAGTCGGCCAGACGACCTTGCGGAGTTCCGCGACGATCTGGCGGTAGAAGAGTGCGCAGGCGGCCGAAGGGGCCCTTCTTGCCACGCTTGCCGCCCTTGCGGGCCTTCTTCTTGGACTCCGGCGCCTCATCCTGGGCATCAGGCATGTCGATGGAGCCCACGGCGTCCGTCACTCGTCCTCACCTGATTCCGGGTCGTGGCCGTGCCGCGCCCGGTTGAGCCGCACGGCGGTGCAATGCAGTACGTACATGCGCACACATCCTGGCGAAGGAGTGTGTAGCAGGGCCGGAGGGACTTGAACCCCCAACCGCTGGTTTTGGAGACCAGTGCTCTACCAATTGAGCTACGACCGCTTTGTCTCCCCCAACGTACCGCATCTGCCCGGACGCACGGAGTGCGGTGGAGAAAGTGCGGCCGGTGAAGGCCAACGAGCAGTGAGTGTACGTGTTCCGCGGCCCTCCGTCGAACGAGATGCCGACGGGAAGTGGATCAACATCGGATCGGCGGCGGATCCGATGGTCTTGGAAACCCGTGTGCCGGGCGGGTTTCGGGTCTGGAACGATGGGGTTATGGCAGCGCTGCAACTCCTTCCCGTCCGCTGGGTCCGCTGGTTCGTCCCCACCGAGCGCCGGGTCTCGGCCCGCGTCGGCTCCATCTCCGAGTCGGCGACCCTCGCCGTCGACGCCAAGGCCAAGGCCCTCAAGGCCGCCGGGCGTCCGGTGATCGGCTTCGGTGCCGGTGAGCCCGACTTCCCGACTCGGACTACATCGTCGAGGCGGCCATCGAGCCTGCAAGAGCGAAGTTCCACCGCTACACGCCGGCCGGCGGTCTGCGGAGCTGAAGGCCGCGATCGCCGCGAAGACGCTGCGCGACTCCGGCTACGAGGTCGACGCCGTCGCAGATCCTGGTGACGAACGGCGGCAAGCAGGCCATCTACGGGCGTTCGCCGCGATCCTCGACCCGGGCGACGAGGTCATCGTCCCGGCGTACTGGACGACGTACCCCGAGTCGATCCGCCTCGCGGGCGGCGTGCCGGTGGACGTCGTGGCCGACGGGACGACCGCTGCCGCGCCTCCGTCGAGCGGCTGGAGGCCGCGCGCACCGAGCGCATCGAAGGTCGCTGCTGTTCGTGTCGCCGCCGAACCCGACGCGGCGCCGTGCTACAGCGAGGCCGACGCCGAGGCGATCGGCCGCTGGGCCGTGGAGCACGGTCTGTGGGTCATGACGGACGAGATCTACGAGCACCGCTCGTCTACGGGGACGCGAAGTTCACGCCGCTGCCCGCGATCCTTCCGGAGCTGCGCTGGCAAGTGCTGCATCGATCGTGAACGGCGTCGCGAAGACGTACGCGATGACCGGCTGGCGCGTGCGGATCATCGGCCCGAAGGACGTCGTGAAGGCCGCGACGAACCTGCAGTCGCACGCCACTTCGAACGTCTCCAACGTGGCGCAGGCGGCCGCGCTCGCCGCCGTGTCCGGCGATCTGACCGCCGTGGAGAAGATGCGTGAGGCCTTCGACCGGCGTCGCAGGACGATCGTGCGGATGCTGAACGAGATCGACGGCGTCGTCTGCCCCGAGCCCGAGGGCGCCTTCTACGCGTACCCGTCGGTGAAGGGGCTGCTCGGCAGGAGATCCGCGGCAAGCGCCCGCAGGACTCCGTCGAGCTGGCCGCGCTCATCCTGGAGGAGGCCGAGGTCGCCGTCGTGCCCGGCGAGGCCTTCGGTACGCCGGGCTACCTGCGCCTCTCGTACGCGCTGGGTGACGAGGACCTGGTCGCAGGGCGTCTCGCGCGTCCAGAAGCTGCTGGCCGAGGCGCGGGACTGAGTTTCCGCTTCTGCGCGCAGAAGCCTCGCGAACGGCCGCCTCCTCAGGAGGCGGCCCGTTTCTTCGTTCGGGCGGGGCCCCGAAGGTGGAAGGCGCTACCGGTACTACAGGTACGTACGGCAGGATCTTGGGATGGAGCGTGAAGCACGTGACGTACGTCAGTTGCCGAGACCCATCTGCACCTGCACTTCACCGGGTCGATGCGGCCCACGACCCTGCTCGAACTCGCCGGCAAGTACGGCGTGCGGCTGCCCGAGGCGCTGACCGGGGCGGAGCCGCCGAAGCTGCGGGCCACCGACGAGCGCGGATGGTTCCGCTTCCAGCGGCTCTACGACGCGGCGCGGTCCTGTCTGCGGGAGCCCGAGGACATCCAGCGGCTCGTGCGGGAGGCCGCCGAGGAGGATCATCGCGGACGGCTCAGGGGTGGCTGGAGAGTCCAGGTCGACCCGACGTCGTACGCACCCCGGCTGGGCGGGCTGATCCGGCCCTGGAGATCATCCTCGACGCCGTGGAGAGCGCGTCGCGGGAGACCGGTCTCGGATGCGGTGCTCGTCGCCGCGAACCGCATGAAGCATCCGCTGGACGCCCGGACGCTGGCGCGGCTCGCGCGGTGCGGTACGCGGACCAGGGGCATCGTCGGGTTCGGGCTCTCGGAGCGACGAACGGCGCGGGATGGCGCGGGACTTCGACCGGGCCTTCCACATCGCCCGGGAGGGCGGGCTGCTCTCGGCGCCGCACGGCGGCGAGCTGACCGGTCCGGCCTCGGTGCGGGACTGCCTCGACGATCTGGACGCCACCCGGATCGGGCACGGCGTGCGGGCCGCCGAGGACCCGCGGCTGCTGAAGCGCTCGCCGACCGGGGCGTCACCTGCGAGTGTGCCCGGCGTCGAACGTCGCGCTCGGTGTCTACGAGAAGCCCGAGGACGTGCCGCTGCGCACGCTGTTCGAGGCCGGGGTGCCGATGGCGCTCGGCGCGGACGACCCGCTCCTGTTCGGGTCGCGGCTCGCGGCCCAGTACGAGATCGCGCGCCGCCACCACGACTTCTCCGACGCCGAACTGGCCGAGCTGGCACGGCAGTCGGTGCGCGCTCCGCGGCGCCCGGGGCACGTCAAGACCAAGCTCCTCGGCGGCGTGGACGCGTGGTTGGTCGGCTGATCGACTGATCGGCCGGCTCGGGGCGGGGCGGGCCTATGCGATGCCGGTGAGCAGCGTGGGCGGCGATGTGCCGGGCGAACTCGTCGACCGGTTGCGGCGGTCTGCGGTCGGGGACATCTCGTAGGCGAAGGCGCGCTGGGAGCACGCGCCCAGGAGGAGCGAGGCGGCCGCGTACGTGTCGGCTCCGGCGCTGATGCGGCCCGCCTTCTGTTCGGCCCTCAGATAGGCGTCGAGGCCCTGGATCGGCTTGTGCGGGCCGGTGCCCAGCTCGCGCATCACCTCTTCGTGGCGGCGCTTGAGCTGGGGCTCCGCGTGCAGGATGCGGCCATCGGGAACGTCTGCTCGTAGAAGAGCGCCGCTTCGTGCGCGATGTCGGTGAGGTTCTCCTCGACCGTGCGGTCGGGGTTTCCCGCGCCCTCCGTGAGGAGGCGGCCCAGGAGGGAGCCCAGCTTCGGTAGGCGCTCGTTGAGCACCGTCACGAAGAGCTCCTCCTTGTTGGCGAAGTACTTGTAGAGCGCCGCTTCGGAACAGCCCGCCTCCTTGGCGATCGCCTTGGTGGTGGTGCGGGCGAGGCCGATGCTCAGCATGAGTTCGTGCGCCGCGTCGACGGTGATGCGGACACGGGCCGGCTTCTGGTCCATGCGGGCTCCCAGCATGCGGCGCCGCGGGGGTGAGTACTCACTCACTCTAAGGGTGAGAGGGGGTGAGTGAGTACTCACCCACCACGTGACGCAGCATGGAGGCGGTCATGAAGCTCGACGGTTTTCGGTGCGACGGGCGGCATCGGGCAGGAGGTCGTCAAGCAGGCCCTGGCGGCCGGGCACGAGGTCACGGCGGTGGTGCGCGATCCGGCGCGGTTCTCCGTGACCGGGGAGCGCCTGGAGGTCTTCCGCGGCGACCTGAGGGACCCGGAGTCGCTGCGCCCCGCGGTCGCGGGCCGGGACGCGGTGCTCTCGCTCGGCGCCCGCAAGAGAAGGCGGACGCGGGCGTCGCCGCGGAGCTGACGCAGCTCCGTCCTCAAGGCGATGGAGGCGGAGGGCGTGCGCCGGCTGCTCGTGGTCAGCGCAGGACGGTGGCGCCCGCCAACTCGCCGCTCGCCGGCGCGCCATGGTGAAACTGGTCGGCTCGGTCCTCGAGCGCCGTCTGCGTCGATCTGGCCGCCACTGGAGGCCGAGGTGGCGGCGAGCGCACGACGGACTGGACGCCAGGTGCGCCCGCGCTCTCCAGGACAAGCCGCTCACCGGCTCGTACCGGACCGTCGTGGGCGCTTCCCGCGCTCGGGCCAGCTTCATCTCCCGCGCGGACGTGGCGCACTGCGATGCTGGCGATGGTGGACGACCCGGCGGCGGTGAAGCAGGGCGATGGGGTGGCGTGCCGCCGACCGCGCCCTCCGCGATGGGTCGCAAGGTGGCCTCGCGCCGTTCGCGAGTGGTCCTGGCGATGCCCTCGCGGTCGTCGTCACCGGACACCATGACCATGCCCATGCTGCCCTTGTCGGCGCGCGCGCACATGCCGAGATCGTCACGCCGGACGCGCTGTAGGCGCCGCACCCGAGCTCTCCGCCGAGGGCCTCCGGTCGGCACTCCAGGTGTCCTTCACCGCATCATGCCCGCGCTGCCGAACCCGTCGCGCATCTCGTCCTGCCGCGATCTTCGAGGAACCTGGTCGTGCAGGTCGGTGCTCCGGCGGGACACGATCAGCGCGCCGGTCTTCTCGTCCTTGTAGACGGCGGAGAACGGTTCGGCGTCGTCGGCCGGCACCGTCTGCGCCAGCGAGAGAGTTCCGGCTGGTCGGCCACGCCGCCCGCGTCGAGTCGAGGGCATCCCGTGGAAGGTCTTCGGCGTCGCCGCCGCATAGCGCGGATAGTCCGCCCACCGCTCGTACTGCCATCCCGCGACGCACGCAGCGCGCCCGCCACGACGGTCAGGGCGAGCGCGAGGGCCGCCTGCTCGCGCAGCCGGGTCCGCGGCGGCACGTCCGGGGAGCCGGAGCGGATCCCGTGCCGAGGCAGCCGCAGCGCGCCCGCCGCCTGCGCGTCCACAGAGCACCTTGGCTGCTCGCGCAGTGCACGGGACCAGCACGGTCAGCGCACAGGAGCGCGGCTCGGAGAGTCCCAGAGCGGGCATCGGCGGCAGCCGAGCCGCCCGCCAGCAGGCCGAGCACGAGCAAAGCGGCCCGCGTACGGCCGGCGCAGCGTCAGACACGTGAGGCCGAGTCCGGCACCAGCGCGGCGAGCGTCCCTGGCGCGTCTGCAAGCCGCCGGTCGTTCGAGCCAGGCCGGGTGCGGCCTCCTCCGCCTGCGCGGCGGCGGCGCGCGGTCCACGCCGCTGTTCAGGGCGGTCCTGGCGTCGTGGCGCTGGACACGGTTCTCGGACGCGCGGCGGTGCCGTACCGCTCAGTCGGCCGGCTCGCGTGGCGCGGCGCCTGCGGCGAGTCCGCGCCGAGTTCCCGCTAGCCGGTCCGCGGCCCGATCGCCCGCGCGCCAGGCGCCCGAGGCTGCTCCATGGGGTCGCCAGGCCAGGACCGGCTCCGCGTACGCGGCGAGCAGGTCGAGGTCGTCCGGAAGGCGTACCGAGTCCGGCGCGGTAGGCGCGCTCGGCCTCCAGGTCGTGCCGTCGTCAGTCCTCGGCGGCATGGGCGCGGCCGAGGACTCAGCGAAAGGCCCGCGTGCGGTCCGTGCGCGCCTCCAGGGCGGCCCGTGCCTCGGCGCGCGCGGCCCGAACTCGCGCGCGCAGCAGCGCTTGCGCGCGCTCGTGTGCGGGCAGCACTGACTGCCGCCGTTCTCCTGCATCTGTGTCCCCACCCCTGATGTACGTGTCGATCTGCTCTGACGTCGTCACTATCGCGAGTGCCTACGGGGTCAATGGAAAATCGCGGCTCAGAGGCGGACGCCGAGCCCGTCACCGGCTCGTTGACCAGCGTCAGCGCCGAAGGCCTCGCGCACGCCCGCGACGACCTCGCGGGCGAGGGTCAGGAGGTCCTCCGTGGTGGCCTCGCCGCGGTTGGTGAGGGCCAGGGTGTGCTTCGTGGAGATGCGGGCGGGGCCCGTGCCGTAGCCCTTGGTGAAGCCCGCCTTGTCGATGAGCCAGGCCGCCGAGGTCTTGGTGAGCCCGTCGCCCGCGGGGAAGGCGGGGCCTTCGCGTCGGGGCCCAGGCGCTCGGCCACGCGCGCGCGTGGAAGGCGGCGAACTCCGCCTCCGTGAGGATCGGGTTCGTGAAGAACGAGCCGGCCGACCAGGTGTCGTGGTCCTCCGGGTCGAGGACCATGCCCTTGCCCGCGCGCAGCTTCAAGACGGTCTCGCGCGCGGTGGCCGCCGGGACGCGGTCCCCGGCCTCCACGCCGAGGGTGCGGGCGGTCTCCGGGTACTTGATGGGCGCGCTCAGCCCGTCCGCGTCCTCCAGCTCGAACCGCACCCGCAGCACCACATAGCGGTCGGGTTCGGCCTTGAAGCGGCTGTGGCGGTACGAGAAGGCGCACTCGGCGTTCGGGATCGTGACGGTCTCGCCCGCCTCGCGGTCGTAGGCGATCACCTCGGTGATCGTGGCGGAGACCTCCTGGCCGTACGCGCCGACGTTCTGGATCGGCGTCGCGCCGGCCGAGCCCGGGATGCCGGCGAGGCACTCGATGCCCGCGAGGCCCGCCTCGACGGTCCGCGCCACGGCGTCGGTCCACACCTCGCCGGCCGCCAACTCCAGCTTCGTGCCGTCGAGTTCGAAGCCCTTGGTGGCGATGCGCAGGGCGGTGCCCTGCGAAGCCCTCGTCGCCGATGACGAGGTTGCTGCCGCCGCCGATGATCAGCAGCGGCGTGCCGGCGGCGTCGGCTCTGCGCACCGCGTCGACCACCTCGGCGTCGGTCGTCGCGGTGAGCAGCCGGGTGGCGGGCCCGCCGAGCCGGAAGGTGGTCAGCGAGGGGGGCTTCGTGAGTTCCTGCATCGCGCACCAGGGTACGAGAACGGCCCCGCCGGTCGGGCGGGGCCGTTCTCGTACCGCGTCTCACGGGAGGCGCCGCAGAGGCGTCGCTTCCAGTCGATCGGCAGTGCGTCGGTGGTGGTCTGCCATGTGACGAACTTCGCGTCCTTCATCTGGCCGCGCAGTCCGGCGGCGATCGGCCCGTGCGGCGCGGAGGCCGCGAAGGCCTTGAGCGCCTTGGGCGACTCCCAGACGGACAGCGTCCAGAAGGTGCGCTTGAGGGGCTGCGCCTTCAGGGTCGCTCCGTAGGCTGCCGGGGCGCGCGGCCCACCTGGCGCCAGATCGTGCGGGCGTGCGGAGGAAGAACTTCAGGGCGCCCGCACAGGGTGCGGGCCTCGAAGCGGGAGGCGAAGACGCGGCCTCCGCGCGCGTGGCGGGGTGTTCGGAACGGTCCAGGGCAGGGTCGGCATGACGCGCCTCCCAGGTCGGTGTCCAGTGGCCGGGCGTCCTGTGGCCGCTGTCCGGTGGCCAGGCGCTCTGTGGTCAGGCGTCCTGCGGTCAGGCGTCTCTCCAGAACCGCCGGCTCGGCGTCCCGCACTACGGCCGTAGTGGCTGCAGGCGCTCCGGGCCCGCGGGATGAACAGGGCCGCGACGCCCGCCACGGCCACCACGGCGGCGCCGACCCACAGGGCGGGCTCTGATGCCGCTCACGAACTGCTGCGCGGAGCCGTAGCCGCCCTGCGCCGAGAAGATCGACGCCATGACCGCGATGCTCGAGGGCGCCGCCGACCTCGCGCAGTGCGTTGTTGGCCCCGGAGGCGATGCCCTGCTCGTCCGGCCGGCGCTGGACATGACCAGGTTGGATGCCGGGGCGAAGTAGAGGGACATCCCGATGCCGCTGACGATGAGGGCGGGCAGCTGGGCGGCGTACGACACGTCGGCGGCGACCACGGCGGCGAACCAGCCGAGTCCGACGGCCTGGAGGAAGAGTCCGGCGGCGACGACCGGGCGGCCGCCGATCCGGTCCGACAGGTATCCGGCGATCGGCGCGACGAGCATCGGCATGCCGGTCCAGGGCAGCATCCGCAGGCCCGCCTCGGTCGGCGAGTAGCCGAGCACGCCCTGCATGAACTGGGCGAGCAGGAAGATCGAGCCGAACATCCCGAGGAACATCAGCAGGCTCGCTGCGTTGATGCCGGCGAAGGCACGGGACCGGAAGAGCCGCATGGGGAGCATGGGGTTCTGGTGCCGGCTGCCGTGGCGGACGAACCCGCAGAGCAGGGCCACGCCGGCGAACAGCCCGGTCAGGACGAGCGTGTCGCTCCAGCCGACGATCGGCGCGCGCACCAGCCCGTAGACGATGCCGAAGAGGCCGCCGCTGGCGAGCAGGGTGCCCACGATGTCGAGCCGGGCGCCGGACCCGTACGACTCCTTCAGCCGGAGCCGGGCCAGGGGCAGCAGGGCGAGGCCCAGCGGGACGTTCAGCCAGAAGATCCAGTGCCAGGAGATGTGCTCGGTGAGGCTGCCGCCGATGAGGGCCCGGAGGCGACCGCGAGTCCGTTGACCGCGCCCCAGATCCCGTACGCCATCCCGCGCTTGGCGACCGGGACGGCCGCGGTGAGCAGGGTCAGCGTGAGCGGCATCATGATCGCGGCGCCGACGCCCTGCACCGCGCGGGCCGCGATCAGCGAGTCGATACCGGGGCCATGGCCGCGGCGGCGGAGGCCCCGGTGAAGACCGTCAGGCCGACGAGGAAGAGCCGGCGGCGCCCGAACCGGTCACCGAGCGCGGCGCCGAACATCAGCAGCACGGCGAAGGTGAGCGTGTACGCGCTGACCGTCCACTCCAGGTCGTCGAGCGCGCCGCCGAAGTCCGCGCGGATGGACGGCAGGGCGGTGGTGACGACGAGAGCTGTCGAGCGCCGCCATGAATCCGGCGACGCTGGTGATGAGGAGGGCCCAGACCGCTCCCCCGCGCCTGCTATCCGCCGCAGCTCGCTCCGACACGTGCTTTCTGAGATCCGAAAGATTAGTTATTGATGACTCAACTTTCACGGGCACAGAAAACCGCACCCTCATGACGCCCGCACCGTCGGCTACTCGGCTGAACTGAGCTCGTAGAAGCCCGTCCGCACCCGGTGATCGGGCTGGAAGCCCATCGACACCAGGACGTTGACCAACATGCCGAACGCCAGGAACTGCGTCGTCTCACCCTCGCCCAGCGCCAGCAGGACCGTGTCGTACATCTCCATCCAGCCGGCCCGCAGCGTCTCCGCGAACTCCCGGTCACCGGACGCCTCCGCGGGAGGCCACGGCGACGTACATCTGCATCTGCATCAGCAGCACGTCCGAGCTCGTCGGCGATGAGCGACTGGTACGCCGCCCCATCGCATGCAGGCTCTCTTCGCCCTGGAGTCCCTCCTGACGCGCCTTGCGGAAGACCTCGGTGTGGTCCGCTCGCAGCAACGCCGGGACGCTCAGGAAGATGGCCTGCTTCCCGGGAAGAGCCGGAAGAGATACGGCTGCGAGACACCCACACGCTTGGCGATCGCCTCGGTGGACGTGCCCTTGTAGCCGCGCGGGCGAATTCGATCATCGCCGCACGGATGACGCTCTCGCGCCGCTCCTCCGCACTCATCCTGACCATGCGACCAAGTTAGATGGCCAATCACTATCTACGTCAACCCCTCGCGGCCGAAGGGCGGAACGCGCACGAGGTGCCCACGAGAGCGCGTAAGGGTGCCCAGCATGGCGGGCACCCTTACGCACACAGCTACAGGCGGCGATCAGACCAGCTGGACGACCGCTCGCGACATCCCGAGCACCTTCTGGCCCGCGCTCATGGCGTCATCAGGTCGACCCGCACGCGGTTGTCGTCGAGCTTGGCCGCGACCTTGGCGCCGACCTCGATCTCGGCGCCCTTGTCGTCGTTCGGGACGACGACCGGCTGCGAACGCACGCCGTACTCCACGACCGCGGCCGGGTCGCCGGCCCAGTCGGTGACGACGCGGATCGCCTCGGCCATGGTGAACATGCCGTGCGCGATCACATCCGGCAGACCGACCTCGACCGCGAACTTCTCGTTCCAGTGGATCGGGCTGAAGTCGCCGGAGGCGCGCGCGTACTGGACGAGCGCTGTGCGCGCGTCACGGGAAGCTCTGCGCCGGCAGCTCGCGCCGATCTCGACGTCGGCGTGCTTGATGGTCGTCGCCATGGCGATCAGGCCTCCTCAGCGGCGCGCGAGACGAGCTTGGTCCAGGCGGTCACGACGTGCTCGCCCGCCTCGTCGTGCACCTCGCCGCGGACGTCGATGATGTCGTTGCCCGCGAGGGACCTGATGCCCTCGATGGTGGAGGTGACGCTGAGCCGGTCACCAGAGCGCACCGGGCGCGTGTAGGCGAACTCTGGTCGCCGTGCACGACGCGGCTGTAGTCGAGACCCAGCTCCGGGTCGTGGACGACCTCGCCGGCCGCCTTGAACGTGATCGCGAACACAAAAGTGGGCGGGGCGATCACATCGGCGGCCGAGCTCACGCGCGGCCGCCGGGTCGACGTAGGCGGGGTTCGCGTCCCCGACCGCCTCCACGCGAACTCGCGGATCTTCTCGGCCGACCTCGTACGGGGCGGTGGGCGGGTAGGTCCGCCCCACGAAGGACTGCTCGAATGCGCCATGGACTCGGCACCTCCTGGGTGAGTGACGAGAGGGAATGCGACGGGATCAAGCAGCGGACAACGACATGAGGCCGCAAGATTGGGGACGGCGCTCATGTGCGAGCGCCCAATTAGCGCGCGCGTTTCGCGGTGCGCGGTGTGCGCGCGTTGCAACGCGGGCAGTGCAGCTTCATCTCAAGACGGTCCGGGTCGCCACGCCGGTTCTTCTTGGTGATGTAGTTCCGCTCACTTGCACTCCACGCAGGCCAGCGTATTGATCTTCGGGCGGACGTCGGTGGCAGCCACGTGAAGTGCTCCTTGACGGACGGACGGGATGGATTAACAGCATAAGAGTAGCTCGATCGAGAGGACCGACTCCCGAAATCGGCTACTGTCAGCAGCGTGGTGCACCGGACTCTGAACCGGTGACACGGCGATTATGAGCCGCTTGCTCTACCGACTCGGAGCTACACCCTGCTGTGATGCGAGCCCTCACGGAGGTGAGGAACCATCACGCAGAGCCCCAATGCGGAATCGAACCGCAGACCTTCTCCTTACCATGGAGACGCTCTACCGACTGAGCTATTGGGGCGAGCGATGAAGACATTACACGGTCGCGCGCCGATCGCCCAAATCCGTTTCGCCGCCACTGCCCGAGGGAACCCTGGCGCTCTTTCCCCGACCGGCACTTGCGCCACTCGGACCTCATCAGTACGACTTTTGCGGCCTTCCCCGAAGCGGCCCGGCCACCGTCCGTAGGCTCGATCCCACTCTGCGTGATCTTGAGTCCGCCACCAGCCCTGACGAGCCCTCTGGAGCGCGATGCCCGACAGCCCGCCGCCGCAGCCCCCGTCCCCGGCGCACCCGGCGACGACTCCGTGCCGGACGGCTCGGGACTGCTAGCGCTGAGCGGCGCCCGGCTCACCGACGGCAGTGCCGTGCCGACGTGCGCTCGGCGGCGGGCGCATCGAGGCCGCGGCACGCCGGCAGCCTCACGGCGCACGGGCCGCGCGTGGACCTCTCCGGCTACCTCCTGCTGCCCGCCCCCGCGGAGAGCCGCATCACGCGCATCGGCGACACGGCACGACGGCGGACGGCGACGGCCGGTCCCGTACGACGCGGACGACGTCCAGCGCCGGGCACCGAGGCCACCCTCCTGCAGCTCGGGCACTGGGGCCACCGCGGTGCGCTCCCACGTGCGGATCGGCGACATGGCGGAGCTCGGCTGGCCGGAGCCGAAAGCTGCAGGCCCGGCGGTCCCTGATGGGGCTCTCGCGGACCTGCGGCGGTGGCGATGCCGCGGCTGCTGACCGCTCGCGTGCGGACGGGTCGCGACGCTGCGGACGCCGAGAAGATGGGCGCCTCCGTAGTAGGTGGCTGCCCTGGCCCGGATCCCGACCCGACGGCTACGTGGAGGCGGCGGCTGGAGGTCGCCGCCGAGCACGGTGGCTGCCCGGCCGACCTGCACACGGACGGCGCCGACCCGGCCCGCTCGGACGGCTCGCGGCAGGCCGCCGGCGGCGCGCGCAGTGGTGTCACGGTGGGCCCGCTGGGCGGTCTGGCGCGGCTGCCCGCGGAGGCGGCGCGGCGGGCCGCGGACGGGCTCGCGGCGCCGGGTGCGGTGGCGTGCCTGCCGCAGGCGGCTGCGCGGGCGTGGACGGGCGGGGTCGCGCCGGTACGGCTGCTGCGGGCGGCCGGGGTGCGGGTGGCGGCGGGCAGCGGGCGTTGCGGGACGTCGCGAATCCGGTGGGCCGGGGCGATCCGCTGGAGGCCGGCTACTTGCTGGCCTCGCGGTCGGGATGCGGGCCGAGACGCGTACGACGCGGTGAGTTCGGCGGCGCGGGCGGCGCTCGGGCTGCCGGAGGTGCGGGTGGAGGCGGGGTTCCCCGCGGAGCTGCTCGCGGTGCGGGGCGATCTCGCTGGCGGGGGCGCTGTCGCTCGCGTACTAGCCGGATCGTCGTGCACCGGGGCGGTCGTGGCACGGACCAGCGCGGTGCGGGAGTACTCGCGACTCGGCCGCCGCGTCGCGCTCGACCTGCCGCGGCAGGGGCGGGCGGCCAAGCACGGGGCGGCGGTCCCGCGTAGCGCCCCGCCTCCGCGCGCGTGGTCACCCGTGAGTGAACACGCGCGCGTACGTGCTGATGTGTGAGGGATCGTCAGAAGTTCTCGTCCAGCGGGTCGAAGGAGTCCGGGCCGCCGCTGGGGTCGGCCCCGAACGGGCTGCGCGCCAGCATGAGCCCGTCAGGGAGACTTCGGTGGCGCCTGACGGGGCCTTCTAGACGCTCGAGGCGGCCTCGCCGAACTTCATGTAGAGCGGCACCTTCGCACCCCGGGCGTCGTCCGCCAGGGTCGCGACGTCCAGGGAGACGCGGGTCAGGGCGCCGTCCTTGATGGCGAAGTCGACGGCCACCTTCTTGTTCGGCGCGTCCTTGAGGTCCTTGGCCGTGGGGAATTCGGCGCCTTCGGGCAGCTCGTCGGCGAGCGGGCGCAGCCGGTCGAAGACGTCGGTCAGGAGCGCGCGGAAGGACGCCTTGGCGGTGACGTGGTCGGTGCCGTCCTTGGTGCCCTTGTCGGTGAAGGTCACGTTGCGCGTGAGGGCGCCGCGTACGGCCTTCATGATCTTCTTCTGGGTCGCGGAGTCCACGGAGTCGGACGACGCCTTCTTGTCGCCCTTGCCGCTCCCGGCCGCGCCGCTCTCCTTGAGGCCCTCGGTGAGGTCGTCGGTCTTGAACTTGACCCACTTGCCCTCGACGACGTTCCGCAGGGCCTCGCCCTCCTCGCCCTTGGGGAGCTCGTCGGCGGTGGGCGCCGGGAAGCCCGCGAGCTTCGAGAAGGAGTCCAGGTTCATGCGGTAGTACGTGAAGTCGCCGACGAGGCGGTACTCCGCGAGCATGCCGTCGGGGCCCGTCACCTTCAGGCCAGCGCCGACGATGTCCTTCTCTCCCGAGTCGGCCAGCGGCTTCTTGGAGCGCACGGAGAAGCTGATGCGGGACTGTGTGAACGCCTTGGCCATCTGCGGCGGCAGCGGCTCCTCGTCGGACTGCGCGAGCTTCGTGAGGGCCGCGGGCGTGGCGTCGAGCCCCAACTCCAGTGACAGCGAGGTGCGTTCGCCCAGCTTGTCCGCGGCGCGGTCGATCTTCTGGGCCGCGGTGAGGTTCTCGACGGTGCCGCAGGCCGCGGTGGTCGCGAGCAGCAGGGCGGCGCAGCCCGCCGCGGTGAGGGTGGTGGTACGTATGACGTTGATGTCCGGCTCCCGTGTTCCACCGCGGCCGGGATGGAGCCGCGGTATCCATGTGACCCGCGAGCCGCCCACATGGTTGCGCGGTGAACTGTTCGCGTCGGGCGTACGGTCGGAAGCATGCGCATTGTCATTGCTGGGGGTCATGGTCAGATCGCGCTGCGGCTCGAGCGGCTGCTCTCCGCGCGCGGGGACGAGGTCGCGGGGATCATCCGCAGGCCCGAGCAGGGTGACGACCTGCGGGCCGCCGGTGCGGAGCCGGTCCTGTGCGACCTGGAGTCGGCGTCCGTGGAGGAGGTCGCGGCGCACCTGCAGGGCGCGGACGCGGCCGTCTTCGCGGCGGGCGCCGGTCCGGGCAGCAGCGTCGACCGCAAGGACACCGTGGACCGGGACGCCGCCGTGCTGTTCGCGGACGCGGCGGAGCGGGCCGGGGTGCGGCGGTACGTCGTGGTGTCGTCGATGGGCGCGGACGCCGCGCACCAGGGCGACGACGTCTTCGACGTCTATCTGCGGGCCAAGGGCGCCGCGGACGACAACGTACGCGCGCGTGCCGGCCTGGACTGGACGGTCCTGCGGCCCGGGCAGCTGACGAACGACGCCGGCAAGGGGCTCGTACGTCTGGAGGCCTCGACCGGGCGCGGGCCCGTGCCGCGCGACGACGTGGCCGCGGTCCTGGCGGAGCTGGTGGAGACACCGGCCACGGCCGGGCTCACCCTGGAGCTCGTCTCGGGCTCGGCCCCCGTGTCGGTCGCGGTGAAGTCGGTCGCCGGCAACTGATCCCGTACGGTCCCGGCGGCGCGCCACGTCGCCGCCGGGAAGGCGTCACGCCTGGAGGGCGTCGAAGCGTCGGCGCCCTCAGAACAGCCGCGCCCTCAGAACAGCGGCATCTGGCCGGGCACGTGCGGTACGACGTAGCCGTCGAGCGCGTCCTGGACCGCGCCGAGCTGGGCCTGGCGGCGGGAGCCGGGGCAGGAGACGAGCTCGCCCGCGGCGCGGGCCCCGGGCGGGTCGTGGCGGGCGAAGCGGCCCCCGACGACGGCGATCTCGCGGCGGCACTCGGGGCAGTTTCGGCGGCGGGATGTGGTCGGCATGGGTTCAGTCTGCGCGGTGATCGACGCGGGCACACGGCGAAACCCCCTCAGGAGCGTTCCTGAGGGGGCTTCCCTGTGTCGGGGCCGGGCGGGGGTCGGCAGGGGCTTGGGTGGGGTCTGAGCGGGGGCTGGCCGGGGCCTGGCCGCGATGATCGCGCGCAGCGGCAGGCGTCGGTGGACGGGCTCCGGGAGCGGTTGAAGCGGGCGTAGCCGGCCAGCCGGTCGGGCGGCCACCGGTTACAGGGCGGGTGGTTTCCGGTCACCGGGCGAGTGGTTCGTCGGCGGCGGTGGGTGCCCAGAGCGTCGCCGCCGAGAGGAGCGCGATCGCGGCGGCGCCCAGGAGCACGGGGACGTTGCCGAGCCACGCCGCCAGCGCGCCGCCCGCGAGGGCGCCGAGCGGGACCGTCGTCAGGAGCACCGCCTGGACGAGGCCCGCGACGCGTCCCTGCATGTCCTTCGGGGTGACCAGCTGCTGGGTGGTCGTCATGGAGACCATCCACACGGTGCCGGTCAGGCCGTACGCCACCTGGTGGGCGAGCAGCAGCGCGAAGCCCGCGCCCAGCGAGGCGGCCGGGATCAGGAACACCGCCGCGCCCGCCGCGAGGCCGCACACCTGCGTGGCCCGCCACAGCCCCGCCGTGCGCGCGAAGCGTCCGGCGAGCAGCGCCCCGGCGACCGTGGCCGCGCTGTACACGGCGTACGTGGCACCCAGCTGCCAGGCGGGGAGGTCCAGTTCACGGGTGGCGTAGAAGACGTAGAGCGCGGTGGCGGCGCCGCTGCCGAGGTTCAGGCCCGTGCCCGAGAGGACCATGCGGCGCAGGCGCGGTGCGGCGCGGACGACGGCGAGGCCGGAGCGCAGCGAGTCCAGCGGGGACATCGCGGAAGCCTTCAGCCGTACGTTCAGGGCGGCCGGCAGGGCGAGCACGAACAGCGCCTCCACGGCGTACGCGGCGGCGCCCGCGAACAGTGCGGGGGCCGGTCCGACGAGCCCGACCAGGACGCCGCCGAGCGCGGGACCGCCGATCTGCCCGCTCGTACGGGCCGCGGTCAGCGCCGAGTTGGCGCCGAGGAGCCCGTCGGGGCCGACGACGCGGGGCAGCGCGGCCTGGAGCCCGACCGAGAGCGTGAAGGTGAGGGCGCCGGAGACGACGGCGACGCCGTACAGATGCGGCCGGGTGAGCTGCCCCGCCGCGTCCGCGAGCGGCACCGAGCCGACGACGAGGGCTTGCGCCGCCGTCACCACGACGAGCAGGCCGCGCAGTGGGACGCGGTCGACGAGCACCCCGGCCAGCGGGCTCAGGAGCGCGCCGGGCAGATAGGTCAGCGCGAGCAGCGCGGCCGCCCCGAACGGTCCGGCGCCGAGACCCGTCACGGCCAGCAGCGCCAGCGCGAGCGCGGTGATCTGCCGCCCCAGCGAGCTGGCGATCTGCTCGCCGCACAGCAGCACGAAGGGGCGGTGCCGCCACAGCGGGACGGTGCTCGCTTCCGTTGTCGTGCCGGTGCCCTTGCCAGGGGCGGTGGTCACCCGTCAGATCCCCGTGCAGGGCACGGGCCAGCGGCGCAGTCGTGGGGGCAGAGCCACCGCCCACCCGTCGACGACGAGCGCGAGCCGCTCCTCGGCGAGCAGCCCCGCGGCCTCCTGGTGGACGGCGTCGAGCGCGTCGAGCGGCGTGGCCTCGTGGAGCGCGTCGAAGGCGGCGAGCAGGTCGGGGTGGTCGAGGGTGAACCGGGCGGAGGCGGGGCGCTCCCTGCGGTCCATGACGGTCACGAAGTCCGGTCCGCGGCGGTGGTAGAGCATTCCGTAGGCGTGCCCATCCCGCCAGGACGCCAACCCGGCCGGTTCGTCCGGGTGTTGGGCGGGCGGCGGCAGATGGCGCAGGGCGCGCAGCGTGGCCGGGTCATACGTACCACTTGTGGCGTCATACGTACGACCTGTGGCGTCGTACGTACCACCTGTGGCGTCGTACGTAGCACTGCTGCCGTCGGAGGCGGGTCGCGCGGGCTCGGAGGCGGGGCGCGCGGGGTCGGACGCGGGCGGCGCGACGTCATACGTGACACGCAGCCCGTGGCTCAGGCATTCGCGCAGGAACTGGACGGCCTGCGTGACGGCGCGGCCGTCCCCGTCCAGCGGCAGCGGATCGGTGACGTGGACGTCGGTGCCGGTGACCCGGTGCGGGACCGTGGCGGGCAGGGTGGTCGCGGGCAGGGCGTTGGTGGGCAGGGCGTTGGCGGGCAGGGCGGTCATCCGGCCACCGCCTCGCGGTCGACGCGGACCGGGACGGAGCGGGTGGGCAGGGCCACGTACGTGCGGCCGTCGCCGTCCCGGAAGAGCAGGCCGAGGCCGACCGCCTCGGTGAGCCACTCCCCCAACTCCTCCAGGGAGACGTCGTGTTCGTCGCCCGTGAGCTTGCGGTGCAGGGCGGGGGCCGTGCGGCCGTCCTCCAGGTGGCGCAGAGCGGCCGCCTGCCAGCCGGTGAACCAGTAGGTGCGCTGCGGCCAGCCCTGGCGCTGGTCGTGGACGAGCAGCGTGCCCCCGTCCTCGCCGGCCGCCTCCATCACCAGCGTCGAATCGGTGTGCCCGGCCCGCCACTGAGCGACGGCCCGCAGCAGCGCGGCCTCGGTCGCGCCGCCGATGCCCGCGTCCTCGGTGTCGAACAGGTAGACCAGGTCGGTCAGTTCGTCCTCGGGCAGCTCGTACACGTGCTGGTACATCGCCGCGGGGCGGCGTTTGCCGAAGCCGAGGCCCGGGTCGGTGAAGTGCGGGCTGAACCGCTCCAGTTGGATGCGGTGGGCGCCGCCGGGGGGCTGGAGGTGGACGAGCGCGGGCAATTGGTCGAGCACGCGCGCGTAGTCCTCCGTCGTCTCGCCCGGGAAGCCGTACAGGTAGTTCCAGGTGCAGGTGATCGCGTGGTTGTCGAACTCGCGCAGCGTACGGATGTTGCGGGCGCCGCTGACGCCCTTGTCCATGAGGTCCAGGACGCGGCTGCTGAGGCTCTCGATGCCGGGCTGCAGCAGGACGGCGCCCGCGGCGCTCAGCTGGGCGATCTGCTCCCGGTTGAGGTTGGACTTCACCTCGTAGTGCATCCGCAGGTCCCAGCCGCTGTCGGCGGCGCGCGGCAGGAAGTCCTTGAAGTACGCCATGTCGATGATGTTGTCGACGGTGACGACGTCGAGGATGCGGTGGCGGCGCACGAGCCGGTCGATCTCGCTCCACAGCCGCTCGCCGGGCTTGGCCCGGAAGGCCATGGCCGTGCCGTTGAGGCCGCAGAAGGTGCAGTGGTGCTTCTCGCCCCACCAGCAGCCGCGCGCGCCCTCGACGACCAGTTTCGGATAGACGTACTCGATGACGGGGGACGCCTCGATCTCCGCCTGCCACTGGTCGTAGTCGGGCGAGGGGATGTCCGCGGGAGCCACGGTCCGATGCGATTCGGTGTTGGCGCGGGACACTCGCTGCCCGCCGACCGGGCCGTCCGGGCTGTCGCCTTCACGGTCGCCCCGGTCGTCCCACCAGCACAGGCCCGGCACGTCGGCGGGCGGGGTGCCCGCGTCGAGGTGGGCGAGGAGGGCGGGGAACGCGTACTCCCCCTCGCCGCGCACGACGTGGTCGACGTAGGGGTGGTTGCGGTGCAGGGCGTGGCCCATGACGCCGTCGCAGTTGCTGCCGCCGAAGACGATCGTCAACTCCGGGCGGTGGCGCTTGAGTTCGCGGGCGAGGGCGAGCGAGGGCACGTTCTGCATGAAGGTGCTGGTGAACCCGACGACGTCGGGGTCGTGGGCGAGGACGTCGCTCGCGCAGCGCCGGACGTACTCGGCGGCGTGCACCCGCATCTCGGTGACGGTGTCGATCGTGTCGCCGCACAGTTCGCGACTACGGGCGTAGTCCTGGAGCCGGGCGACGCCCCAGTCGTCGTCCTCGTACAGCACACCGGAGAAGACCCAGTCGCCGAGCCCGTGGAAGATCGAGTCGCTGCCGATCGCCTCGTAGTCGCCGGGCCGCAGCCGTCCGCCGGAGCGTTCGAGCAGGAACTCCGCCCAGCGCAGCGAGCCGTGGAACTCGCGCACCTCGTCGTCCGGGCGGACCTGCCGCAGCAGTTGATGCAGCAGGCCCACCTGGAGGGAGGGCAGATCGATCGGGTGCCAGGGCATGGTCACCAGCTGAACGCGCATACCGCCCCCTCCGTGGCCGCTCAGCGGGTCGGCCGCTTCTCCATCACGGCCGGCCTGCGGTTGGTGCGCTCTTCCTCACGGATCACGGTCTTCTTGATCTCCATGCCGCCCCCTCGGATCCTCGGACTGTCGAAGGAGTGCCGACCTCGCCCCTCAGAGATCGAACACCCGTATGCCATAAGGCGGTTCACCCTATGGGTGCCCCATGCGTCACACAAGACCGTGCGGGCCCCAGCGCCATCGGGCGATTGCCGACTGGCGAGGGGCGAGGGGTGCCGGGGCAACGGGTGCCGGGCGACGGGTGACGGGCGACGGGTGACGGGCGACGGGTGACGGGCGACCGACGACCGACGACCGACGACCGGCGACGGGCGACGGGCGACGGGCGACGGGCGACCGGAAAGCACTGGACGCGGTCGCGGGCCGCCGAGTAGACCCGTACGGCATGAGTGATCAAGCCCTGCCGCAGCCCGACGCCGCCTCCGCCCCGGCCGACGTCACCTCCGACCCGGCCGCCTCCACCTCCGCCTCCGTCTCCGCCCTGCTGGCCGCCCAGGCCCTTCGCCTGGTCGAGGAGCGCTTCCCGGACGCCCTGGGCGCCGTCCTCGGCGGCTCCGCCTCCCGGGGCACGGCGCGCGCGACCAGCGACCTGGACCTGGCGGTCCTGCTGCCCGACACGGGCACCAGCCGCCGCGAGGTGATCCGCCACGAGGGCCGTCCCGCGGAACTGTTCCTGCACACCCGCGCCGACGTCCCCGGCTTCTTCGAGCGCGACCGGCTGCTGCGCCGCGGCACGATCCTGTTCATCTACGACCAGGGCATCCCGCTGCTCGACCGCGAGGGTGACCTGGCCCGGGTACGGGGCCGGGCCCGCGCCCTCCTCGCGGCCGGGCCCGCCCCGCTGACCGGGGCCGAGCGCGAGCGCAGCCGCTACGTCCTGACCTGCTTCCTCGACGACCTCCTCGACACCCCGCCGACCGAGCGCTACGAGCAGCTCGCGACGGCCGACTTCGTGCTCCGCGAGGCGGCCCACCTGCTCACCGCCCACCACGGCGCCTGGACCGGCATCGGCCGCTGGCTGCCCCGCCGGCTCCTCGCCGCCGACCCGGAACGCGGCGAGGCCCTCCTCGCCGGCCACCGGGCGGCCGCGGAGCGGGCCGAGACGGCGCCGCTGGCCGCGGCGGTGGAGAAGGTGCTCGCCCTCGTCGGGGGCCCGCTGCGCGAAGGCTACGTACAGGCCCGCTGACCGCCCGAGCCACCGGCATCACTCCTGGTCAGGGGGATGACGGGGGTGATGTGCCGTCCGGTCCGCGTGCGACACTCCTGGCCTGACTACCGGAGGGGCGGGGCACGTGGAGAAGTCCGAGGCGAAGAGGCTGCTGGGGCAGGCCAGGGAGGCGTGGGACGCGGAGGAGTGGCTGCGCTCCGCCCAGCTGTACGAGCAGGTCCTCGCGCACTACCCGGACGAGAAGCCCAGCGCGGACTGGTGGTACGACGCCGCCCTGGCGTACAAGTTTCTGCGCGACTGGCCGAAGGCCCACGAGCTGGGCCGGGAGGCCGCCGCCCGCGCGCCCCGCGGCGAGCAGGACCCGGCGTTCTGGAACCTGGGGGTCGCGGCCACCATCCAGCGCGACTGGGCCACCGCGCGCGACGCCTGGGAGGGCTTCGGCATCCCCCTGCCGGAGGGCGAGGGCGAGATCAACGGCGCGTTCGGTCCTGCGTGCGTGCGGCTGCACACGGACGGCGAGCGGGAGGTCGTCTGGATCCAGCGGCTCTGTCCCACGCGCGGGCGCGTGATGAACGTGCCGGCGTCCAAGGGGCGGCGGTTCGGCGAGATCGTCGTGCACGACGGGGAGCCGACGGGCGAGCGGACCTTCGAAGGGCAGCGGGTCGCGGTCTTCGACGAACTGCTGCTCTTCGAGCCCTCCCCGCTGCCGACGCTGCACGTCACCGTCAACGCGCCGGAGGCGTCCGACGTGGAGGCCCTGGTCTCGTCGTTCTTCGACCAGGACTTCGGCGCCGAGGCGGCCAGCAGCTTCCACCTGCTCTGCGCCTGCTGCAGCGAGGGCACGGTCGACTGGGACGAGTCCAGCAGGCCGGCCCACGGCGGCTCCCAGGAGATCTGGCTCGCCGCGCCCCAGGAGGAGGCCGGGCGGCTGCTCGACGCGTGGGCCGCGGGCGGCGGGCGCACCTGGAGCGATCTACGGCCGGTGGACTGACCGGACCGACCGGAACTGCCCGGGACTGCCCGGACCGACTGGACCGACTGGACCGACTGGACCGACTGGACCGAGCGGATCGCGCGGGGACGCCCCTGGCTCCCCGCGCCACGCCGCACCACGGCACGGCTCTGGACACGACGAAGCCCCCTCCAGAATCCGGAGAGGGCTTCCCCCAAGTGTGGCGGCGCCAGGATTCGAACCTGGGAAGGCTGAGCCGGCAGATTTACAGTCTGCTCCCTTTGGCCGCTCGGGCACACCGCCTTGGGTTTGCTGCCGTGAGACCCGCTCTGGGCGGTGCTCGGTGGCAACGACGTAAACAATACCCGATGGACAGGGGTGCTTCGCCACCCGATTGATCGACGGCCGGGCCCCGGGCGGTGGCTAGGCTTTGCCCATGGTGCGGAGCTCCGGTGCGCACCCGGCCTGAACCCGATGTGCACCCGATCGGGTTCCCGGCCCATCACCGATACAACCCCGATACAAGGAGCCACAGGACATGGCCGACTCCAGTTTCGACATCGTCTCGAAGGTCGAGCGGCAGGAGGTCGACAACGCCCTCAACCAGGCCGCCAAGGAAATCTCCCAGCGCTACGACTTCAAGAACGTCGGCGCCTCCATCTCCTGGTCCGGCGAGAAGATCCTGATGGAGGCCAACTCCGAGGAGCGGGTCAAGGCCATCCTCGACGTCTTCCAGTCCAAGCTGATCAAGCGCGGCATCTCGCTGAAGTCGCTGGACGCCGGTGAGCCGCAGCTGTCCGGCAAGGAGTACAAGATCTTCGCCTCCATCGAGGAGGGCATCTCCCAGGACAACGCCAAGAAGGTGGCGAAGATCATCCGCGACGAGGGCCCGAAGGGCATCAAGGCGCAGGTGCAGGGTGAGGAGCTGCGCGTCAGCTCCAAGAGCCGCGACGACCTGCAGACCGTGATCGCGCTGCTCAAGGGCAAGGACTTCGACTTCGCGCTGCAGTTCGTGAACTACCGGTAGGTCTCCGCCTGCCCGTCGCACGGAAGACGGAGGACGGAAGACGGAAGGAGGGGCGGTACCCGGCCGGGTACCGCCCCTCCTTGTTACCGGTCTTGTCACCGTTACCGGTCTCGTTACCGGTCTCGCTGCCGGTCCCGGTCCGGCCACGCCTCAGCGGCGGCTGCGGGAGTCGCCGAAGAAGATCCGGTAGACGATCAGGAGCACCAGGGCGCCGCCGATCGCGGCGACCCAGGTGGCGCCGTCGTAGAAGTCCTTGGAGATCGGCCGGTCGAGCCACTCCGCCGATATCCAGCCGCCTATGAAGGCTCCCGCCACGCCGATCAGGGTGGTGCCGATCAGGCCTCCCGGGTCCCGGCCCGGTAGCAGGAACTTGGCGACGGCACCGGCGAGCAGGCCCAGGATGATCCAGCTGATGATGCCCATGCCGTGTACTGCCCTTCTGTTGTGCGGCGTTGCCGTGCAGTGGCGTTGCCTTGATCCACTGTTGCCCTGAAGGACGACAAGTAGGCGTGGCGTGGTTGCGACAGCTTTCTCACAGCCTTCTAGGGTGCGGGCCATGACACAGCCGGGAGCTTCTGAGACTTCGCTGCGCAGGGCGTTGGGCGTACGGGACGCGGTGGTGATCGGCCTCGGTTCGATGATCGGGGCCGGCATCTTCGCGGCGCTCGGTCCCGCGGCGCGCGCGGCCGGTTCGGGGCTGTTCCTCGCGCTCGCGGTGGCCGCCGTGGTGGCGTACTGCAACGCGATGGCGTCGGCGCGGCTCGCCGCCCGCTATCCCGTGTCCGGCGGCACGTACGTGTACGGGAGGGAGCGACTGGGGCCGTTCTGGGGGTACTTGGCGGGCTGGGCGTTCGTCGTCGGCAAGACGGCGTCGTGCGCGGCGATGGCGCTGACCGTGGGCACGTACGTGTGGCCGGGGCAGGCGCACGCGGTGGCGGTCGCGGCCGTGGTGGCGCTGACTGCCGTGAACTGTCTGGGGGTTGAGAGGTCGGCGGGGCTGACACGGGTGGCGGTCGCCGTCGTGCTCGGGGTGCTGGCGGCCGTCGTGGTGGCCTGTGCGGGCTCGGGAGGCGCGGAGGGCGGGCGGCTCGCGCCGGGGCTCTCCGAGGGCGTGAGCGGCGTACTGAGCGGCGCGGGGCTGCTGTTCTTCGCGTTCGCCGGGTACGCGCGCGTGGCGACGCTCGGCGAGGAGGTGCGCGATCCGGCGCGGACCATTCCGCGGGCGATCCCGGTGGCGCTGGGGATCGCTCTGGTCGTGTACGCCGCCGTGGCCGCGGCGGCCGTCGCCGTGCTCGGGGTGGACGGACTGGCGGGAGCCGCCGCTCCGCTGGCGGACGCCGTGCGGGCGGCGGGCGTCGGGGGGCTGGTGCCGGTGGTGCGGGCGGGGGCGGCGGTGGCGGCGCTCGGGTCGCTGCTCGCGCTGGTCCTGGGCGTCTCGCGGACGACGCTCGCGATGGCGCGGGACGGGCACCTGCCCGGCGCGCTGGCGGCCGTGCACCCGCGCTTCCGGGTGCCTGTGCGGGCGGAACTCGCCGTGGGCGCGGTGGTGGCCGTCGTGGCCGCTGTCGGGGATGTGCGCGGGGCGATCGGGTTCTCGTCGTTCGGCGTGCTGGTCTACTACGCGATCGCCAACGCCTCGGCGTGGACGCTGAGTCCGGCCCCGCGGGCGCGCGCACTGCCCGCGCTCGGGGCCGTGGGGTGCGTGGCGCTCGCCTGCGCGCTGCCGGTGACGTCGGTGGTGGCGGGCGCCGGTGTGCTCGCCGTGGGGGCGCTCGCCTACGGGGTACGCAAGCGAGTCGCATAGCCCTGCCTGCCGGCGTGGGCGTGCAGGGGCCAGGGCCACCCGCCGCGCAGAGCCCGCTGACGCGCAGAGCCTTCTGGCGCGTAGAGCCTTCTAGCGCGCAGAGCCTTCTAGCGCGTCGCGAAGGGCTGGTCCGTGCGCACGATGTCGCGGCCGAGCGGCATCAGCGACACCGGGATCAGCTTGAAGTTGGCGATGCCGAACGGGATGCCGATGATCGTCACGCACAGCGCGATGCCCGTGAAGATGTGCGCCAGGGCCAGCCACCAGCCCGCGAGGATCAGCCACAGCACGTTGCCGATGCAGGACGGCGCGCCCGCGTCCCTGCGCTCGACCGTCGTGTACCCGAAGGGCCACAGGGCGTAGATGCCGATCCTGAAGGCGGCGATCCCGAAGGGGATGCCGATGATCGTGATGCACAGCAGCAGGCCCGCGAGCAGGTAGCCGAGGAACAGCCAGAAGCCGCTGAGGACCAGCCAGATGACGTTCAGGATTGTCTTCACTGCTGTCGACCTGCCATCTGCTCGAGCCGGGCGATCCGCTCCGCCATCGGCGGGTGCGTGGAGAACATCTTCGACATTCCCTGACCGGGACGGAAGGGGTTGGCGATCATCATGTGGCTCGCCGTCTCGATGCGCGGCTCGGGCGGCAGCGGCAGCTGCTTCACTCCGGCGTCGAGCTTGCGCAGGGCGCTGGCCAGGGCCAGCGGGTCCCCGGTCAGCTGCGCGCCGGAGGCGTCGGCCTCGTACTCCCGGGAGCGGCTGATGGCGAGCTGGATGAGGGAGGCGGCGAGCGGGCCCAGGATCATGATCAGGAGCATCCCGAAGAGGCCGGGGCCGTCGTCGTCGTTCGAGCGGCCGACCGGGATCAGCCACGCGAAGTTGACCAGGAACATGATCACGGAGGCGAGGGCGCCGGCGACCGACGAGATCAGGATGTCGCGGTTGTAGACATGGCTGAGCTCGTGCCCGATGACGCCTCTCAGCTCGCGCTCGTCCAGGATGCGCAGGATTCCCTCGGTGCAGCACACGGCGGCATTGCGCGGGTTGCGGCCCGTCGCGAACGCGTTCGGCGCCTCCGTCGGGGAGATGTACAGGCGCGGCATGGGCTGGCGGGCCTGCGTGGAGAGCTCGCGCACCATGCGGTAGAGCGCGGGCGCCTCGAACTCACTGACGGGACGGGCACGCATCGCGCGCAGGGCCAGCTTGTCGCTGTTCCAGTACGCGTACGCGTTCGTCCCGATCGCGATGACGAGGCCGATGACCAGCCCCATACGGCCGAAGAAGCTGCCGATGACGATGATGAGGGCGGAAAGTCCCCCGAGGAGTACGGCGGTCTTCAGCCCATTGTGCCGGCGGTGCACGGTACGCCCTCCTGATGGTGCGCAGGGGAACCCACTGCTTGCTGTCTTGCTGTTCCACTGGGGGTGCGCGGCGGTGCGCCGCGCCTCCATGTCCAGTGGACCCTCCCGTACTGGTCAACGCCAGACGAGCAGGACTAGTTCCCTTGTGCGCGCCCGGCGGGCGGTGCGCCGCTGTAGGCCGTACGGGTCAGCGCTGCTCGGGCAGCATGCCCGCGAGTTCCAGGGCGGCCGGGTCGGCCTTGATCTCGCTGGTGCAGTTCGGGCAGCGCGTGGCGATGCCGGGAATCTGGCTGTAGCAGCGGGGGCAGTCGCGCAGGGCGGCCTTGATGTCGACCGGCTTGCCGCGGTCCATGCGCGTCTGGAGCTT
Source organism: Streptomyces sp. KL116D (assembly GCF_030766975.1). Classification (NCBI taxonomy): domain Bacteria; kingdom Bacillati; phylum Actinomycetota; class Actinomycetes; order Kitasatosporales; family Streptomycetaceae; genus Streptomyces; species Streptomyces sp. KL116D. Next base: position 14,395 of record NZ_JASERH010000032.1, on the reverse strand, counting down.
CATCATCGGGACGACGACCACGAAGTAGAGCACCGCCGCGGTGATCACGAAGGCGATGGCCGCGCTCACGAACTTGCCGTACGGGAAGTCGGTGCCCTCGACCGTGAAGTGCGCCTTGCTGAAGTCGCCGGTGGAGCGGGTCGCGAGGCCGATCAGCGGGGCGATGAACGCCGTACTGAAACCGGTGACCACCGCGGTGAAGGCGGAACCGACGGCGAGGCCGATGGCCATCGTCACGATGTTCCCGCGGAGTATGAAGTCCTTGAACCCGCTCAGCACGGCGTCTGTCTCCTTGAAGGTGGGGCGTTTCCTGGTGCCGTACGAGGGTGCCTAGAAGAGGCCCGTCGAGGCAAAACGCAGGACCAGCTGCGGCGCGCCGGACAGGGCCACGCCGATGACGGCCGTCACGGCGATGGCCGCGGTGAGCGGCACGGAGGTGCGGTAGGCCACCGGCTCGCCCTCGGGGGCGCGGAAGAGGGTCGCGGTCCACTGGAGGTAGTAGTAGAGCGCGATCACGACGTTCACGGCCATGACGACGGCGAGCCAGCCGAGGCCCGCGTCGACGGCGGCGGAGAAGACGGTGACCTTCGCGAACAGGCCGATGATGCCCGGCGGCAGGCCCGCCAGGCAGAGCAGGAAGAAGCCCAGGACGAGCGCGGCGAGCGGGCGCGAGGCGTACAGGCCGCGGTAGTCGACGAGGCGGTTGAGCGGCTTCGTACGGGCGACGAGGGCGGCCACGGCGAAGGCGCCGAGGTTCGCGGCGGCGTACATGAGGGCGTACGCGAGCGTGGAGCCGATCGACTTCTGCGGGTCGTCGGAGTAGGCGGCCGCGGCGATCGGCACCAGGAGGTAGCCGGCCTGTCCGACGGAGGACCAGGCGAGCAGGCGGACGGCGCTGTACGCGCGCGTGGCCTGCTGGCGCAGCGCCGCGACGTTGCCGACGGTCATCGTCAGGGCGGCGAGCGCGGCGAGGGCCGGGCCCCAGACGTCGGCGTACGACGGGAAGGCGACGACCGTGACGAGGATGATGCCGGAGAAGCCGACCGCCTTGCCGATGACCGACAAGTAGGCGGCGATCGGCAGCGGTGCGCCTACGTAGGTGTCGGGCACCCAGAAGTGGAACGGTACGGCGGCCGTCTTGAAGGCGAAGCCCACGAGGGTGAGCGCCACGCCGGCCTGGGCGAGGGTGTGGAACTGGCCGTCCACGTGGGTGAGCTGGGAGGCGACCCTGGTGAGGTGCAGGCTGCCGGTGGTCGCGTAGACGAAGCTCACGCCGAGCAGGGTGACGGCGGTCGCGGTGACCGACGACAGGAAGAACTTCAGGGCCGCGTCCGACGACCGCTTGTCGTCCCGCTTGAGGCCCACGAGGGCGAAGGCGGGCAGCGAGGCCACCTCCAGGGCGACGACGAGCGTGGCCAGGTCGCGGGAGGCGGGCAGCAGCGCGGCGCCGGCGGCCGACGACAGGAGCAGGAACCAGAACTCCCCTTCGGGAAGCGGCTTGTTCGCGTTCTTGGCGTCCTTCAGGGAGCTGATCGAGAGCAGTGCCGTGAGCAGCGCGCCCGCCAGGACCAGGAACTGGATGACGAGCGTGAAGCGGTCCGCCGTGTAGCTGCAGGCGTCGTACGAGGTGCCGGTGAGGCAGAAGGTGGAGCGTTCGTCGCCGATCAGCGGGATCAGGGCGAGTCCGGCGGCGGCCAGGCCCGCGACGGAGATCCAGCCGAGGACCGCCTTGCGGTGCGCGCCCACGAACAGGTCGGCGACCAGGACGCCGAGGGCGACGACCGCCGCGATGGTCGGCGGCGCGATCGCGGCCCAGTCGACGGACTGGACGAGGGAGGCCACGGAGGGCGCGGCGACGGCGGTCACTAGAGGCCTCCTGCGAGGAGCTTCTGCACGGCCGGGTTCGTGAGGCCGAGCAGCGCAGCGGGCCACAGGCCCGCGAGGACGGTGAGGGCGACGAGCGGGGTCCAGGCGGCGAACTCGTAGCCCTGCACGTCGGCGAGGACGGGCGTTCCCGGGTCCGCCTGGGGGCGCGGGCCCATGCAGACGCGGCGGACCACGATCAGCATGTACGCGGCGGTGAGCAGGGTGCCGAACGCGGCGATCGACATGAACACGAGGAAGGCCGGGCGGCTGAGGTCGTCCGCGGGGTCGAAGGCGCCGAACAGGGCGAGCATCTCGCCCCAGAACCCGGCGAGTCCGGGCAGTCCGAGCGAGGCGACGGCGGCGAACGCGAGCAGCCCGCCCAGGCGCGGGGCCTTGCCGTACAGGGCCATGCCGCCCTGCTCGGCGAGGGTGTCGAGGTCGCTGGTGCCGGTGCGGTCCTTGAGCGCGCCGACGAGGAAGAAGAGGAGGCCGGTGATGAGGCCGTGGGCGATGTTCGCGAACAGCGCGCCGTTCACGCCGGTCGGCGTCATCGTCGCGATGCCGAGGAGCACGAAGCCCATGTGGCCGACGGAGGAGTAGGCGATGAGCCGCTTGAGGTCGCCCTTCGCGCCCTGCTTCGCCAGGTTCAGGCAGGCCAGCGACCCGTAGACGATCCCGATGACGGCGAACGCGGCGAGGTACGGGGCGAAGGTGCGGAAGCCGTCGGGGGCGACGGGCAGCAGGATCCGGACGAAGCCGTACGTGCCCATCTTCAGCAGCACGCCGGCGAGGAGGACCGAGCCGACGGTCGGGGCGGCGGTGTGGGCGTCCGGCAGCCAGCTGTGCAGCGGCCACATCGGGGTCTTCACCGCGAGCCCGATCCCGATCGCCAGAACGGCGATGACCTGCACGGACGTACTCAGACCCCGGCCGTTGTCAGTGGCGAGTGCCATCATGTCGAACGTGCCCGACTTAACGCCGATAAGGAGGATCCCGAGCAGCATCACGACCGAGCCGAGCAGCGTGAAGAGGATGAACTTCCAGGCGGCCGCGGCCCGTTCGGCACCGCCCCAGCGGGCGATGAGGAAGTACATCGGGATGAGGACCATCTCGAACGCGAGGAAGAACAGGACGAGGTCGAGGACGGCGAAGGTGGCGAGCGTGCCCGATTCCAGGACCAGGATCAGGGCGACGAAGGCCTTGGGCGACGGCCCGCTCGGCATCTTGAAGTAGGAGTACAGCGCGCACAGGAACGTGAGCAGTGCGGTGAGCACGAGGAGGGGGAGGGAGATGCCGTCGATGCCGAGGTGGATACGGACGTCGAGCGCCGGGATCCAGCTGATGTCGGTCGTGGCCTGCATCTTGGACGGATGGTCGTGGTCGAAGCCGAGCGCGAGGACGATCGCGGCGACGAGGATCACGCCGGTCACGGTCACGCCGTGGCGGAGCACGGCCTGGTCCGGGGATTTCCCCTTCAGTCCGGGCGGGGCCGGGAGAAGGGCGAGGACGGCGCCGATGAGCGGGCCGACGACGATCAGTGCGAGAAGGAACTGCATCACGGATTCGCTGATATCGATCACGGCTGCTCACGCTCCGGCGGTGGCGACGAGGACGACGGCGACCACCAGGACGACGGTGCCTGCGAGCAGTGCGCTGAGGTAGGTCTGCACGTTTCCGGTCTGGGCGCGGCGGACGGCCCAGCCGAGCGCCTTGGGGACCTCGGCCGCTCCGCGCACGTACGTCTCGACGACCGCGCTGTCCAGGAAGCGGACCAGTGCGGCCGCGGCCCGGACGGGGCGGACGAAGAGCGTCGCGTAGAGGGCGTCGAGGTGGAAGCCGACGGCCGCGTGGCGGTGCAGCGGGCCGAGCAGCAGCCGGCCGGGGTCGGCCGGGTCGGGGGCGCTCGCGATGTCGCCGTAGGCCGGGGTGTGCGTCGCGATGGCCTCGGCCTCGACCAGGCCGCCGTCGCCCTGCTCGGTGTCGATCGCGACGGCGCCGATCGGGACGGTGGCGCGGGCCGCCATCGCGGTGGTGTGGCGCCAGGCCGCGTAGGTGACCAGGCCGCCGACGAGAGCGAAGCCCGTGCCCAGGACGGAGGTGGTGAGGGTCGGGGTGAGCGAGCGCCCGTCGAACCAGTCGGGCAGCACGAGCGTGACCAGACCGAAGGTGAGGGAGGGGATCGCCAGGACCCACAGGACGACGTTCATCACGACCGGCTGCCTGCCGTGGTCGGGTGCCTGCGCACCCCGCCCGTTGAACGCGAGCAGCCACAGGCGGGTCGCGTAGGCGGCGGTGAGCAGGGCCGTGACCAGGCCCGCGACGAGGACGATCCAGCCGGCCGCAGAGGGAACAGCCGAGGTCACCACGCCGCCGGGCTCGTGACCGGTCGCGGTGTGCTTGGCGGCGCCGAGGACGGCCTCCTTGGAGAAGAAGCCGCTGAAGGGCGGGATCGCGGCGAGCGCGAGCAGCGCCACGGTCATCGTCCAGAAGGCGTCGGGCACGCGGGCCCGCAGGTTGTCCATGCGGGACATCGCGGCGAGCGAGTTGGTGCCGGCGGCGTGGATGATCACGCCGGCCGCGAGGAACAGCACGGCCTTGAAGGCGCCGTGGGACAGGAGGTGGAAGACGGCGGCACCACGGTCGCCGACGGCGAGGGCGCCGGTCATGTAGCCGAGCTGGCCGATCGTCGAGTACGCGAGGACGCGCTTGATGTCGTCCTGGGCGAGCGCGGCGAGCGCCGAGCCGGCCATGGTCACGGCGGCCATGACGGCGAGCACGATCAGCGCCGTCTGCGAGGCGGTGAAGACCGGGAGGAGGCGGGCGACGAAGTAGACACCGGCGGCGACCATCGTCGCGGCGTGGATCAGCGCGGAGACCGGCGTGGGACCGGCCATCGCGTCGGGCAGCCAGGTGTGCAGCGGGAACTGCGCGGACTTGCCCGCCACACCGGCGAGCAGCAGGAGCGCGATCAGGGTCGGGTGGTCGAGGCCGCCCTCGCTCGCGACCTTGCCCAGGATCGTCGTGATGCGGAACGAGCCGGCGTCCGTGGCGAGCGCGAACAGGCCGATCAGGAAGGGGACGTCACCGAGCTTCGTGACCAGGAAGGCCTTGAGGGACGCGGCCCGCGCCTCGGGGGTCTCCCAGTAGTGGCCGACGAGGAAGTACGAGCAGATGCCCATGACTTCCCAGCCGACCAGCAGCACCATCAGATCGCCTGAGTAGACGACCAGGAGCATCGCGGAGGTGAAGAGCGAGACGAGTGCGGCGTACGAGGGGTAGCGCGGGTCGTCGCGCAGATAGCCCGTCGAGTAGAGCTGGACGCAGGTCGCGACGAGGCCGACCAGGATCGCGACGAGGGCGGCGAAGCCGTCGATGTGCAGGGCCAGTTCGATCGGCACGGAGCCGGTCGGGGTGAGTTCGGTGTGCGCGTCGAGGGCGGCGGTGCGGTTGCCGCCGCCACCGCCCTGCCGGCCGGCGACGGTCACGGCGAGGACGAGCGCGGCCAGGGTCGGCAGCACGGCCAGCGGGCGGACGAAGCCGGGTGCGGTGCGGCCGAGCAGCAGGCCGGCGACGGCGCCGAGGAACGGCAGGAGGGGGACGAGTACGGCGAGGGTCGTGGTGGTCACGCGGTGGCCTCGGCCTTCTCGTCCGCCGCGGTGGCCGGGGTGACGGCTGTCGCGGTGGCGTCGGACGGGTCGTGCGGGTCGTCGTCCGGGTCGTGCGGTTCGGCGGAGTCGCGGAGCTTGTCGATGTCCGACGTGCCGCGGTTGCGGTAGACGGCCAGCACGATCGCCAGGCCGATGCCGATCTCGGCCGCGGCGATGGCGATGGTGAACAGCGTCAGGGCCTGGCCGGAGTGGAGGGCGTCGCGCAGCCAGACGTCGAAGGCGACGAGGTTGAGGTTGACGGCGTTGAGCATCAGCTCGACCGACATCAGGACCAGGATCGCGTTGCGGCGGGCCAGGACTCCGTACAGGCCCGTGCAGAAGAGGAGGGAGGCGAGGACGGCGGGATAGGCGAGATGCATCAGCGGGTGCCCTCCTGCGCTCCAGTACCGGCACCGGCACCGGCTCTGGCACCGGCCGGGTCCGACGGCTCGGCGGCGCTCTTCTTGCGGGACAGGACGATCGCGCCGACCAGGGCCGCGAGGAGCAGCACCGAGAGCGCCTCGAAGGGCAGCACCCAGTGCCGGAAGAGGATCGAGCCGGTCACGGCCGTGCTGCCCCCGCCGGCACCGGCCGAGTCGGCGGCGCGGTCGAGGTCGATCCAGGTCGTGCGGAAGGCGTCGACGACGACCCAGACCAGGGCGGCGGCGGACGCGACGGCCACGGCCAGGGCGGCCCAGCGGTTGGGGCCGTCCGCGTCCGGTGAGCGGCCGATGGGCGCCCGCGTCAGCATCAGTCCGAAGAGGAGGAGGACCACGACGGAACCCACGTAGATCAGTACCTGCACCCACGCGATGAACTCGGCGGTGAGCAGGAGGTACTCGACGGCGAGGCCGCCGAGGGCGACGACCAGCCACAGGGCGGCGTGCACCAGTTGCTTCGTGGTGACGGTGACGATCGCGGCGCCGAAGGTGACGACGCCGACGAGCAGGAAGGCGATCTCGACGCCCGTCGGGGAGAGGAACCCGTGGCTCTCGGCTGCCGTGGTGACGGCTGCCGATGCCGTCGGGACGGCGAGGGTCATGCGGTCGGCTCCTCTCCGGGGCCGCCGGGGCGGGACCCGGGCTCGGGCGCGGGCGCGGTTGCCGGGGCGGTCGGGGCTTCCGTCGATGCCGCCTGCGCCGCTGCCAGCTTGTCCGCCGCCTTGCGGGCCGCCGCCAGTTCCTTGGGTTCCTCGGCCGCCGGGTCGAGGGCGGGCGGGGCCGGGACCGTCCACATCCACTCGCGGAGCTTGTCGCGCTCGTGGGTGAGTTCGCGGACGTCGGTCTCGGCGTACTCGAACTCCGGGGACCAGAACAGTGCGTCGAAGGGGCACACCTCGATGCAGATGCCGCAGTACATGCAGAGGGAGAAGTCGATGGCGAAGCGGTCGAGGACGTTGCGGCTGCGCTCGCGGCCGCCCGGGGCGGCCGGGGGCACCGTCTCCTTGTGGGAGTCGATGTAGATGCACCAGTCGGGGCACTCGCGGGCGCACAGCATGCAGACCGTGCAGTTCTCCTCGAACAGGCCGATCACGCCGCGCGTGCGGGGCGGGAGTTCGGGCTGGACGTCGGGGTACTGCGCGGTGACGGTCTTCTTCGTCATCGTGCGGAGGGTGACGGCGAGGCCCTTGGCCAGGCCGGACCCGGGGAACTTCGCGGACATCAGTTGATCGCCACCTTCACGATGCCGGTGAGCGCGATCTGCGCGAGGGCGAGCGGGACGAGGAGGATCCAGGAGAACTTCTGGAGCTGGTCCTCACGGAGCCGGGGGTACGAGACGCGCAGCCAGATCACGACGAAGGCCAGCACGGCCGTCTTCAGGAGCGTCCAGACCCAGCCGAGGCCGTCGGCGCCCCAGGGCCCGTGCCAGCCGCCCAGGAACAGGACCGTGGTCAGGCCGCACAGCACGACGATGCCCGCGTACTCGGCGAGCAGGAAGAGCGCGAAGCGCAGGCCCGTGTACTCGGTGTACGCGCCGAAGATGATCTCGGAGTCGGCGACCGGCATGTCGAACGGGGGGCGCTGCAACTCCGCGAGACCCGCCACGAAGAAGACGAGCGCGCCGACGATCTGCCAGGGCAGCCACCACCACTCGAAGGCGTCGACGATGCCGGGCAGCGAGACCGTGCCCGCCGCCATGGCGACCGAGGCCGCGGCGAGCAGCATGGGGAGTTCGTACGCCAGCAGCTGTGCGGCGGTGCGCAGACCGCCGAGCAGCGAGAACTTGTTGGCGCTCGCCCAGCCCGCCATCAGCGAGCCGAGCACGCCGACGCCCATCACCGCGAGCACGAAGAAGATGCCCGCGTCGACGACCGCGCCGACCGCGCCGTCGCCGGGGCCGACCGGGATCGCGAGGAGCACGAGGAGGTACGGCAGGAGGGCGACAGCGGGCGCGAGTTGGAAGACGCGGCGGTCGGCGTCGGCCGGGACCACGTCCTCCTTCTGCGCGAACTTGACGCCGTCGGCGACGAGTTGGGCCCACCCGTGGAAGCCGCCCGCGTACATCGGGCCGAGGCGGCCCTGCATGTGGGCCATGACCTTGTGCTCGGTCTGGCCGACGACCAGGGGCAGCACCAGGAAGGCGACGAAGACGACGACGAGGCGCAGGGCGACGTCGAGAGCGTCGTTCACTGCGAGCCTCCGTCGGTCGTGTCGTCAGATTCGGGTGCGGGATCCCGCTCGGGCGCGGGCGCGGGAGCCGGTGCGGGCTCGGATTCGGGTGCGGTGCCCGGCTCGGACTCGGGCGTGGGAGCCGCCGGTGGGCGGGACTCCTCGTCGAAGGCCGGTTTGGCGTGGTGCCAGGGCGCGTCGCTCGTCCGGGGCTTGGGCGTGGGCGTGGGCTCCGTGTCCGCCGTCGGAGGCGTCGTCCGCTGCGAGGCCGAGCCGTCCGACACGCTCCGCGAGCGCCGCGCCGGACGGGCGGCCCCCTCCGAGGCCTCGGGCGCCGGGGTCGCGGCCGCCGCCTGACTCGCCGAACCGTCGCTCGCCGACCGCGAGCGCCGCGCCGGACGCTCCCCCACGGCCCGCCCCTCGGCACCCGCACCGGCACCCGCGGTACGGCCCGCCGCGCCGGCCCCCGCCGCACGGCCCGCACCACGTGCGGGGCGTGCCGGAGCAGGCGGCAGTTGGCCCTTCAGCGGACCCCATTCGTTCGGGTCGGGCACCCCGGGCGGCAGCATCTGACGCCGCTTGGGTCCGCCGTGCTCGGACTCCCCCGGCTCCTTGGCGCCCGGCCATGCCTTGGCGACGCGCGCCGCGAGCACGAAGTCCTTGCGCAGCGGGTGGCCCTCGAAGCCCTCGGGGAGGAGCAGCGGGTCGAGGCCCGGGTGGTCGGTGAAGTCCACGCCGAACATCTCGTGCGTCTCGCGCTCGTGCCAGGCGGCGCCCGCGTACACGCCGACCGCGGAGGCGAGCACCGGTGCCGTGTGCGGCACGGTCGTGCGCAGCAGCAGCCGGCGTACGGACCCGGGGGCGACGGCCGCGACGTGGGCGCAGACGCGGAAGCCCGCCTCCGGCTCGTCGACCGCGCTCAGCCAGTCGAAGTAGGTGCATCCCAGCGTCGTACGGGCCGTCTCCAGGGCGGAGATCCAGTCGGCGGCGGGGACGTCGACGGTCAGCAGGTCGTACGCCTCCTCGACCGTGGCCCCGGCGCCGAACAGCTCATCGACGGGGTTCGGCAGCCAGCTCATCGCTCACCCCCGGCCGGGGCGGGCGGCTCGACCAGACCGCTGCTCAGCGCGGCGGCCGAGGGCCGGCCCGCCGCCGCGTCGGCGGACGCGTACCGCTCGCCGAGCGACTCCCGGGCGATCTTCTCCTGGAGCTTGAGGATGCCCTGGAGCAGCGCTTCCGGTCGGGGCGGGCAGCCGGGCACGTAGACGTCGACCGGGATGATCTGGTCGACGCCCTTGGTCACCGAGTACGAGTCCCAGTACGGGCCGCCGCAGTTGGAGCAGGCGCCGAACGAGATGACGTACTTCGGCTCGGGCATCTGCTCGTACAGCCGCTTCACGGCCGGTGCCATCTTGTCGGTCACGGTCCCCGAGACGATCATCAGGTCCGCCTGGCGCGGGCCCGGAGCGAACGGGATGACGCCGAGCCGGATGAAGTCGTGGCGGGCCATCGACGCCGCGATGAACTCGATGGCGCAGCAGGCGAGTCCGAAGTTGAAGACCCACAGGCTGTAGCGGCGGCCCCAGTTGAGGACCACCTTCATCGGCTCGGGGGCGAGCCGCGAGAGCACGCCCAGCTTCTTCGGCTCGGGCAGGTACACCGGCTCCGAGGAGGTCACATCGCTCACGTCACTCACGTCCACGTAAGGACGCCCTTCTTGTATGCGTACAGCAGGCCCACGGCGAGGAAGCCGAGGAAGATGAACATCTCGACCAGGGTCGTCGCGCCGTATCCCGGCGCGGCGAAGACCGTGGCCCAGGGGAAGAGGAAGATCGAGTCGACCGCGAAGATCACGTAGAGGAACGCGTACACGTAGTAGCGGACCTGGGTGTGCGCCCAGCCCTCGCCGACGGGGTCGACGCCGCACTCGTACGTGAGGAGTTTCTCCGGGGTGGGCACCACCGGCCGCAGCAGGCGGCCCGCGCCGAAGGCCACGGCGACGAACAGCACACCGACGACGGCGAGCAGCCCGACCACCGAGTACGAGTGGAAGTAGTCCGCCGCGATGACGGTCACGGTCGGTCCCGTCACGTCTGTCGCCCCTCGTGTGTTCGTTGGGTGTTCGTAGTGATGTGTCGTGTTCGACGATCTGTACGCACGGGAGTCTAGGGCCTGTTAAAGGGACGGTAAGCAGCCCGGTACGAAGGGGTGCACCGGCGAGGTGGGGTTATCCCCCGTTCGTCCCCGGCAGCCCGCCTCATGGCGCCGCCCCGCGCGCGCAGGGCACCCTTTCGCTTATGACGGACCCACTGCACGCCGCCGACGCTCCGGGCGATGACCGCCCGGCGCTGCCGTCGCCGCGTTTCGCCTACGACAGACACACCTGGATGGAGATCGCGTACCTCCTGAGCAGCTTCCCGCTGGCCGTGGTCGGCTTCGTGTACGCGGTGACGATGCTGGCACTCGGCGTCGGGCTGACGGTCACGGTGATCGGCCTGCCGCTGATCACCGCGGGACTGCGCGGCGCACGGATGCTCGGCAGGGCGGAGCGGGCCAGGGCCCGCAAGCTGCTCGGGGTGCGGGTCGAGGAGCCGAGTCCGCTGCCGGTGCGGCGGGCCGGCGGCTTCTTCGGATGGCTGTGGACCGGTCTGAAGGACCCGGTGGGCTGGCGCGCGGTGCTGTACGAGGTGATCCGGCTGCCGTGGGGCATCGTCACGTTCGCGGTGACGCTGACCGGGCTCTTCGTGCTGTGGCCCGTGCTGCCGTTCGTGGCGCGCGGGCTGACCAACGCGGACCGGGCGATGGTCCGCGGACTCCTGTCGCCGTCCGACGAGTTGGAGCAGCGGATCGCCGAGCTGGAGTCGGACCGGGGTGTCGTGGTCGACACGGCGGCCGCCGACCTGCGCCGCATCGAGCGCGATCTGCACGACGGCGCGCAGGCCCGCCTGGTCAACCTGGCCATGGGGCTCGGTCTCGCCAAGGAGAAGCTCCTGGAGGACCCGGACACGGCGGCCGCCATGGTCGACGAGGCGCACGGCGAGGTGAAGCTCGCGCTGCAGGAGCTGCGCGACCTGGCCCGCGGCATCCACCCGGCCGTGCTCACCGACCGCGGCCTGGACGCGGCCCTCTCCTCGGTGGCCTCGCGCTGCACGGTGCCGGTGAAGGTGACGGCGGACCTGCCGGCCAGGCCCGCGGAGGCGATCGAGGGCATCGCGTACTTCACCGTGTCCGAGCTGCTGCAGAACGTCAGCAAGCACAGCGGCGCCCGCTCCGCGTCGGTCGACGTGTGGCGGTCGGACGACCGGCTGCTCATCCAGGTGCGGGACGACGGGCGGGGCGGGGCGAGCCTCGACAAGGGCACCGGCATGGCCGGGCTCGCGGAGCGGCTCGGCGCGGTCGACGGCCTGTTCGTCGTGGACTCGCCGGAGGGCACCGGAACGACGGTCACGGCCGAACTGCCGTGGCGCGACCGGCACCAGCAGTAGGCCCGACGGGCCCCACGGGGGTAGGGAAAACCCCCGGTCGAAGACGCCGACCCGCCGCATGGCCGGGCCCCGCCTCGGCGAGGACCCTGGAACCAGAGCAGCGGAACCGAGCAGAGACCCGAGCAGAAACGGACGACACCGATGGCCACGCACCAGTACGGATACCGCAGTGAACACCGCAGTGAGCGCCGCGGTGAGTACTCGTACGACGACATCGGCGACATCGGCGACACCGACCACCCGGGCGGCGCGCCCCGCCCCCGGCGCGGTCTCGGCCGGCTGCCCGCCGGGCTGCGGGCGCCGATCGAGGGGCGGGCCTGGCGCGAGCTCGGGTACGTGCTGCTGAGCTTCCCCCTCAGCATCGTCTTCTTCGTGTGGACGGTGACGATGGTGTCGCTGGGCGCGGGCCTGCTCGTCACGTTCATCGGTGTGCCGGTGCTCGCGGCGGCGCTGGCGGGGGCGCGCGGGTTCGGCGCCCTGGAGCGGGTGCGGGCGCGCGGTCTGCTCGGCCTGGAGGTCGGCACCCCCGAGCCGCTGCGGCCGCGCAACGGCGGGCCGTTCGCGTGGATGGGCGCGACGCTCAAGAGCGGCGTCTCCTGGCGGCACCTGCTGTACGGGGTGCTGCACTTCCCGTGGGCGACGTTCGCGTTCTCCGTGGCGGTGGCGTTCTGGACGACGGGCTGGACGCTGTTCACCTACCCGCTGTGGCAGTGGGTCTTCCCGATGTACGCCGGTCAGGCCGGCCTCCAGCTCTACGGGGACGACCAGCACTCGGTGTACCTGAACAACCCCTTCGAGATCGGTCTGACCTCGCTGGTCGGTCTGCTCTTCGTGCTCGCGACGCCGTGGGTGGTGCGGGCGCTCACCACCGTGGACCGGCTGATGGTCGCGGGGCTGCTCGGCCCGTCGCGGCTCGCCTCCCGCGTGGTGGAGCTGGAGTCGGACCGCGGCGTCGTGGTCGACACGGCCGCCGCCGACCTGCGCCGCATCGAACGCGATCTGCACGACGGCGCGCAGGCCCGCCTGGTCAACCTGGCGATGGACCTGGGCCTCGCCAAGGAGAAGCTGGCCGAGGACCCGGCGGAGGCGGCGCGCATGGTGGGCGAGGCGCACGGCGAGGTGAAGACGGCGCTGCAGGAGCTGCGGGACCTGGCCCGCGGCATCCACCCGGCGGTCCTCACCGACCGCGGCCTGGACGCGGCCCTGTCCTCGGTCGCCTCCCGCTGCACGGTGCCGGTGACGGTCGAGGTCGACCTGACGGAGCGGCCCGCCCCCGCCATCGAGGGCATCGCCTACTTCACCGTGTCCGAGCTGCTGCAGAACGTCAGCAAGCACAGCCGGGCGACCCGGGCGACCGTCGACGTGTGGCGCACCCGGGACCGGCTGATGCTCCAGGTCCACGACAACGGGGTGGGCGGGGCGAGCGCCGACGGCGGTTCGGGCCTGGCCGGCCTGGCCGAGCGGCTCGACGCGGTCGACGGCATCCTCCTCGTCGACTCGCCGCCGGCCGGGCCGACCCGGGTGACGGCGGAGCTGCCGTGGCGCCGGGCATGACGGGAAGACGTACGCGACGGAAGTGAGCGCAGTGGTCGGGCGGCACCGTTTCGGTGCCGCCCGACCACTGCGCTGTCTGCATGCGCCCCCTATTTCCGCCGCTTAGGGGCACGGGGGTGCGGATGCTGGAATGCTGGACCTGTCAGAAACGGCTCTCGTGAACAGATTCACGGGGGCGCTGGGGGGACGAGAAACGTGGAGGACAGGGTGCGGGTGGTCATCGCCGAGGATTCAGTGCTGCTCAGGGAGGGGCTGACCCGGCTGCTGACCGACCGCGGACTCGAGGTCGTCGCCGGTGTCGGCGACGGGGACGCGCTGGTCAAGACCATCGTCGACCTGGGGGCGCAGGACCAGCTCCCGGACGTCGTCGTGGCGGACGTACGGATGCCGCCCACCCACACGGACGAGGGGGTGCGCGCGGCGGTCCACTTGCGGGGGAAGTTCCCCGGGCTCGGGGTCCTGGTCCTTTCGCAGTACGTGGAGGAGCAGTACGCCACCGAACTGCTGGCCGGTTCGAGCCACGGCGTCGGCTACCTCCTCAAGGACCGGGTCGCCGAGGTGCGTGAGTTCGTGGACGCGGTGGTACGCGTCGCGGAGGGCGGTACGGCGCTCGACCCGGAGGTGGTCGCGCAGTTGCTCGGGCGCAGCCGCAAGCAGGACGTGCTCGCGAATCTCACGCCCCGCGAGCGCGAGGTTCTCGGCCTGATGGCGGAGGGGCGGACGAACTCGGCGATCGCCCGGCAGCTCGTGGTGAGCGACGGTGCGGTCGAGAAGCACGTGAGCAACATCTTCCTGAAGCTGGGCCTGTCGCCCAGTGACGGGGATCACCGTCGCGTTCTGGCCGTCCTGACCTACCTGAACTCCTGAGTACCTGACACTCTGTCAGATATCTGCATCGGGCATGTCGGGGCGCCGATCCGGACCTAGAACCAAAGGATGACTGGAGCGCGTCTCAAGGGAGGGTCGGGGGAATCGAGCGAACCATGACAAACCAGGGCGACAAGCCGTCTCATTTCGACGTCCATCATGCGAATGCTCGGAGGAAGGCGACCCTTACAGACGTAGGGTGGGCCTTGGGAAGGCCGGTGGGACGAGCCTGCCCGAACAGCCGCCCCGAGGGAGGTCCAGTTCAGTGACCAGCCAGGTCAGTAGCCCAGCCGAGCAGGCCGACGAGGCCGACGGGATCGTTGTGGGAGAGCAGCGCACATCCGCGGGTGAAGCGAACAAGGACGTA